>CAIJOK010000094.1 GCA_903822205.1 uncultured beta proteobacterium | reverse complement strand
GTGAGCGTAGTGACGGTTGGCGGTTTCATACTCTACGTGGGCGGTGTTGATCGTGATGCCGCGTGCTTTTTCTTCGGGTGCTGCATCGATCTGGTCATAGGCCTTGGCCTGACCGCCGTATTTGGCGGCCAGCACGGTGGTAATGGCCGCAGTCAGTGTGGTTTTACCATGGTCCACGTGACCGATGGTGCCCACATTGACGTGGGGCTTAGTGCGTGCAAATTTTTCTTTAGCCATTTTGGAGTTTCCTGTAGATGAACAATGCCCGTGAGTTGATTTAATGTTTGCAGTTCGTCACGATGTCCCTGGCCACGGGCAGCACATGGGGTGCGAAATCGCAGACAGTTTTGAACTGATCGTTACTTGGCCCTGGCCGCCATGATGGCCTCAGACACATTGCGTGGTGCCTCGGTGTAGTGTCTGAATTCCATGGTGTAGGTGGCACGGCCCTGCGACATCGATCGCAGCGTAGTGGAATAACCAAACATTTCGGACAACGGAACCTCGGCCTTGATGACCTTGCCGCCACCCACCATATCCTCCATGCCTTGCACCATGCCGCGACGTGACGACAAATCGCCCATCACGTTACCGGCATAGTCCTCTGGGGTTTCAACCTCGACAGCCATCATCGGCTCCAGGATGACGGGGGATGCCTTGCGACAGCCATCTTTAAAACCAAAAATTGCCGCCATTTTGAAGGCTAACTCGTTGGAGTCCACCTCGTGGTACGAACCAAAGTGCAAAGTGACCTTGACATCGACCACCGGATAACCGGCCAGAACGCCTTGTGTAACAGCCTCGTGGATGCCTTTTTCAACGGCCGGGATGTATTCGCGTGGCACCACGCCGCCTTTGATCGCATCAACAAACTCAATGCCCTTGCCGTGTTCGTTGGGTTCAAGTTTGAGCACCACGTGCCCATATTGGCCCTTGCCGCCAGACTGGCGGACAAATTTGCCCTCAGAGTCTTCGATGGTTTTGCGTATGGTCTCGCGATAGGCTACCTGGGGCTTGCCCACATTGGCCTCTACGCCAAACTCACGTTTCATGCGGTCGACAATGATTTCAAGGTGCAGTTCACCCATGCCTGCGATCAGCGTCTGGCCTGACTCTTCGTCGGTCTTCACTCTGAAAGAAGGGTCTTCCTGGGCCAGTCGCTGCAAAGCGATGCCCATCTTTTCTTGGTCTGCCTTGGTTTTGGGCTCGACGGCCTGCGTGATGACAGGCTCGGGGAACACCATGCGTTCAAGCATGATGATGGCACTGGGGTCACACAGGGTTTCCCCTGTCGTCACATCTTTCAATCCAACGCAGGCGGCGATGTCGCCGGCGCAGATTTCGGCCACTTCCTCACGCTTGTTGGCATGCATCTGCACGATGCGACCGATACGCTCTTTTTTACCTCGAATGGGGTTATAGACCGTGTCGCCTTTGCTCAAGACACCCGAATAAACCCGCACAAAGGTGAGCTGCCCCACAAAGGGGTCGGTCATGAGCTTAAAGGCCAGCGCAGCAAATTTTTCAGTGTCATCGGCCTTGCGAACCACATGTTTTTCATCATCGTCTGTGCCTCCCACGGGTGGAATGTCGATGGGCGACGGCATGAACTCAACGACAGCGTCCAGCATGCGCTGCACACCTTTGTTTTTGAATGCGCTGCCGCACAGCATGGGTTGAATCTCGCTGGCAATGGTGCGGGTACGCAAACCCAGTTTGATTTCATCCTCGGTCAAACTGCCTTCATCCAAGTATTTGTTCATCAGCTCTTCGCTGGCCTCGGCGGCAGCTTCAACCATTTTTTCACGCCACTCATTGGCCAGTTCCAGCAAATCACCAGGAACTTCGCTGTAGTCAAACTTCATGCCCTGCGATGCCTCATCCCATATGATGGCTTTCATCTTGATCAAATCCACCACGCCGGTAAAGTGCTCCTCTGCACCGATCGGGATAACGATGGGCACGGGACTGGCCTTTAACCGCAGTTTCATCTGCTCGACCACCTTGAAAAAATTGGCACCTGTGCGGTCCATTTTGTTCACGAAAGCCAGACGCGGTACTTTGTACTTATTCGCTTGACGCCATACGGTTTCAGATTGGGGCTGCACACCGCCGACAGCGCAATAGACCATGCAGGCACCGTCTAACACCCGCATTGAACGCTCGACTTCAATGGTGAAATCAACGTGTCCCGGGGTGTCGATGATGTTGATTCGGTGCTTGGCAAAGTTGTTCTCCATGCCGCTCCAAAAGCAGGTGGTCGCAGCCGACGTGATGGTGATACCACGTTCCTGCTCCTGCTCCATCCAGTCCATCGTGGCTGCTCCGTCATGCACCTCGCCAATTTTGTGATTGACACCGGTGTAATACAAAATGCGCTCGGTGGTGGTTGTTTTGCCGGCATCAATGTGCGCAGAAATGCCAATGTTGCGATAGCGCTCAATGGGGGTATGGCGGGCCATGATGAATCCTGAAAAAAGGGGCGGTACTTTGCAAAGACAGAGACGCCAACAAGGCGACCCGGGGTTGATGGTTGATGGATTGCTTGTTCATCAAATGGCCCCACCGAAGCCACTGCAAGCCGTGAAAATTACAAACTAAAAACGGAAATGCGAGAAAGCCTTGTTGGCCTCAGCCATGCGGTGAACTTCGTCACGTTTTTTCATGGCACCGCCACGGCCCTCGGTGGCCTCAAGCAATTCATTGGCCAGGCGCAGCGCCATGGACTTTTCACCGCGCTTGCGAGCAGCTTCCTTGATCCAGCGCATGGACAGCGCCAGACGGCGCACAGGGCGAACCTCAACAGGCACTTGGTAGTTGGCCCCCCCCACACGGCGGGATTTGACTTCAACCAAAGGCTTGACATTGTTGATGGCCAGTGTAAAGGCCTCAAGGGGGTTTTTATCAGGATGCTTTTTCTCGATCTGGGACAAAGCGCCATAGATGATGCGCTCTGCGACAGCCTTTTTACCGCCCTCCATGATGACATTCATAAACTTGGACAGTTCAACGTTGCCGTACTTGGGGTCAGGCAAAATTTCGCGTTTGGGGACTTCATGACGACGTGGCATTTTTTACCTCTTGATTTGCTTCAGTTGGCGCTTGAAACAAGCGCCTTGAGAGTTAAACATAAGTCTCTCACTTACTTGGCCCGGACATTGGGTCATTTAAGGCCGTTAGGGCCCTTAGGCTATCGAATCATTAGGGTTGCAAGGGACACCCTTATTTGGCTTTGGGCTTTTTGGCACCGTACTTGGATCGCGATTGCTTGCGATCTTTGACACCTTGAAGGTCAAGAGAGCCGCGAACGATGTGGTAGCGCACACCCGGCAAATCCTTGACACGACCACCGCGCACCAACACCACGCTGTGTTCTTGCAGATTGTGGCCTTCGCCACCAATGTAAGAAATGACCTCAAACCCGTTGGTCAGCCTAACCTTGGCGACCTTGCGCAGCGCAGAATTGGGTTTTTTGGGCGTGGTGGTATAGACGCGGGTACACACCCCCCTGCGCTGCGGTGAATTTTCCATCGCGGGGCTTTTGGACTTGATCGTCTCAATAGAACGCCCCTGATGAACTAACTGGTTGATGGTTGGCAATTGAGCCTCCTGATGACAAAGACGCAAACGCTGCACATCACACGCAACGTTTGAAACAATTTTGCAAAAATCCTCGTGGCAAAGCCGCGAAAAGCCGGTGACTATATCAGATTGATCTACTGATTTATCGCCCGCTGGCCGACGTGATCTGCGCCAGTTGCGCGGCTAAGCTGGGCTTGATCCAGCTCCACTTAAAGCGCCATGACCAGCAGCCCAGCGTGCCCGGGGTGTTCATGCGGTGGCTGCTGTCCAAACCCAAAATATCCTGAAACTGGCAAAACGACATATTGGCAACCGAAAACGCCCCCGCCCTGATCATGGCCCAATGCACGTCAGTGCGGTTGCAATTCAGATAGCGCATGGCAAAGGCTCTTTCGTGCTCACTGCAATGCTGCCACCAGCCCGTCACCGTATCGTTGTCATGGGTGCCGGTATAAACCACGGAGTTAGGCTCGTAGTGGTGTGGCAAAAAGGTATTGGAATCATCACCGCCAAAGGCAAACTCCAACACCCTCATGCCTGGAAAGCCCGTTCGCACACGCAGGGCGGTCACCTCTGGCGTGATGATGCCTAAATCTTCGGCAATGATGGGCAAGGGGCCCAGTGCACGTTTGAGGGCATCAAACAAGGCATCGCCCGGGCCGGCACGCCACTGCCCCACCTCAGCGGTGCTTCTGTCAGCCGGAATCTCCCAATAGTCAACAAAGCCCCTGAAGTGGTCGATGCGCACCACATCGGCCAGTTTGAGCTGGCGCTTGACGCGGTCGATCCACCAACGGTAGCCGTCGGCCCGCATGGCGCTCCAGTTGTACAGGGGGTTGCCCCAGCGCTGGCCCGTGGCCGAAAAGAAGTCGGGCGGCACACCGGCCACCACACGTGGATGACCCGTGCTGTCCAGCTCATAAAGGTCTGGCCTGGCCCAGCAATCAGCCGAATGGTGCGCCACAAAAATTGGCAGGTCGCCTACCAGTCCAATGCCTTTGTCATTGGCATAAACCTTGATCTGACTCCACTGAAGCTCGAATTGCCACTGAACAAACTGCCAAAAGTTGATCTCGTCTGCGTACTGAACCCGTGCCTGCGCCAAGGCCCGAGGGTCACGCAGCGCCAGCGGTGAAGGCCATTGTGTCCACACCGCAGGGCTGTGTGCCTGGTCTAGCGCCATGAACAGGGCGTAATCGTCTAGCCAACTGCGCTCAGCCTGTGACCAGGCTGCCAAAAAATCACGGTCAACTGCACTGGCCTGGGACAAAAAACCATCAAAAGCCGCACGCAGCATCGTTAGACGCGCAGGCACCAGTTGAGGGTAATGGATGTGCGTACACGGGATGGGGTCTGTGTCGTCGCAACGGTCAAGGTCTGCAAAACCCGCGTTCAATTGCGCCGGTGTCACCCAGCCCTCTGAGAGCAACGGCTCAAAAGCCACCAGCAGAGGGTTGCCGGCAAAGGCCGAGCTGCCCATATAGGGCGAGTCTCCTGGCCCTATCGGCCCCAAAGGCAACGTTTGCCATAAGGTTTGTCCTGCGCTGTGCAGCCAGTCGATAAAACGGCAGGCATCAGGCCCAAAGTCGCCTGACCCATGTGGGCCGGGCAAAGAAGTCGGGTGCAAAACAACGCCGGCGCGACGTTGGTCAAATACAAAATTGGACATATCGACCCTCCCTTAGATAAACCATTTGGCAAATTACTGACGAAACACGGTGACAAGATCAGGATGCGTCAGGCACACAACTGCTGGTACAAAGCCATGTATTGGGCCGCTGCGTGGTCCCAGCCCAGCGGTGTCTTCATGCCGCGCTCTTGCACAGTGTTCCAGTCGTTGGGCCTGCTGTACAGTACGAACGCACGGCGCAGGGCACGCTCTAGCGCCTGCGGTGTGAACAGATCAAACACAAAGCCATTGGCCAGGCCATCAGCCATGTCTTCCAACGAACAGTCGGCTATGGTGTCAGCCAAGCCGCCCACCCGGTGTACCAGGGGCAGACTGCCGTATTTAAGGCCGTACATTTGGGTCAGACCACAAGGCTCAAAGCGCGAAGGCACCATCGTGACATCGGTGGCCGCAAACACGCGGTGGGCATAGGCCTCGTCGTAGCCGATGCGCACCGACACCGACTGCGGATAGGCGGCCGCCCGTTCACAAAAAGCGGACTCAAATGCAGAATCACCGGTGCCCAACACCACCAACTGCCCCCCACGACTGAGAATGGCGTGGAGGGTACTGAGCACCAGATGCAAGCCCTTTTGCTCGGTCAGGCGGCTGACGATGCCAAACAAAAGCGCATCAGGCCGCACGTCCAGTCCGACCGACTGCTGAAAGCTGGCCTTGCACAGAGCCTTGCCCGATCGGTCTGCGGCATCAAATCGGTGGATGATGTTGGGGTCAATGGCGGGGTTCCAGATGGTTCCATCGACGGCATTCAAAATGCCGGACAACACGCCCGATCTGCGGCGCAACAGGCCGTCCAGACCACAGCCCTGTTCTGGCGTTTGAATCTCGTGCGCATAGGTGGGGCTGACGGTGGTGATGTGGTCTGCGTAATGCAGGCCGGCCTTCATGAACGACACCTGGCCATAAAACTCAAGCCCGTGATCGACATACGCCTGCTGAGGCAAACCCAGCTCACTAAAGCAAGCGGGCGCAAACAAGCCCTGGTAGGCGAGGTTATGGACGGTATAGACCGTGGCGGCGCGCTGGGTGCGTTGGGGCAAAAACGCCATGTAGGCCGATGTCAGACCCGCATGCCAGTCATGGCTGTGGACGACGCGGGGCTGCCAGTGGGGGTCAAGCCCGTTGGCCAGACAGGCCGCCACCCAGCCCAGCAGGGCAAACCGCAGGTAGTTGTCGGCATAGGGCTTGCGATTGGCATCTTCATAAGGGCTGCCTGCTCGGGCATAAAGCCCTGGCACGTCGATGATGTAGGCATCTTGCGCCAGCGTGGCAAGCCGCCCTTGTAAAACGCGCACGTGCTCACCCCATGGTGCCGTTAGTTCAGTCAGGACAGTGGCATCGGTCAGATCAGCCATGATGGCCGGAAAGCCCGGCAGCAGCACCCGCACCACGCAGCCCACTCGGTGCAGGGCGTAGGGCAATGCACCGGCAATATCGGCTAGGCCTCCTGTTTTAAGCAGTGGAAAAATCTCGGCGCTGACTTGCAATACTTTCATATGGGTTGCTCTATGGGGTCGGGGGTTGGTTGGCAAACAGAGGTCGCCGTGTTTGTGTGGGTGCGGGCTTGCTCGCACCAGACTAGCGAAATGATCCGAAGCTTTAGCCCAGACCCTCAAGCATTTCACGGGTGATCAGCACCACACCGTCTGGCGTGCGTTCAAAGCGTCTGGCATCCAGATCGGCATCTTGGCCCACCACCAGGCCGGCGGGTAGCTCGCAGCCACGGTCGATCACCACGCGGCGCAACTGGCATTTCGGATGAATGACCACATCGGGCAGCACCACGGCCTGCTCGATATGGCAAAACGAATGCACCCGCACCCCCGAAAACAACACCGAATGGGCCACATGTGACCCCGACACAATGCAGCCGGAGGACACCAAGGTGTTGACAGACACGCCATGATGACCGGCATCGTCAGGTACAAATTTGGCCGGCGGCTGCTGGCGCTGGTACGTCCAGATAGGCCATTCGGTGTCGTAAATGTCCAGCTCAGGCAGGGTAGATGCCAAATCAAGGTTAGCCGACCAGAAGGCATCGATCGTCCCCACATCACGCCAATAGGGCGGTGCATCAACTGAACTGGACACGCAGGACATGGCAAACGGGTGTGCCAGCGCACGCCCCTGCGCCACAGCGGTCGGGATGATGTTTTTGCCAAAATCGTGGGCAGAATCGGGGTCTGACAGATCGTGCTCAAGCAGTTGGTACAGGTAATCGGCATCAAACACATACACGCCCATGCTGGCCAGCGATACGTCAGGGCGGCCCGGCATGGCGGGGGGGTCAGAGGGCTTTTCGACAAAGGCCGTGATGTGGCGAGCGTCGCCCAAGGCCATGACACCAAAATCACAGGCATCGGCGCGGGGCACTTCGATACAGCCCACAGTGCAACCAGCACCATTGGCCACGTGGTCTTTGAGCATGATGGAGTAGTCCATCTTATAGACGTGGTCGCCAGCCAAAATGACGATGTATTCAGGACGGCTGGACCGAATGATGTCCAGGTTTTGAAAGACAGCATCAGCCGTTCCACGGTACCAATGCTCTTCGCCGGCCCGCTGTTGGGCGGGCAGCAGATCGACCATTTCGTTGAGTTCGGCATGCAAAAAACTCCAGCCGCGCTGCATGTGTTGCATGAGCGAATGCGATTTGTACTGGGTCACGACGGCCAGTCGCCGGATGCCAGAGTTCAGGCAGTTGGACAGCGCAAAGTCGATGATGCGGAACTTGCCACCAAAATAAACCGCTGGTTTAGCCCGTCTGTCGGTCAATTGCTTCAAGCGCGACCCACGCCCTCCCGCCAAAACCAAGGCCACAGTGTGGCGAACCAGTTGATGGGTTTCCAGGGTTTTTGTGACCATCATGTTTAACTCATTGTGTTTGAGGACTTAACGTGAAAACAAACCAGCGCGGGCAAGCCCGCACCTACGAAGAATGCAGCAATCAGGTAGCGATCGTGGGGCCGGCGCGGCGTGTGTACACGCGTACCTTGGAGATGTGCTCGGCCAGGGCCGACAACTCGGCTACGGCCAAGGCCACAGGCTCACAGTGGCAGGCAGGGTCAGGCTCAAAGCGCTCCATGTACAGACGCAGTGTGGCCTCTTCGGTGCTTGTGCCTGAGACCCTGAAAATCAGCCGAGAGGCATCGTCAAACACCAGGCGAACCCCCTGGTGGCTGGATGTCGAACCATCGACCGGGTCAGTGTAGGCGAAGTCATCAGCCACCAAGATGGTGCGGCGGCCAAAGGTTTGACCGGCCAGGGCAGGTAGCTTGGCGTGAAGATCCTTCATCAAGGTATCAACGTATTCGACCGGCACATCCAGGTAATCGTGGCGCGAATAGTAGCTGCGACCATAGGTCTTCCAGTGGTCGCGTACCAGGGACTCCATGGACTGGCCAGTCACCGCGATGACGCTTAGCCAGAACAAAATCGCCCACAAACCGTCTTTTTCGCGCAGATGGGATGAGCCTGTGCCATAGCTTTCTTCGCCGCACAGCGTGACGAGGCCAGCATCGAGCAGATTGCCAAAAAATTTCCAGCCAGTGGGGGTTTCGTAACAGGGAATACCCAAGGCTTTGGCCACCCTGTCAACGGCAGTGGAGGTGGGCATGGAGCGCGCCACACCGGCTAAGCCACCCTGATACGCGGGTATCAATCGTGCGTATTGGGTGAGCAGGGCCAGACTGTCCGACGGGGTGACCAAAAAGTTGCGGCCCATCACCAGGTTGCGATCGGCATCACCGTCCAAGGCTGCGCCCAGTTTTGGAGCGCCCATGCCTTTGCTGCTCATGCGGTAGATCAAATCATCGACATTGGCGGGGTTGGGGTCAGGATGGTGACCGCCAAAGTCCTCAAGGGGGGCAAAATTGACCACAGAATCAAGCGGTGCACCGATTTCGCCTTCTAGAATTTGTTTGGCATACGGGCCACCCACGGCGTTCATGGCATCCACACGCACCAAAAACCCGCTGGCAAACAGGCCGCTCAACAGGTCAAAGTCAAACAGGCTGCGCATGACAGCGGCATAGTCTCCCACAGGGTCGATCACCTCGATCTGCATGTGCTCGACTTGCAAACGCCCGATTTTGTCGATGCAGACATCCTGGGCATCGCTGCAATAAAGGGTGTTCAAGACCTGGGTGCGGGCGTAGATGGCCTCGGTCAGGGTCTCGGTGGCCGGGCCGCCGTTGCTCATGTTGTACTTGATGCCAAAGTCGCCATCCGCCCCGCCGGGGTTATGGCTGGCCGACAAGAGGATGCCGCCAAAGGCCTGCCTGCGGCGAATGACGGCACTGGCTGCAGGGGTGGACAAAATGCCGCCACAACCCATCACCACGCGGGTCAAACCGTTGGCAGCAGCCAGTTTAAGGATGGTCTGAATGGCCGGGCGGTTAAAAAACCGGCCATCACCGCCCAAAATCAGCGTTTGGCCGGCCAGTGCGCGAGCTTCACCGCCTGATCCACCCGATCCACCCGATTCTCTTGGTACGTCCGGGCCACCTGACGCATTGAGCACGTCCAACAAGGCCTGAACAAAATTGTCCAGGTAGTAGGGCTGCATAAAAACAGCCACTTTTTTGCGCAGACCCGAGGTGCCCGGGCGTTGGTCGGAAAAAGGCCTGGTGGCGATGGTCTGGATGCTCATGGTAGGTGACACCTGTGTAGGATACCGGTCAGAAATGACGGTGATGATGTGAATTTAGCACCAATTGGTTGAACCAAATCAGAAAGTAGCGCATTCTAAAAACCCCTCTGCTTAAAATGAAAAAATGACTTTCATCCCTGAAACCAGCCGCCGCCGCACCTTTGCCATCATCTCGCACCCCGATGCCGGTAAAACCACCCTGACCGAAAAATTGCTGCTGTTCTCAGGGGCCATTCAAATTGCCGGCAGCGTCAAGGCCCGCAAAGCCACCCGCCACGCCACCAGCGACTGGATGGAAATCGAAAAGCAGCGGGGCATCTCGGTGGCCTCCAGCGTCATGCAGATGGTCTATCGCGACCACGTTATCAATTTGCTGGACACCCCGGGCCACAAAGATTTTTCAGAAGACACCTACCGCGTTCTGACGGCGGTGGACTGTGCCCTGATGGTGATCGATGCGGCCAACGGGGTTGAGTCCCAAACCCGCCGGTTGATCGAGGTCTGCCGCCAGCGCGACACCCCTGTCATCACGTTTATCAACAAGATGGACCGTGAAGTTCGCGACCCCCTTGACATTTTGGACGAGGTGGAACGCGAGCTTCACATGCCCTGTGTACCGATGACCTGGCCTGTGGGCCAGGGCAAAACCTTTGGCGGCATTGTCAATCTGCGCACCCGGGCCATGACGGTGTTTCAATCGGGCAGCGACCGCCTGCCACAAGACTTTGATGTCATGCCGCTCGACTGCCCGCAGGCCCTGGCCCAGCGCTTTGGACACACCTGGCAAACCGCCTGCGACAGCATGGAGTTAGCCACCGGTGCGTCGCCTGCCTTTGACCCCGCAACCTTTTTAGCGGGCCGCCAAACACCGGTGTTTTTTGGGTCGGGGGTGAACAACTTTGGGGTGCTTGAGGTTCTGGATGCACTGGTCAATCTGGCCCCGCCACCGGGGCCACGGACGAGTTCACGCCAGGTGGGTCAGCAGCGCGTGACGCAGCAGGTTCTGCCTGAAGACCCTGCTTTTTCAGGCGTGGTGTTCAAGGTTCAGGCCAACATGGATGCCAACCACCGCGACCGGATTGCCTTTGTGCGCATTGCCTCAGGCCGGTACACCCCGGGCATGCGTCTGGTGGTGATGCGAACCGGCAAAGAACTGCGCCCGACCAGCGTCGTTACCTTTATGAGTCAGCGCCGTGAGGCTGTGTCTGAGGCCTACGCTGGTGACATTGTGGGCTTTACCACCCACGGCGGGGTGCAACTGGGCGACACCATCACCGATGGTTCAGTCAAACTGCTGTTTACTGGCCTGCCTTTTTTTGCCCCCGAGATGCTGATGACCGTGGTGCTTAAAAACCCATTGCGCACCAAGCAGTTGCAGCAGGGACTGGCCCAACTGGGCGAAGAAGGCGCTATCCAGGTTTTCAGGCCCGAGGTGGGTGGCAACATGCTGCTGGGGGCTGTGGGGCAGTTGCAGTTTGAGGTGGTGCAACACCGGCTGCGGGGCGAATACGATGCTGACATCAGGCTAGAGGGTAGCCCTTACACCGGCGCACGGTGGATCAGCGCGGACAGTCCGGCAGATCTCAAAAATTTTGTGGCGGCCTACCCGCAGCGCATGGCACTGGATGTGGCCAACACCTTGGCCTTTCTGTGTACCAGTCCGTATGACGTTCGCTTGGCACAAGAGCGATTTCCAAAAATCCAGTTTCATCCCCTGCGTGAACACGCCGGACTGGCGTTGCAAGCGGCAGGTTAATGTGACTGAATTTGTGGGGTTCGTTTTGACACCCATAACCATTGATAAGTCATTGATTTACGAGGACTCCAATGGCATTTTTAAGGGGTCAGGTGGCAGGGCTTGCACGAACAGGGGTTGCACGTGCAGGTTCATTGTTTTCATCACTTCATCAACCTTGTCACCCAGCATGGGCTTCAGCTCTTCAAGGACACCGACGATCAGGGCGCGAAAGCTGCCCCCATAGTTTGGCTGCGAAAACGATTGTGAAAAATGGGGAGATTGGTGGTGGTTAGTGGGTGGTTAGTGGGTGGTTAGTAGGTGGTTAGCAAGTGCCATTATTCTGACCGGTCAATTTCCCACAAAAGCCACTCGTCCGCCCACCACCGTGGCCCGTACCCGCCCTGGCAATTGCCGGCCCGCAAACGGCGTGTGCTTGGCCTGGCTACAGAGGTTATGTGGGCTAACCGTCCAATGGGCATGGGGGTCAAACACGCACACGTCAGCCTCACCGCCCACGTGAAGGTGGCCAGTGCGCCCCAAGCGTGTGCCAAGTGCTGTGCCCAGAACGCTGGCTGGCCCACAGGTCACGACAGCCAAGGCGCGTGCGATAGGCACACCGGATGCCAAATGCCACTGCCAGGCCAGACTGAGCAAAAGCTCAAGCCCAGTGGCACCGGCCTCGCTCTGGGCAAAAGGCAGGGCTTTGGATTCTTCATCAACCGGCGTGTGGTCTGAAACCAACGCATCGATCGTTCCGTCTGCCAGGCCAGCGCTCAGGGCCTGGCGATCGATAGCCTGGCGCAGTGGGGGAGTCAGGTGGGCGCGACTGTCAAAATAGCCAATGTCTTCATCGGTCAAATGCAGCGAATTGATGCTGACATCGCTGGTCACGGGCAGGCCACGGGCCTTGGCCTGACGCACAAGGGCTACGCCTGCCGAACTGCTTAGGCGACACAGGTGAACTTTGACACCCGTGACCTGCATCAGTTCAAAAAGGGTGTGCAAGGCGATGGTCTCGGCGGCAACCGGTATTCCGACCAGACCCATGCGGGTCGCCAGCGGTCCGCTGGCAGCAGCGCCTTGCCCCAGACAGTTGTCCAGCGGGTGCAGCCAGACGGCGTAGCCAAAGGTGCTGGCGTACTGCATGAGGTGCTGCATCATTCGGGTGTCAGGCATGGGGGCATTGGCCTGACCAAAGGCCACACATCCGGCATCTGTCAGTTGCACCATCTCGGTCAGCGACTGCCCTTGCAAGCCGCGCGTCAGCGCGCCTAATGGATAGACCCGCGCCTGTTGTAGTTTTTCGGCCCTAAAGCGCAGCATTTCGACCAGGCCAGGTTCGTCCAGAACGGGGTCGGTATCGGGCTGACACACCAGGCTGGTGATGCCACCCGCCACAGCCGCTGACATTTCGGAGGCCAGCATGTGGGTGTGTTCATGGCCTGGCTCGCGCAGCCGTACGGCCAGATCAACCAGCCCGGGGATCACCAGACAGCCTGCGGCATCCAGGATTTGCTCGGCTTGAAAATCGCCTAGGGCATCTTTGATCGCTAAAACCCTGCCGTTGGCGATGGCCACATCGGCGGTCTCGTCCGTTCCCGTTGCCGGGTCGATCACCCGACCGCCCTTGATCAAGAGGCGCAAGCCGGTATTCATCTGAGGAATGTGCAGCACACGTGCGTATGCGCAGTCACTTTATCAAAATAAATTAAATGCGTCATAACAGCAACCTAAAATTGAATAATACCCGTCAATACTGCATCAAGGGCCATGATGATGGTCTTGATCATGTAAACAACTTATTAATAGCAGTGAATGATGCCTTAGGCAACATTGCCAGCAACAATGCCCATCACGGCCATGCGCACCGCGATACCAAAGGTGACCTGCGGCAAGATCACGCTTTGCAGACCATCGACCACCGCAGAGTCCATCTCTACACCTCTGTTGATCGGGCCGGGGTGCATGACGATGGCATCGGGGCGGGCCAGTTGCAGCTTGTCCTGCGTTAGGCCAAAGCTGTTAAAAAACTCTTGACTTGAAGGCAGCAATCCGCCGCTCATCCGCTCGTTTTGTAGCCGCAGCATGATGACCACATCGCAGTCCCTGATGCCTTCTGACAGCGTGTGGCACACCCGCACACCTAGATCGGCCATGTCTTTGGGTACCAGTGTTTTGGGGCCAACCACCCGCACCTCACCACAGCCTAGCGTGGTCAGGGCATGAATGTCAGAGCGTGCCACCCGTGAATGCAGCACATCACCCACGATGGCCACGGTCAACCGGCCAAAATCTTTTTTGTAATGGCGAATGGTGTACATGTCCAGCAGGCCCTGCGTGGGATGGGCATGGCGACCATCGCCGGCATTGATCACATGCACATGCGGTGCCACATGTTGGGCGATCAGGTAGGGGGCACCCGACTCTGCGTGCCGAACCACAAAAATATCGGCGGCCATGGCGCTCAGATTGGCGACAGTGTCCAGCAAGGACTCGCCCTTGGCGGTGGATGACCTGGCGATATCAAGGTTGATGACATCTGCACTCAGGCGCTTGGCCGCAATCTCAAAAGTGGTTCTTGTGCGCGTTGAGTTTTCAAAAAAAAGATTAAAAACGCTTTTGCCGCGCAACAGCGGAACTTTTTTAACCTCACGGTCGTGAACGCTCACAAAATTGTCAGCTGTATCCAAGATATGCACCAAGATGCTGCGGGGCAGGCCCTCGGTGGACAGCAAGTGAACCAATTCGCCATGCCCGTTCAGTTGAAGGTCACGAGCTGGTGGCATCACTAGCTTTCAGGTTAAAACTGAATCCTGTCATTGGGTCTTGTCCCAAAGACAGCGACAACGATTGCTGGGCGGGTAAAACCACCCGAGCGGCGCACAGATCAGGATGAATGGGCAGTTCGCGCCCACCTCTGTCCACCAGCACGGCCAGCCTGACGCAGGAAGGGCGGCCATAGTCAAACAGCTCATTCATCACGGCGCGAATCGTGCGTCCTGTGAACAAGACATCGTCCAGCAACAAGATGCTGGCATCGTCCACATCGAACGGAATTTTGGTTTGCGCAGCAGGGGTCATGCCACGACGGGCGTAATCATCACGGTGCATGGCTGAGGAGATCACACCGACCGGATGTGGCCACTTCAAGTCACGCTGTAGGCGCTGCGCCAGCCAAACGCCACCCGAAGTCACGCCCAGCAAGTGCATCTGCGGGGTCAGTAAACGCTGAACACCGCTGCACAGCTCGTCGTACAAAGCCTCAGCATTCAGGGCCAGCAAGCTCATTCAAGACCTCTCAAAAACTGTTCCATAATCAAGCAGGCAGAGGCAGCATCCAGGTCTTTGGCCCCCAGGGACGTGGCCTCTGTGGTGGTATAGCGCTCATCCACTTCATGCACCCACAGTCCAAAACGGCCATACAACTGCCGTCCAAACCGCTTGGCACGCCGAGTATTCTCATGGGCTGTGCCATCAGGGTAGAAGGGAATACCCAGAACCAGCGCATCAGGCTGCCAAGCTTTGATCTGGCAGGCAACCCGTTCAAACAGGGCTTCACCCGTGGCGCTGAAAGTGTTCAGTGGCTGGGCCGTTCCCAAAAGCCGCGTCCCGATGGCGCAGCCAGTGCGTTTGATGCCAAAGTCAAACGCCATGAAAGTCTGCCCCGCAACTTCAGTGGAAGCAAGACGTTCAGGCTTAGGGTTGGAGTACATCGGCGGTAGCGGTACAGAGCGAGAACGGGAATTCATGCGTGGCCCACTTCGGGCGAAATCATCCACGCTTGCAAGCCCAAAAGCAGCAAGGCTCCATCCCAGCGCTTGGCCGCTGGGGTGTCAAAAATCAGCTTGCGGTCAGCAGGCACGGTCAGCCAGTGGTTATGAGACAGCTCTGACTCTAATTGCCCTTCACCCCAGGCAGAATAACCCAATGAAATCAGCAGCTTACGAGGGCCTCCCCCAAGAGACAACGCATCTAAGACATCCTTGGATGTGGTCATCTCTAGACCACCGACGATGGAAAGAGTAGATGCAAACATGGGGCTGGCAGGCAAATCGACAGGCATATGCTCCTGTGCAGGGGAAGGTTCATGCAACACAAACCCACGGTCAATCTGAACCGGTCCCCCAATAAAAACCGGCATACCCATCAGATCAGACCGGCCAAGCGGCATATCCACTTGATCAAACAGGCGTTGCAGACTGATGTCGCACGGCTTGTTGATCACAATGCCCAGAGCGCCGTCCGGGCTATGCTCACACAAATACACCACACTACGACCAAAAAGAGCATCATGCAAAGAAGGCATGGCGACCAAAAAATGGTTGGTGAGATTGGTAAATGGGGCAGCGCTGGTCATTGAATGGATGGGGTCATGAACATTGCGCCAGATATTCACCCAAAAAAAGGTGGCCGATCTTCCAGACCACCTGTTTAGCGCTAGCCAGTGACAAGCGACAAGGTCATTGCTGCTACACCTCGAAGCGACAAGCCTTCAGTCTTTTGAGATGTATATTTTGTCCACATAGACATTGGACAGCCCCGTCGTACCATTAGCTTTGCCGGTGTAGGCAAAACGGTCGGCGATCACAAAGGCATGCATCACCATCGACAGGTCGCCCACGTTACCCTTGAACAAATCGGCAATCGGGATAGAAACATGATGCCACGCATCATCATTCACATAGCCATCCATGCCAGAGGACAGGGCCTTGTAGGCCTCAACATTGATGTTGTCAGCACTGTTGGTCACAAAACCAAACTCAAGTTTGCCGGGATATTTGTTGGTCTTGATGTCAAACTGCAAGTGACCACTGGAAAACTGAGACAGGTTGAGAGAGTTGGCAGCCCCAGTGCCAAAAAACATACCCCAGCCCCAATCAGACGGCTTAGGCGCAAATTCAATCGCATTCTTACCGTCACTCGTTCCGGAACTTGTAAAAGTGAGGTTACCGGTTGTCTTGTCCCAGGGATACCAAATCAGAGCTGATGCCCCCGTTGTGGGAACAATCAGCTCACCGGCAGTTACCGCGTCAGCATACAGTGTGTAGCGGCTGTAAGTGCCGACATTGACGGCAGTATTGACGACCGGTGCAGACCAATAGACAGCGTCAGCCACGGTATAGACACCCTTGTCACCCGTATCGACGATCGTCTCAATGCCGTTAGGCCATGTGGCGTTGGGTTTGAGCTGCTGAGCCGCATAGCGAGCCTTGCGATTGACATCAAAAAGCCCCCAATTGTCATCCGCTTGTTTCCATGGCTCATCAAAAGCATCAAAGTAAAGAACGGCAAGACCAGTATTCTGGGTATCACGAACCGTTTTGGCCCAATCCGTCAACTTTTTCAGATACATCCATTGGTTGACAGGATGTGCCCTAAAGTCGAACGCGCCCCGACCCCACAGCTTGTCACGGGCCTTCCAGCCAGTTTCACCGATGACCACCGGCATGTTGGCAAAGCTCTTGGCGTTCAGATAGGAACGAACTTTAGCGTACTCACCCTTGGCTGATTCAACCGCTGCCGTCATCATGGCCTCAGCCCGTGCAGTAGTAGGCACACTCTTTTGCCGCCAGTCCCACAGATTAGGGCTATAGACCGTGTCCAGAACTGGGTAAGTATGCATAGAGACATAGTCAACTGCGCCCAAAATCACATTGACGGCGTAAGGGTCGTTTTGGTTGGTGGCATTGGCATAAAAAGCCCAGTTTTCATCCGCAGTGACTGGCTGGGTGATCTGGCCGCGAACCGTTGTGATGTAGCCTGCGATCTTTTCAGTGGCAACCTTGGTAGTGGCCCATGACATCATCTTTTCGTTACCAACACTGACGGCCACCACAAGGTCCTGGTAATCATTCGCCAGTCTGATCGCACGGGCGATCTCTGCGGCATTGGCGGTATCAGAAGTAGGAACGCCGCAGGTGGTATCAATAGCGGCCAACGTGTAGCTGTCAATCGCTGCCCCCAACACCACCTTAAGGCCGAGCGCGTTGGCCCTGATCACACGCAGCGCTCTAAGTGCGACCTTATCTGAACTCTCAAACAACCGTATCACACCAAAACCGGCTTGAACCAACAGCTGCAAGTCCTCTAAAACCTGGGCATCTGTCAAAACTTCATTGGCGCGGTCAATGGGATTCAGGACGCATTGACCGTTTTGCAGAAGATACTGTTCACCTGCCTTTGCGGATGTGCGGTACGGGCCATAGTTCACAGCCGTTTTTGTAGAAAACTCTACAGGCAAGGGCCGAAGGGCCGCACCCCCGCTCTGCGTGCGCCCACCTGTGTCGGTGACTTTGCCACCACCGCCACAGCTTGACATAAGGACTGCGAGGGCTACAGCGCCCAAAGTTGGAATGAGAGGGATGGAGCGACTGGACATGGCTTTAGGTACGGTAAATTTCATTAAATGAGCCTTGATGCACTGGGCATGTGGACAAAGGGCGAGATGAATGACGTGCTTAGAAACCGAAGGTGACACCTGCAGTTACCCAGTTGCTATCCTGGTTGATGCGGGAATCAGAGGAGTTAAGGCTCGTATTGTTGCCGACGGAGAAAGGGGTAAGCCCCAGGTGCGCATAGTGAACCGAACCGGTTAAAAATTTCACCTTGACATTTTTGTTGTATTCATACTCTAGGCCCAGTGAACCTATCAGAGCGGAATTTGTTTGCCCCCTGTCACTGGGGTTGTCTGTGGTGGCTGTCCCCAGTCGAACCAAGCCGGCAGACGCAACCCAGACGTTGTTCAGGCGGTAACGCATCCCCATCAGCAAATCGTAGGAACTGGCAGGGTAGCCAGGATTGGTGATGCCGTTTCGGGTACCGCCCCAATCGACATTGAACATGTTGTTCCACACGACAGGACTGCCAGTATTCACAGCGTTAGCACCCGTCCACCAGTTGCGACGGAGGCCACCTGACAGCTCGACAAGGTTGTTGTACTGGTACTTAGCCATAAGCAGGGCGATACCTTGAGCGGAGCCCGACAGCAAAGGATCGTCAGACGGGAAAGCTGTTAAACCCGTGAAAGGGCCCTGGACCCAGGTGCTTGGGTTACCGTTTCTGCCATCTTGCACGATGCCATCCACCACGAGATCACCCCGTTCGTACTGGGCGTAAAACTCCCAGAATCGGGGCTTGTTGTTGCTAAATCGCGTGTCACCAATGTCGTAAGTGGCCTCAAGCGCCAAGTCACCTTTGGCAATTTCAATTTTGCGGTATTTGTAGCGTACTGCGCTGGTCAGCAGGCCGTAACCTGCACCTGTGCCGCTCCAGGGCCAAGACAGCCCCACGTCGGTACCGTAGGGGAAATCAGCCACACTGCGGGCACGTGTGGTCATGTGGCCGATGGTGAGACGACCATAGTCTTCATGCTCAAGTGAGACGTTTTTCTCGTACCAATAGCCAGTCCAGAACGACCCGGGATCGTTATTCACATCCACACTGCCCTCGCTCCAACGCTGACTGAGAACACCTGAGAGCCGGTAGCCCTTGCCCAAATTGACCATGCCGCTCAAGAAAGGCTGAAACAACGAACGGGTCGTTCCCTCAATTTGATAGTCACGCCCAACAATAACGCCGCTTGTACCACCTGAGCGGTCAAGCTCCTTGTTGACGATCGGTCCGCCTGTAGGGTCTGTGCCTTTAACGGACCACTGACAGCTCGCACCGCACTGGTTGTTGGCAAGCCCGAGAGTCACCTCAGCGAAACCTTTCAGATTGAACATGTCATCCGGACCAAAGCTGAAGGCATGGCCGGCAGACGATGCCAAAGCGATCGCGGTCAAAACGCCCGTGCGAAAAAAACGCACAGGTGATTCAATGTGCGCTTGCAGCGATGCTCGTGTGGACGCAAAAGCCAGATCGATCCGGGTTGAAGCCAGAGACGGAATGCAAAAAGATGGAGATTTCATGGTCGTTAAGTGCAAGAGGTGGTGCGTAAGAGCGTAATCAGGTTCTACAAAGACGAAGCAACTCGCATTTTGAAAGGTGGAATACCCGTATTTTCACGGAAGTTGGCGGGACTACCCGACTGCGATTGAGGGTAAATTCAGAAACGACCCATCAATTTGTCGGTGCTGGCGTGTCGGTATGATACGGCCCTCGCTTGCTGCGATGGAACAATTATCAGCGAGTTTTATTGATCACCGAGGACACTATGATGAAAATTTTTTGGCTTTTGGGCATCGCTTTTGCTTCAATTGGAGGGGTCTGTACTGGCGCATGGGCGCAAACGGACCTCGTTCAACCAGAGACTTTTGCGCCGACTGAAAATGTTTCCACCAAGGCAGTAGGTGCCGCCACGCTTTACTTGGCCGCAAAAAAAGGCGATCGACCCATCCCCAAGGCCCCCTATCGCACCGATCCACTGCTCAAGACTGCCGCCCAGGCCGCCCAATGGTATTCGTCGCTGATCTACAAAGCCAAGCCCGAAGCTTTTCACGCGCTGCCTTTGACTTTCAAGGCCACTGCCAGCGGCTTTGAGATCGCCCTACCCAGCAAAGAGGTTGTACCCACCAAACGTCGCGATGTGGAGATTCGCTATCCACACCGCCATCCTCTTGAAATTCAACCGGTTGCCTTTGTACCCGGTCAGACCAAGCTGGCCCGCGCCGACGACTGGTCGATTGATGTGGCTCAAGACCAAGGCGACGACAAAATGCGGGTCACCGTTGCACACGGCAGCCCTTATGCGTCGGTGCTGTTGTCGCGCGGTGATATCCGCCTGCGCCTGCCCTCTGAGGCTGAGCGGTTTGATGCCGGCGAGGATGCGCGCGTTCTGGCCTTGCGCGTGGCCGGTAAGGCTTACGCTGTGTTTGGGCCGACCGGCGTGCGCTGGGAACAGACTGCACCCAAAGAGTGGATTGGCCATTTGCCGCAGGGCAAGGGTTACCTGTCAGTTGCCGGGCTTCCCGATGACAAGATGGATACCCTGACTCTCTTTGCTCGTCACGCCTACGCCTTCATCGACGGCACACGCGCCGACTGGAAATATGACAAAGAGACCAGTCAGGTTGAAACCACGTTTCACATCTCCACAAAAATCATGGAGGGACCTGATAACGGCCCGCTGATCGGACTCTATCCTCACCATTGGTACAACAACCCCGAAGTGAAAGACACCTTAGAGTCGTCTTATGACACCGCGCGGGGCAAAATCAAGCTGTTCGAGTCCTCACAGTTCAAAATCACACGAACCTACACGGGCTTTGTACCCTATTGGCCGGGCCTGACCGACCCTGATGACATCAATCGGCTTGAAGAAGTGATGCCCGCAGACCGTCGAAATGCACGCCGCATGATGCTTGAAGAGGGCAGGGGCACCTATTGGCAGGGCAAGGGCCTGCACCGCATCATGAAGGTGCTGGATGTGGTTGAGCAGCAGGGAAATCTTGAGGAACGTGACCGTCTGCTGGGCATGGTGAAAGAGCGCGCAGAACAATGGTTTTCTGGCAAGGGCAAGACTTATTTCAACCTAAGTGAATCAGAAGGCACGATCGCCAGCTACCCTGAAGAGTATTACTTTGTCGAACAGTTGAATGACCATCATTTTGTGTATGGCTACTGGATTCGTGCTGCGGCCGACATCGCTTTGCGCGATCCCAGTTGGATCGCTAAGGATCGATGGGGCGGCATGGTCGATATGCTGGTGAGGGACATCGCTACCGGTCATCGTGGCGGGTCTGATTTTTCGTTTGTTCGCAATTTTGACGTTTATGAGGGGCACTCGTGGGCTGCCGGTGTGCCGCATGACGAATTTGGCAATAACCAGGAGTCTTCGTCTGAGGCCGTCAACGCCTGGGCCAGCTTGATTCTGTGGGCTGAGGTGACCGGCAACACCTCATTGCGCGACTTAGGGCTGTATCTGTACACCTCCGAGATTGAGTCCCTGCGCCACTACTGGTTTGATGTGCATGGTCAAGTGTTTCCCCCGGAGTACATGAACACCGAGGCCACCATCGTCTATGGCGGCAAATACGTTCACAACACCTGGTGGACGGATGAACCGCGCCAGATCAAGGGGATCAACTTTTTGCCGATCAACACCTCATCCACCTACCTGGGTCGCTACCCTGACTACCTCAAGCGCAGTCTGGGTACCCTGCCGCACGAGAGCAAGGTCTATTCAGCCCGTGGCAAAACCGTGGACCCAACCGACATGTGGCAAGACATCTTTGCCCAGACCATGGCTTTGGTTGACCCCGAACAGGCGCTGGCGCAGTGGGATCGCTGGGGTACTTTTGAGTTTGGTGACACCCGCACCCACGCCCTGCACTGGCTGCTCAGCCTGAAGGAAATGGGCACGCCGGACTTTGGTGTGACGGCCAACACCACGCTTTATGCCGTGTTCAAGCGCCCTGATGGCAACAAAACCTACCTGGCCTTCAACGCCGGCAAGACCCCCATTGAAGTCAGGTTCAGCGATGGCAAAACGCTGACTGTGGCCCCGGGTGTGCTGGGACAGATCCGATAGTCATGATCGATAGGGTAAATAGGGGTGTACGACCCTGCGAGGGTGGCGTTATAGCCACACTTGTTCATCAAGGCAGACTGTGACCCCTGTCGTCTTTTCACAATACGAAGACCTGCTGCGCCACGTTCATTGCCACGGTGTCTTCAAGTCTGACCGTACGGGCGTAGGCACTTACAGCGTTTTTGGCTACCAAATGCGATTTGACCTCAGTCTGGGCTTTCCGCTGGTTACCACCAAAAAAGTTTTTCTCAGGGCGGTTATCGTTGAACTGCTGTGGTTTTTGCGTGGTGACCGCAATGTGGCATGGTTGCAACAAAATGGCTGCACCATCTGGGATGAATGGGCGCGCCCAGACGGTGATCTTGGACCTATCTACGGCGTGCAGTGGCGCAGTTGGCCCACGGCTAACGGTGGTCACGTGGACCAATTGGCGTTGCTTGTTCATACGCTCAAAAACAACCCTGACTCACGACGCATGGTGGTCAGTGCCTGGAACGTGGCTGATCTGGACAAAATGGCACTGATGCCCTGCCACGTCTTGTTTCAGTTTTACGTGGCTCCGGCTGTGTCCCCTGAAACAAAAGCCAACTTAAGCTGCCAGGTTTATCAACGCAGTGCCGACCTGTTTCTGGGGGTCCCTTTTAACATTGCCAGCTATGCACTGCTGACCCACATGGTGGCGCAGCAATGCGACATGGATGTGGGTGAATTGATCTGGACAGGTGGCGACTGCCACCTTTACGCCAACCACCTTCAACAGGTCGAACTTCAATTAAGCCGGCAGCCCCTACCGTGTCCCACGCTGCGCCTCAAACGCTGTCCGGCCAGTCTGTTTGACTATGTCTTTGAGGATTTTGAAATTTTGGACTACGTCTGCCATCCGGCCATCAAGGCATCTGTGGCCGTTTAGACCCTGATTTAACTGGCATCAACTGACCCCATATGCCAACCCCATGAAATTAAAGATCATTGTGGCCCGTGCTGCGGGTGGTGTCATCGGCAACCGTGGCGCGTTGCCTTGGCATTTGCCTGAGGACATGGCGCACTTCAAGCGCCTGACTCTGGGCTGTCCCGTCATCATGGGGCGTAAGACCTGGGACTCTTTGCCCGATGCTTTTCGCCCACTGCCGCAGCGCATGAACATCGTCATCACACGACAAGCCCACTGGCAGACAAACAAGCAGGCTGCCGGTGCGGTGTCCGCCAGCTCGATCGAGCAGGCATGCACTCTGTGCCCCCCTGAAAGCACCGCCTGGGTGATCGGCGGGGCAGCCATCTATGCGCAGGCCATGCCCCTGGCCTGCGCTGCAGAGGTGACCGACATCGAGGCCTCTTTTGACGGCGATGTCTTTGCGCCGCCGTTTGGCCCCTGCTGGGCGGAAACACAACGTGTGCGCTTGGTGTCTGCCACCGGCTTGCCTTTCAGTTTTATCACCTACCAACACGACAGGAGTCTCAACCATGTCAGGACATGAATTTCACGTACACGGCCCCCATGACCATGAACTGGAGCACGCCCAGCGCGGTCACCCAGGCGGTCACGGCAGCGGTATGGTCAATCACATCGCATTGTTTACGGCCATCATCGCAACCGTCGGTGCCATCTTTGGGTATATGGGCGGGGCCACCCAAGCCAACGCGGGTCTGTACAAAAACAATGCCGCAATCACCAAGACCGAGGCATCCAACCAGTGGAACTACTTTCAGGCAAAAAGCACCAAACAGGCATTGGCTGAGTTCGCACGCGACATGGCAACAGACGATAAAAAACCGGCCTACCAAGCCAAAATTGACCGCTATGAAAAAGAAAAGGCAGAGATCAAAGTCATCGCCAGCAAGTTAGAGGCCGAGGCCACCCACTGGGATACCCAAAGCGACCACCAGATGCTGCAACACCATCGCTGGGCACAGGCCACCACCGTACTTCAGGTGGCAATTGCCCTGGCCGCCATCGCGCTGCTGACCCAAAAAAAATGGCTGGAATACGCCATGTTTGGTACCGGTGTCCTGGGGCTGGCAGTGGGTGTTTTAGCCACGCTACATCTGTAGCAGTCCCTGAATAACCGTTGACACCATGTCCAGAAAACCCAAAAAAGGCTATTACGTTTGCGGCGAGTTTGTTGCCCTGGGCAGCGACCGCGACCTGGCGCTAAAAGTAGCCCTGAAAGGCGGCGACGCACCCAGCCGAACCGACCAAAAGCGCCAAAGCACCGAGCTTCAAAAACTGGGGGTGGCCCTTTTGGGCTTGCGCCCTGCGGTGTCGGCAGCACTTTCGCTGCCTGAGGGCCTTCAGGATGCGCTCACAGAGGCCAGGCGCATCACCAGCTTTGAGGGCAAGCGCAGACAGATGCAGCTCATCGGTCGACTGATGCGCCAACTGGAGCCTGCAACGGTCGATGCGGTACGCAGGGCGTGCGCTTGACCGGCTCAACCACCTGTCAAGCATTTAGGATGAACGAAGAACCGTTTGCAGTAACCGTGCGCGAGCGGTTCTGGATTTTTAGGTGGTGTCTCATGTTGACATACAGCGCTGAACACGATGCGTTAAAAGTGATGATGGGAATGGACAATTCGCAAAACCGCTGCGTCTGCGGGGGTTACAGACCGCGTTTGGACAACTTTGGCATGGATTTCGTACCCAGCACGACCTTGTATGTCAACGTGAGACACCACCAAATTTTCAAATGGCGGATTCATCCAGTTCGCCGGTGCGAATGCGCACCACGCGCTCAACGCCGGTCACAAAAATTTTGCCGTCGCCAATTTTTCCGGTGTGGGCGGCCTGGACGATGGCATCGACACAGCGATCCACGTCTTGGTTGTTCACGACGAGTTCAATCTTGACTTTGGGCAAAAAGTCCACCGCATACTCGGCCCCTCGGTAAAGCTCGGTGTGGCCTTTTTGGCGGCCAAAACCTTTGACCTCGGTCACGGTCAGGCCCATGACACCACATTTGGCTAAGGCCTCGCGAACTTCTTCAAGCTTAAAAGGTTTGACGATAGCAGTGATCTGTTTCATGGTGGGGTTCCTCCTGGGTGGTGGGTCAATAACGTGATCATTGATATAAATTATTTACATGATTATTGACCATAAGAAAGCGAATACGCCCTATTTCAGGGCATTGAGTGCTATCGCTATGATAATTATCATGCAGGTCATTTATTGTACATTTATTGTACATTTGTTGTATATGATACCCTCAGGTACCAAACCAGTTGGTGATGGGGTAGCGCCAGTCCTTGCCAAAACTGCGGGGGGTGACACGCACCCCGATCGGGGCCTGGCGGCGTTTGTATTCATTGGCCTTGATCAACTGTGTCACTTGCAAGACAGCCCCTGCATCCAAACCTGCGGCCATGATCTGCGCTGTGCTCTCGTTATTTTCAACGTAGCGTTCCACGATCGCATCCAAAATGTCGTAAGGGGGCAAACTGTCCTCATCTTTTTGATCTGATCGCAGTTCAGCGCTCGGTGGGCGCGTGATGATCCTCTGCGGGATGGGCGATGCACCAGTGCGATTGGGGTCATGGGCATTGCGCCAGTGGGCTAGTTTGAAGACCGTTGTTTTTGTCAGGTCCTTGATCACGGCAAAGCCCCCCGCCATGTCTCCGTACAGGGTGCAGTAGCCCACAGCCATCTCGGACTTATTGCCGGTGGTCAGCACCAGGTGACCCAACTTGTTGCTCAGGGCCATCAGCAAGGTGGCGCGAATGCGGGCCTGAACATTCTCTTCGGTGGTATCAGATGCCCTGCCCTTGAACTCATCAGCCAATGCTGCACTAAAGGTAGCCATCATGGGTGCGATCGACAACTCGTCATAGCGCACCCCCAGCCGCCGCGCCATGTCGCTGGCATCGATCCAACTGATGTCTGCCGTGTAGGGCGATGGCATCATCACGGCACGCACCCGGTCTGCGCCCAAGGCATCGACAGCAATGGCCAAAACCAGGGCCGAGTCAATGCCCCCAGACAGCCCCAGCAGCACCCCTGCAAAACCATTTTTATCCACATAGTCGCGCACCCCCAGCACCAGAGCGCTCCATAAATCGGCCTCAGGAGTAGGCAGCAAGGCGGTGGAAGCCGTCAGTCGGATCGCGCCATCGGTGCGATGGCACTGCACCCTAAATGGATGCTCAACAAACCCGGGGGCACGTCCGGCCAATGTGCCATCGGCATTCATGGCAAACGACCGACCTTCGAACACCAGCTCATCCTGTCCGCCCACCAGGTGGGCATAGACCAGCGGGAGCTTGCACGACTGCACGCGTTTTTGCATCATTTGCTCACGCAACAGCCCTTTGCCCGCATGAAAAGGCGATGCATTGATCACCACCAAAAGCTCTGCGCCGACGGCCTTGGCCTCAAGGGCAGGGGTTTCGAACCAGGCATCTTCACAGATCAGCAACCCCACCTTGACCCGCCTGCCTTCGACAGACGGCGGACCGGCCTCAAACACACACACGGCGCGTCCAGGAACAAAATAGCGACGCTCGTCAAACACCTGGTAATTGGGCAGCTCGCGCTTGGCGTAAACCGCCACCACGCGGCCTGCCTGTAATACGTACGCCGCGTTCAAAATACCAGATGCCACGGGAGTGGATGAATGCGGGGGGTAGGTCAGCGATAGCCTTATTGAATCGTCACCGCAAACAGGACTGCCCACCACCACGCTCAGGTCAGCCAGATCAGCCAGAGCGTCAGCAACCGTCTGCACAGCCGCAGTGCAGGCCGCAATAAAGGCCGCCCTTAAAAATAAATCTTCAGCCGCGTAACCGCATATGGACAACTCGGGGGTTAGTACCAAGCGGACACCGTCTTGGTAGGCAGCGCGTGCTGCTGTGATAATTTTGTGGGCGTTGCCGGGGAGATCGCCCACGATCAGGTTCAACTGGGCGGCACAAACAACCAGCGTCATGACAGGCGTGTCATCATGCCCAGCTCAGCTTTGCCCAGCAAAGTTTCAACATCCATGACGATGATCATGCGCTCGGCCAAATTGACCAAACCCGTCACAAAACGGCTGTCGATGGCGGACTCAAACTGCGGCGCAGGGCGGATGGAGCCAGCGCTGATCGTGATCACGTCCGACACAGAATCAACCACGGCACCGATCACCGTGCCCTGTAGGTTGAGGATGATCACCACCGTAAATTCGTTGTAATCGGCACTGGGTAGCGCCAGTTTCAGCCGCAGATCAACGATGGGCACGATCACACCGCGCAGGTTGATCACGCCCTTGACAAAAGAGGGCGCATTGACCATGCGGGTGGGGTCTTCATAAGAACGTATCTCTTGAACACACAAAATGTCGATGGCGTACTCTTCGCTGCCCAGCCGCA
The DNA here is from genome assembly GCA_903822205.1 of uncultured beta proteobacterium. Lineage (GTDB taxonomy): Bacteria > Pseudomonadota > Gammaproteobacteria > Burkholderiales > Burkholderiaceae_C > Rhodoferax. The sequence goes on along the minus strand of CAIJOK010000094.1, from coordinate 48,729 downwards.
GGGTTAGATACTGACCCTCGGCTGCCAGGGCTGTGGTCTTGCCGGTAGTGGGGACGGATGGGGCGACTGTCTTCATCAATGCCATGAAAAACTCCTGAGGCGGAAAAAATAACGAACGGAACGAACGGAACCAATAACAGGGGAACGCGATGATACAAGTCAGGCGGGCAGCTCTGACCCCTAGTCCTTGGGCTTGAAGCTGATCTCCAGCACGGGCGGCACTCTGCCGTCGGTGTCACGGGGCACTGTCTGGGCCTTGTCGATGGCTTTCAATACAGCTTCGTCCCAAGCACGAACACCGCTGGTTTCTTTGATTTTGCGACCCACGATGCTGCCGTCCGGTGCGGTTCGGACTGTCACCACGGCTTCGGGGTTGCCTGCAATTTCTTCGGCAAACATGATATGGCGTTTGATCAGGGCGCTGATGCGTCCGGCATAACCAGCCGATGGGCCGGATGATTTTGGAGACGTGCCACCCGAGGTGGACGCACCACTGCCGCCGGCCAAGCCGGCCATGCGCCTCAGGTTGTCCTGCCGTTGGGCCTCGATTTTTTTGGCATCAGCGGCAGCTTTTTGCCTGGCCAGCTTGTCAGCTTTTTCTTTGGCCTGATCCTGCAATTTTTCCTTGTCCAATGCCTCTTGTCTGGCCTTGTCTGCCTGCTCTTTCTGCGCCTGTTTTTGACGCTCTTGCTCGCGCAACAGCTCTTGCCTGCGATCCTGTTCTTTTTGCCGCTTCAACTTTTCTTCTCTTTGCAAGCGCTCTGTTTCTATCCGCTGGCGCTCTCGTTGGTGCTCTATTTGTCGCTGTTTTTCTTGCTCAAGGGCAATGTCCACTTTGGGTGGCGGGGCTGGCTCAATCTCAGGTGGCGGGGGGGCAACGGGTGTGACCGGTGCGGGGTCAGTCAAAACCTCTTCAGACGCAGGCACAGGGACAGGCACAGGCACAGGCACAGGCACAGGCACAGGCACAGGCACAGGTGTGTCTGGGGCGGGCGGGGCGGCATCCTGTGGCAGCGCAGACCAAAGCTCGGCTTGGACGCTGACCACCGGGGCCTCGCGCCGCCACTGCACACCCCAGGTCAAAGCGGCCACCAGCAAGCTGTGAACCACGATGGCCAGAATGATCGCCGGCAACAAACCACCGGCATCAGGTGGCGCAAAATCAAGTCGGTCTGAGGCTGCACTCATGTTCAAACGAATCAATGCGTGTCCGTGGGACGATCGGTCAGTGGCTTTGTCAACTTCGGTCAATTGGCAAGCTGCACGGACAACCCCACCCGCGCCACGCCGGCCCGTTGCAAGGTGTCCATGACCCGCACCACGGACGCGTATTGGACGGACTTGTCAGCACTGATGACCACAGCGAAATGGGTGGCATTGGCTGAATTGGCCTGGCCGCCCTGCGCTTCCAAAACGGCTTTGGCGATGCCTTCAAGCGTGACCGTAGTCGCCTCATTTTTGATTTTGAGTGACAGCGACTCGTCTTTGGCGATGATGATCTGTAGCACCTGGTCAGGCTGTTTGGCGGCTTTGCCTACGCTGGGCAGGTCTATCACACTGGGGGCAATCAGCGGGGCCGTGACCATGAAGATGATCAGCAGAACCAACATCACGTCGATAAAGGGCACCATGTTGATTTCATTGATGGTGCGCCTGCCGCGCCCCCGGTGAATGACTGCTGCCATGGTCAGTGCCCCGAGGCAGACTGCGCGCCCACATTGCGCTGTAGGATGTTGGAAAACTCCTCGATAAACGTCTCAAGCCGAATGGCGATGCGGTCAATGTCGCGGGCAAAGCGGTTGTAGGCCACCACAGCCGGAATGGCCGCAAACAGGCCGATGGCGGTGGCCACCAGGGCCTCGGCTATCCCGGGGGCCACCGTGGCCAAGGTAACCTGCGTCAGCGCTGCGAGACCCGTAAAGGCATGCATGATGCCCCATACCGTGCCAAACAGCCCTACGTAGGGCGACACCGACCCCACCGATGCCAAAAAAGACAAATGGGTCTCAACCACATCCATCTCGCGCTGAAAACTGGCCCGCATGGCACGCCGTGCAGCGTCCATCAGCGTGGCGGGGTCGGTGATGCGGCGCTCTCGCAGTTTTTGAAACTCACGCATACCGCTGGCAAAAATGCGCTCCATCGGCCCGGCCACACGGGCGTTTTGGGTGGCTGCCGCAAACAGGTCATTCAAGCTGCTGCCTGACCAAAACTCGCGCTCAAAGGTGTCGTTCAAAGACTTGACCGTGCCCAGTGCAAACAGCTTGCGAAAGATGGCGGCCCAACTGGCCACCGAGATGATGATCAGCAACAGCATGACGGCTTGCACCACCACGCTGGCATGCAAAACAAGGTGCAAGATGGAAAGGTCTTGGTTCATGGTGGGGCCAACAGGTGAAAGGGATGTCAGAGAGGTGAGGTGAGGTGAAGTGAGGTGGGGTGTGATGTCAGGATGGCAGATTTTGACAGATGCAGGGGATTTGCAATCTGAATAGAACGATTGTTTTACAAAATATTATTGACATGATCATGAACAATTTAATACCCATTGATGCAGTAAAGACGGGCATAGCAGCATAATTTGTAATAAAAATAGTGCATTTAATTTATTTACAAATAGAATGTCAGGCCAGGTGCGCCAATTGGTACTCGGCCTGTGCCAGCGCATCGGCCTTGCCTGACAACACCAGAATGTCGCCCTCCGCCAAAGCCAAATCAGGGTGCAGTGTCTGGGCTGCGCCATTTTTGCGACGCATACTGACCACCCGAACGCCCCATTGCGACAAAGACAAGTCACCCAAGGTGTACCCGCTGGCCCGTGCGCCCTGCGGCAGGCAGACAGAATTAAGACACTCCTGTTGTAGCAGGTCGGTGCTGCCGTCATCAGCCCCCCTGAAGTACCCCCGCAGCAGTTGGTAACGGGCATCCCGTTGGTCTTGGACGATGCGAATCACGCGGCGCATGGGAACACCCACCAGGGCCAGAGCATGACTGGCCAGCATCAAGGAACCCTCGATGGCCTCGGGCACCACCTCGGTGGCACCCGCTTGTTGCAGCAATTCCAGATCATGGTCATCCTGGGTGCGGACGATCACCGGCACCTGCGGTGCGTGTTCATGGATGTGGTTCAACACCTTGAGTGCGCTGGGTGTCTCAAGGTAGGTCACCACCACCGCACTGGCCCGCGCCAAGCCGGCTGCCATCAGGGCCTGTAGCCGCGCTGCATCGCCAAAAACGACAGAGTCGCCAGCAGCAGCAGCCAGTTGGACACGGTCGGGGTCCAGGTCCAGCGCAATGTACGGAATGTGCTCCATGTCCAGCATGCGTGCCAGATTTTGACCACAGCGGCCAAACCCACAGATGATCACGTGACGGCTGGATTTGATCGACTGACGGGCAATGCGGGTCATCTGGACGGACTCCATCAGCCATTCATTGCTGACCAGTTTCATCACGATGCCTGTGCTATGCACCACGATCAAAGGCGCGGCCAGCATGGATAACACCATGCCCGCCAGGATGGGGTTCAGCAGCTCGGGGGTGACCAGTTGGTGGACCTGCGCCAGGGCCAACAGCACAAATCCAAACTCGCCGGCCTGCGCCAAATACAGCCCCGTTCGCAACGACACCCCCATGCTGGCCCCCATGGCGCGGGTAAGCAGCGTGACCACCACAGCCTTAAACAGCACCGGCAGGGTGACCAGCATCACCACCAAGGGCCAGCGTGCCAACACCAGCCGCCAATCTAGCATCATCCCGATGCTGATAAAAAACAAACCCAGCAGCACATCGTGAAAAGGCCTGATGTCGGTTTCCACCTGGTGCTTGAACTGGGTCTCGGAGATCAACATACCGGCAATAAAAGCGCCCAGTGCCAGACTGAGGCCAGCCAGTTCCGTCAACCAGGCCAGTCCCAGGGTGACCAGCAGCAAGTTGAGCACAAACAGCTCCTGACTTTTGCGTCTGGCCACCAGCGTCAGCCACCGGCGCATGATGTGAGGCCCCCCCACCAGCAGCAGGGTGATCAGCACAGAGGCCTTGATCAGCGCCAGCACCAGGGTGTCCACCAGTGCGACAGCCGACGCGCTCAAAGCCGGGATCAGCACCAGCAGGGGCACCACGGCCAAGTCCTGAAACAACAGCACACCCACCACGCGCTTGCCGTGTTCAGACTCCATCTCTAGGCGGTCGGTCATCATTTTGACCACGATGGCGGTGCTGCTCATGGTCAGTGCCGCCGACAACGCCAGGGCTGACCGCCACGCCATCTGCCACCATTGGGGGGCCAGCCAGGCCAGGCCCAGACTGCCTGCCGTGGTGATCAAAATAGTCAGCACCACCTGCAAGAAGCCTAGTCCAAACACATGGTGTCGCATGGCCCGTAGCTTGGGCAGGTTAAATTCAAGGCCGATCACAAACATCAGAAACACCACGCCAAACTCGCCCAGATGGTGGATGTCCTCGGTACTGTTGGCCAGCGCCAATGCGTTGGGGCCTAGCACCACCCCTACCGCCAGATAGCCCAGCATGGGGGGCAGTTTGAAAGACCGGCACACCACCACGCCCAGCACAGCGGCCAGCAGATACAGCAGGGTTAAATCAAGCGGTTCCATCCGCTGATGCTACCCAAATCCACCTCCTAAAATGAGCCAATGAGCACAGACAACCCACCAGACAACCCACCTCTACCCACAGCCCCTTTTGACTGCGACCGTGCCCTGGCTCTGGCCCTGGACACCCTGGACATCGAGGCCTGCGCCATCACGGGACTTAAGCCGCATTTGGGTGCGCCTTTTGTGCAGGCGGTGTCGCTGATTTTGTCCGTGACCGGCAGAGTGGTGGTCATGGGCATGGGCAAAAGCGGTCACATCGGTCGCAAAATTGCCGCCACTTTGGCATCTACCGGAACGGCCGCCATGTTTGTTCACCCGGGCGAGGCCAGCCACGGCGACCTAGGGATGATCCAGCCCCATGATGCAGTTCTGGCCATTTCCAACAGCGGAGAGTCTGACGAGCTGACCGCCATTTTGCCGATGATCAAACGCCTGGGTGTCCGGCTGATCGCCATGACAGGCAGCCCTGTTTCCACCTTGGCGCGGCATGCCGATGTTTTTTTGAACAGCGGTGTCGCCAAAGAGGCTTGCCCCCTTAACCTGGCCCCCACCGCCAGCACCACAGCCCAATTAGCCTTGGGCGATGCCTTGGCTGTGGCATTGCTCGATGCAAGGGGCTTTAAGGCCCTGGACTTTGCCAGGTCTCACCCGGGCGGCGTGTTGGGGCGCAAACTGCTGACGCTGGTCAGCGATGTCATGCGAACCGGTGACCAAGTGCCCAAGGTGGGCCAAGACGCTGCGTTTGGCATCGTGATGCGCGAGATGAGCGACAAAGGCTTGGGCGCAACAGCCGTTGTGGACTGCCAGAGCCGCGTGCTGGGCATTTTTACGGACGGTGATTTGCGCCGTTTGATCGAAAAGGGCATTGATTTGCGCACCGTGACGGCACAGCAGGTCATGCATCCCAACCCCTGCACCATCAGCGCTGATGCTTTGGCTGTGGAGGCCGCTGAGTTGATGGAGCACAGACGCATCACCAGTGTGTTGGTCACCGATGACCAGGGCAGGGTGTGCGGTGCCTTGAACAGCAACGACCTGATGCGTGCCAAGGTCATTTAAGTCTTTTTTCAGACCTACCCCCATGCGCCCATCCCTGATCTTTGCCCCTCTGCTACTGCTCAAAGCCCAGGGCATCCGTGTCGTTTTTTTGGATGTCGATGGCGTTCTGACCGACGGCGGCCTGTATTTTTCAGAGCTTGGCGAAACCCTCAAACGCTTTGACACGCAGGATGGTCATGGCCTGAAACTCTTGCAAAGCATCGGCATCACCGCAGCGGTGGTGTCAGGCCGAGACTCACCGGCTTTGCGGCTGCGGCTGTCGGCACTGGGCATTGAACACGTGCATGGCAACATCAGCGACAAATGCCAGGCGGCCCAACAAACGCTGGACACCCTGCATCTGGACTGGACGGATGCCGCTGCGATGGGCGACGACTGGCCTGATCTGCCGCTGATGGGGCGCTGCGCCTTGGCCTGCGCCCCCGCCAATGCGCACCTTGAAGTTCGCTCCATGGCCCATTACGTGACGCAAGCCAGAGGGGGTGCCGGCTCAGTTCGCGAACTTTGCGACCTGCTGCTGGTCGCCAGTGGCCACTACGCACGTCTGCTGTCTGACGGCACGTCCACAGCCCCCTTGATCTGAGTCCCTCTGAGTTCATCTGCCTCCCGTGATACACCCGCCCCCTCTGCTGGCCCTCTTGTACCGGCTGCAAGATGGGCTGACGCTGTACCTGCCGGTCGTGGTGATGGGGGTGCTGGCCATGGCCACTTACTGGCTGGTGCGCAGCACACCTGTAGCCCCCATGCCCGCACCCGCCGCACCGGCAATGCACCAGCCCGACTATTTCATGCGCGGCTTTGCGGTCAAAACCTACGACAAGACGGGACAGCTTAAAAGCGAGGTGAGAGGTACGCAGGCTTTGCATTTTCCGGATACCAACACCCTAGAGATCGACCAGATCACCGTGAAGACTCACAATGAGGGCATCCTGACCACGGCCACCGCCAGCCATGCGGTCACCCCAGGCGATGGCTCTGAGATCCGGTTGATAGGTCGTGCCCAGATGGTACGCACATCACCTTTGCGCCCAGACAATGCGCAGACCACCATCACATTGACTGGCGAATTTTTGCATGCCTATGTCCACACAGGCCGTATCATTTCAGACAAGCCGGTCACTCTGACCCGTGGCGCAGACACTTTTTTTGCCGACAGCATGGCGTTGGATCGGCACACCCTGCTGCTCAAGGGGCGCGTCAAAGGTCATTTGTCGTCTGCTGCTCATTGATGACTGCCGACTCCTGCTCTATCTTCAGGTAGCGATGCAAGATATTCCTCAGGGCTTTGCCATTCATGGGCTTGGTCACAAAGTCCGTCATGCCTGCGGCAAAGCACTCCTCACGATCACTCGCCATGGCGTTGGCGGTCAGAGCAATGATGACCAACTCTGTCTGTCCAGCGTGTTGCCGCTCCCACTGGCGAATGCGACGCGTGGTCTCAAAACCATCAAGCACAGGCATCTGACAATCCATGAAAACGATGTCATATGTTTGGCTTTGCACCGCATCGAGGGCAAGTTGTCCGTTTTCAACGATGGTGGCTGAACCACCCAGGCGCTCAACGAATTGCTGAATCACCAGTTGATTCGTCAGGTCGTCCTCAGCCACCAAAATTTTTGCCTGAGCAATGCCGGCCATTTTCGGGGCATTGGCCGCTTGCGGCTGAGTTGGCAGAGAAATCGGCTCCAAGATCGGCACGTCAAACCAGAAGCGGGAACCCACACCTTCCGTGCTTTGTACGTCAATGTGTCCGCCCATCATATTCACCAAATGCTTGCAGATCGCCAGCCCTAATCCGCTGCCGCCATATTTGCGGGTGGTGGAGACTTCGGCCTGTTCAAATCGCTTGAACATCTTTTGCAGCGCATCGGCGGGGATACCAATGCCAGTGTCTTCCACACTGATACAAATCCAGTGCCGATCATCACCTGTGGGAGAGGGTACGGACACAGCCGTCAAACGGACTTCGCCATTCGACGTGAATTTCAGCGCATTGCCCAGCAAATTTGTCATTACCTGGCGCAAGCGCGTCGGGTCGCCTGATGCCCAGCTCATCTTCAAACCGGTGGTGTTGGTGACCAAGGTCAATTTTCGGGAGAGGGCGATTTCGTGGTAAACAGCGCTAATGTCTGATACGAGGCGTGTAAGGTCAAAATCTATGCGCTCTATCGTTACAAGCCCTTCTTCAATCTTTGTCAAATCAAGTATGTCGCTCAGCAGTTCATGAAGTGCCTGTCCTGAGGACGAAATAGTGCCAACCAAGCGCATCTGCTCTTCGTTCAGGGGTGTCCCCTGAAGCAGTTCAGCCATGCCCAGCACGCCATTGAGCGGGGTGCGGATTTCGTGGCTCATCGATGAGAGAAAATGAGATTTGGCCACACTCGCTGCTTCAGCCTTGGTCAATTCAAGCGTGCGCGCCAAAACAAGTGACTCGAGTTGGTCACGGTGCTTGGCAAGCTCGTCATTGGCAGCGTTCAGTTCCAGGTTGGATGCGGCCAGTCTTTTATTCGCGGCCTGTAGCTGTTCTTCGCTGATGCGCAACGCTTCTTCGGCACGTCGGTTGATAGCAACTTGCTCCTCCAACTGGTTGGCACGCACCCGTTCTGTGTCTGAGAAGGCTCTGATCAAGAGCGCGGAAATCACCAGAAACTGCACTAGATAGATCGGCCCATATACCACCGTCATTCCGATCTCCAAAGTGCCCGAATGCCGCAGGCTGCCCGTCACCTGATTGGGCCCCACAAAATGCGAGCCATGGCGCATGAACTCTACGAACAATTGCATACACAACGCGATCAACAGATGCGTCACAAAAACCAGCTTCGCTCTGGCCAAAAGGACCGCCTCCAACAACGCCCACCCCGAGAGCACCCACAGAAGCCATGCAATCAAAAAGTGCTGCGACTGGTACAAGCCGTGGATGTCAAGTAATTCGTAGGTGTAGTTGATGACAAAAATTAATGCGCACAGCAAGCCTATTGACTGAAGTAGAGCAGATCTTGATGCGTTATTTTTGAGAAGCACGTTGGGCGGTGTCGTAGTCACTGCAATGACCCTCATAAAAAGACTATTTTGCATGGGCACTTGGACGCGAAATGAAAAACTCCGCGTCCATAGAGAAGGTGACGCGCTTTAATAGAAGCGCTGTAACAACCTTGAAACCGGTGTCTCGCTTTCATTAATGAGTCCGGTTCATGATGGGTTCAACAGCAGCCTTCCAACGTATTGAGCAATTCGGGTGAACCTTGTTACAGCTCTCCGCCCAGACCGGAAAGGATTGGTGTATTGCAAAATGACGCAAAATTTCTTTGTCATCCCTCTTTATAGGGGATACGACGAGCTTATAACGGGTATCTAGAACACAGTTGTCCGTGCCCTGCATGCAGTCAGATGCCTGACGATTGATCTTTTTGGCAAAATTCCATGTATTTTCAACATAGGAATTGACCGCATCAGTTAATCGAATTTTTTGACTTTCACTGAATTTGTTCCAGGTCTTGAGACGAATGACAATCCCATTCGTTCCCATCTGAGTGACAATAGGGTAGATGTGCGTCAAATGTGCCGGCCACTTGGCACCGTAGGCCGAGGTCTCGCTGCTGATGGCGCAATCAATGGCCTTTTGAGCCAGTGAATCTGCCACTTGTTCAAATGGAATGACGATCGGAAAGCCGCCGAGCGATTGAATCAAGGGAGTCATGAACGCCCCTCCTACGCGCACCTTGAGTCCCTTGAGATCAGAAAGTTGATGGACCGGTTTGTTGCAAAAAATAATCTGCGGCCCAAATGTCCATAAACCTAATAGTTTGGCATCATACCGATGCTGAAGATTTTCATCAATAAAAGTGCCGTAAGCCTGCCCAATTTCACGTGCTGTTTGATAATCTGGAATTAATCCAGGCAAATCGATGCCGATGAGACTTGGTTCATCCTGACCATTTTGCACAAACCTGAGGGAAACAATGTCAATCGGGTCTCTTTTCAACATGGCGAGTTCGAAGTTATCTTTGAAGCCCATTTGATCGACTGGGCGATAGTCAACGATTATCGGAAGACCGGTTTTCTTTTGCAAGGACTCAAAAAATGGCTGCTCCATATTTTTTTGCATGGAACCCGTCATAGACGGTTGGCCAACCACCTTTATATCTATAACGGTGTACTTTTTACAGGCAAATGCAAAAACACCAAAAAGCAGACCCAAAACAATTAGCCTCTTCATTATTATTAATATCTCGTAATGATTTTTAGCAATTTTCGGTAATTGCATAATCGGTTTTCGTAACAGCAATTGAGTCACGCGAACGATGCGATTTCGTTCCTCAGCGCATCCTGTGGTGTGCATCTTATGGCCTCGGTGCAGTTCTTGTCACGGTTATCCAAAGAAATGCCATGTAACCGTCACTTTTCTGCATGACAGCCTATCATGAGGTGGGAGGACTCAGATAGGAGCGTAACGGTGGTGTGAACGGCCTGTGCATGGTGACATTCACACGGGCATCTTGCGCGCCAAGATTGAAGACAGCGACGGTTTGTACCAACTCTTGGGCCTGAAGTTTCAGACTGCCTGCCGCTGCGGCCATTTGTTCGACCAAGGCTGCGTTTTGTTCTGTGACATGGTCCATCTGATTCATGGCTTGGCCCATGTGTGCCACATTCTGGTTTTGCTCTTGGCTGGCTGAGGTGATTTGGCCCATGATGTCGGTGACGCGCTGGATGCTGGTGACAACCTCTTGCATGGTGATGCCTGCTTGGTCCACCAAGGTGGTGCCTTGTTCAACCCGCGCGACGCTGGCGTTGATGAGGCCTTTGATCTCTTTGGCAGCATCGGCAGAGCGACCGGCCAGTAAGCGCACTTCAGAGGCCACCACCGCAAAGCCCCTGCCCTGTTCGCCGGCACGAGCGGCTTCCACGGCGGCATTCAGGGCCAGAATGTTGGTTTGAAAAGCGATGCCGTCGATCACACCGATGATGTCGGAAATTTTGCGACTGGCCTCATTGATGCCCTTCATGGTGTGAACAACCTGAGCAACGACCTCGCCGCCTTGCACGGCCACCGTGCTTGCGCTCAGGGCCAGTTGGTTGGCCTGATGAGCGCTTTCGGCGTTGTGTCTGACGGTTTCGCCCAGCCGCTCCATGCTGGCGGCGGTTTGTTGCAAGGCGCTGGCTTGGCTCTCGGTGCGGCCCGACAAGTCCTGGTTGCCCTGAGCAATTTCAGAACTGGCGGCCGCAATGTGCCCGGCCAGGTCGCGTACACCGGACACCAGTCGGGTCAGCGAGGCATTCATCTGAATCATCGCCCCCACCAGGCTTTCAGGGCGACCATGGTTGGTGATGGATGCGTTTAAGTCACCGTGCGCGATGGTATACAGGGCGGCCCGGGCATGGTCGGGGTCACCACCAAGATCGGAACGCAAGGTCATCTGCATCCGAATGTTCAAAATCAAAGCCACCAGCACAGCGCAAACCGCCAGCCCAACGGACACAGCCATGGCGGTGTGCGCAGTGACCACTATATGCTGATGCGCTTTCTCAGCACTTTGACTGGCAGCCTTACCCTGCTTTAACAGCTCTTCCTTGAGCTGCCGCCATGCGGGGGTTTCTTCGGCGTTAAGAACTGTGATCGCGTCGCCATTGGCGGCCACCAAAGCCAAGACTTTGTCTTGCGCTTTGGCTTGGCTGTTGCGCAGTGCGGGCAGTTGTGCCAGGGTAGGCTCAAACGCGCTACCTTGGGCATTTTGCTGCGCCCTTGCAAACTCTTTGTCATAGGCAGTTTGGGCGGATTTCAAATTTTCATAAGCCTTTGGGTTTTTGGGGTCAAGCAAAATGTTGCGCAGCGCCTGACCCATTTGCAAACCCTGGGCGTACATGGCCGACAAGCTGCGTTCAACAGCCTGATCGGTGTGGATGTAGTGCTCAAACCCGCTCTGGGTGTCGATCATCGCGCTGATACTGTTGATGAGACCCACCACAAAAACAAAAGCGGGAATGACCGCAAAGGCCGCCAACCTGGAACCAAACTTCATCGTATTCTCCAAAGGGGTTTTTAAAAATTCTACGTGGCTGTTGTTAGCATCCGCTGGGGAAAGTCGTGGCATCATGCCCATCTAACTGACAAACTGACAAACTGACAAACTGATTGTCAGTAAATTCCTTATCCCCCATGCACACCAACGCCCTGCTTGACACCTGCTCTGACCTTTTGGGTCGTATCCTCGCCTTTGATCACCCGTCTGACACCGTGGTGGCCCAATTTTTTGACGAACGGCACGATTGTGGCCCACGTGAGCGCGACACGCTGACCACAGCGGTCTACCACGTTCTGCGTCACAAACGCTTGTTTGGACACCAGGCGATTTCAGGCAGCGGCCCCAAAGCGCGTCGCATGGCCATTTTGGGGCTGGCAAGCGATGATCATTTTTGGGCTGGTGTCCTGACTGACGTTGAGAAGCATTGGCTGGATCAGTGCCACCAGATGAAGCTGATAGACCTGCCTGATCATTGCCGCCACAACCTGCCGGACTGGATGCTGCCGCCTCTGAACAGCCAACTGGGCGATGAATTTTGGTCTTTTGCAGACAGTCTTGGCGGTGGGGCAGCACTGGATTTGCGCGTCAATACCCTACAGGCAAAACCTGCTGCGGTGATGCTAGAGCTGACATCTTTGGGCATCACGGCGGCGTTCACCCCTTATTCGCCTGTCGGTTTGCGCGTGACAGGTCACCCTGCCATCACGCGGTCTGAGGCTTTTTTGCGGGGTGACTTTGAAATTCAGGACGAGGGGTCGCAATTGCTGGCACTGTTGCTGGGGGCCAAACGCGATGAGGTGGTGATGGATTTTTGTGCGGGTGCCGGCGGCAAAACCTTGGCGCTGGGGGCCGCCATGCGCAACACCGGTCGCCTGTATGCCGTGGACACCTCGGCCGGACGGCTGCATCTGCTGGGAGCACGAAGGCAGCGCAGCGGACTGACCAACGTCTATGCCTTCGCGATCGCAGACGAAAATGACGTACGCGTGAGACGTCTGGCCGGCAAGGTTCATCGGGTGCTGGTGGATGCCCCGTGCTCGGGCACGGGCACACTGCGCCGCCACCCTGACCAAAAGTGGCGACAAAGCCCTGAACAGGTGACGCATCTGGCCTTACGGCAGTGTGCCATCCTGCACAGCGCTTCGCGTCTGGTGAAGCCTGGCGGACGGCTGGTCTATGCCACGTGCAGCGTCTTGCCCCAAGAAAACGAGCACGTCGCCACAGATTTTGCGCAAACCCACCCCCACTTTGTGCCCCTGGACGCAGCAGACATCCTGAGCGACCTCAAAATTGATCAAGCAGCCCTGTTGTGCAGCGGTGGCGATCACGGCAGGCGCTATGTGCATCTGTGGCCCCACCGACACCAGACTGATGGTTTTTTTGCAGCCGTCTTTCAGCGCCAAAAAGCAGAAAAAAAGTAGCGGCGATGCCTACGTGTCTTGCGGCCCCAGATGCCGTCCCACAATACCGGTCAGTTCCCACATGCTGATCTGGGGTTTGCCAAAAATTCTCAACAGCTTGGCATCAGCGTTGATATTGCGCCGGTCAGCGGCATCTTGCAGGCTGTTGGCCTTGATGTAATCCCACAACTTTTTGATGACCTGCGCACGCGCCACAGGCTCCATACCGATCACATCGGCCAGTTCAGCACTGGGCACAGCTCCGACGGCGGCTTTGCGAGGGGCCTTGGCGATCGATTTTGCAGATGATTTTGCAGGCGATTTGGGGTTTGTCTTTGGGGTTGCTTGGGGGACGGTCTTTGTGACGGTTTTGGTGACAGAGGGTGTGGTTGATGGTGTGGTTGATTTTGCGGCGGGTTTTTTGGGCGGGTATTTGCCGGGTGCAAATTCAAAACTGACTTTGCCGGCGGCAGCGTCCCAGGTCAACATAGCCTTAAAGGCGCGACGGGTCCGCAAACTGACAAATTTGTCCAACAGATCGGTCTTGCCGGTATTCAGCAGTTTGGTGATTTGCTCCGGAGCAATGGTTTGCTGCAAGATGATTTGGCCGGTTCTAAAGTCACACGTGGGCTGTGGATGGGCCACGCTGGGCACAGTTCGGTCGCAAACGTAATTTTGGCCATGCTCAAAAACCCCGCCACCGCATTTGGGACAGTTGCCCAACCGGGTTTGGCCCGAGAAATCAACGGGAACGCCCTTGGCGGCATCGGTCTTGTCGTCACCAAAATCAAATTCAAGTTTGTAGTTTTTGGACTCTTCGTCAAACCGGACCACCATGCAGGCGCTAAAGGGCCTGCCGGCCTTGGATCTGAAACCATTCAGTGGGCCAATCGTGCGGTCACGCAAAAACTGCTCAACCTCTGCTTGCTCAAACGTGCGACCGGCAGGTGTTTTGCCAAATGAAAAACCACAGCCGTCGCCCCGCCCGTCCGTACCGGTGCAGGTGTAGCGGCGGTAGTTTTCTTTGATGATCCCGCCGCAGTTGGGGCAAGGGACGCTCAAGCTGATGTAATTGCCCGGCATGGTGTCGCGGTCATAAGCCTTGGCCTTTTGGACGATGCGCTCGGTCATGGCCACGATCTCGGCCATAAAGCGCTCACGGCTTAAGCCGCCGCGTTCCATCTGGCTTAGCTTGTGTTCCCAGTCCCCCGTCAGGGCAGCTTTGGACAGTTCCTCAACGCCCAGTCCACGCAGCAGCGTCATCAACTGAAAGGCCTTGGCGGTGGGTACCAGCTCTCGGCCTTCGCGCAACATGTAAACCTCAGAGATCAGCCCCTCGATGATGCTGGCGCGGGTGGCGGGGGTGCCAAGGCCTTTTTCTTGCATGGCTTGGCGCAGTTCGTCATCGTCGATCAACTTGCCAGCCCCTTCCATGGCACCCAGCAGGGTGGCCTCGGTGTACCGCGCTGGGGGTTTTGTGGACAGGCCCTTGGCATCGGCGCTTTGTGTGATCACCTTTTCGCCCTGCTGCACAGGCACCAGGCTCTGGCCGCCGTCCTTGGCATCTTGACCATCAGCAGCCTCTTTGCCGTAGATGGCCTGCCAGCCGGCCCTGACCAGCACACGGCCCTCGGTTTTAAAGCGATGCACGGCCCCCGGGCATGTCACTGCCGAGATACGGGTGGTCACCATGTACTCGGCAGCCGGGTAAAACACCGCCATAAAGCGGCGCGTGACCAGGTCATAGACCTTTTGTTCGGCATCAGACAGTCCGCTGGGGGCTTGCAGTGTGGGGATGATCGCAAAGTGGTCACTGACCTTGGCGTTGTCAAAAATGCGGGCGTTAGGGCGGATGTAGCGGTTTTGCAACGCCGTCTGGGCGTGAGGTGCCAGGTGCGTCATGTTGCTGTGCGCCAGCATCTGAAAGGTTTGTTCGACCACCGGCACATAATCCTCAGGCAGGGCACGAGAGTCCGTGCGCGGGTAGGTCAGGGCCTTGTGGCGTTCATACAGGCTTTGCGCCAGTGACAGGGTGGTTTTGGCCGAAAAACCAAATCGGGCGTTGGCCTCGCGCTGTAGCGATGTCAAGTCGAACAAGGGCGGACTCAGTTGCGTGGCGGGTTTGCAGTCTTCGGTCACCAAGGCAGGCAAGCCAAGCACGGCCTGTGCGATGCGCTGGGCATCAGCCAGTGTCCACAAACGGTCGGCCTTTTGTTCGGGGTCAGGCAGGTTGGTCTCTGCGGATGTGACACCGGTGGTCTTTTTGGTTTTGCTCCATTCGGGGTCAAACCATTTGGCGTTGTATGTGCCGGCTGATGCGGCAAACGTGGCGTGAACCTCCCAGTAATCGCGGCTGATGAAAGCCCTGATTTTTTCTTCGCGCTCAACCACAATGCTTAAAGTGGGTGTTTGTACGCGGCCCACCGTGGTCAAAAAGAACCCACCCTCGCGCGAGTTGAACGCCGTCATGGCACGGGTGCCGTTGATGCCCACCAGCCAGTCGGCCTCGCTACGGCAACGTGCGGCATCGGCCAGTGGCAGCATCTCGGCATCGGTGCGCAGGGCCCTAAAGCCATCGCGAATGGCCTCTGGTGTCATGCTTTGCAACCACAGGCGGCTGATAGGCTTGTCCAGGGGCTTTTTGCCACCGGCATATTGCGCGATCAGCCGGAAGATCAGCTCGCCCTCACGGCCTGCATCACAGGCGTTGATGATGTGTGTTACGTCTTTGCGGCGGGTCAGTTTGACCACGGCATTCAGGCGGGCTTTGGTCTTGTCAACCGGGATCAGATCAAAGTACGGAGGCAGAACAGGCAGATGGGCAAAGCTCCACTTGCCGCGTTTGACATCAAAGGCCTCGGGGGCCTGAATTTCAAGCAGATGCCCCACAGCGCTTGAGACCACATAAGTGTCGTTCTCAAAATGCTCGTCGTGTTTTAAGAATTTGCCGGACTGCGGCGAAAGGGCGCGCACGATGTCTTGTGCGACCGATGGTTTTTCTGCAATGACCAAGGTTTTCATCTCAAACCCACTCCCCATACCAAAAACCCGCCAACCGGCGGAGGTGACTGTTCAAGAGGGGCGAATGATGACCGCCCCTCCCCCATGTTTTGATCGACAAACGATGCCTGTCCGTGCCATTTTCTGTGAGTCCCGTGACTACAATCACGTCCCTTCGCGCCCGCACACACGCCCATACGAGTTCACAATACCAAATTTTGGGCGGTTCATACGCTGTCTTGGTTGTGGGTGGCTGGTGTGTTGTGTTGTGTTGTCGCACGTCCCGCACGTTCATCTCAAACTCACTCCGGTTTGAAACATCCCCCTTTGGGGGATAGAATTTATTTGGGAGAGGGGGTAACCTCTTTCAGATTCGCCCCTTCAGGGGCGTGGATTGAAACATAAGGTCTGTTGTGAATTCAGGTTTCAGTACCATCCGTCCCTCGCAGCACCTCACTGAAGCCAATCCGCTGGGCTGGAAGCGCCGGATTGCGGCTGAGTCTGTCCGGTCCGCCAGACAGGGTATGCGGAGCTCGCCCCCCCATGATGCCAACCAAGGGGCGCAAGACGATGCCGTCAATTTGGTCACCCTGCTGTTCAAGAACATTCTTCAGGATGATCGCATTTCGCCTCAAATGCGACTTTTGTTTGCGCGGCTGCATGTCGTCATCATGCGAGCAGCCTTGGCTGAGCCGCGTGCGTTTGCGACAGACGTTCACCCCGCCCGTGCGCTGGTTGCCCTGATGGTGTCCTCTGTCATGGGCCTGGAGGGCGATCAGGTCGCAAAACTGGATCTTGAAGCCGCCATCACGCAAGTGGTGTTGTTTATTGAGCAGGCCTCTCCCGCCGGACAGGCCGTCTTCGAGCAGATGCACCGCGATTTTCAAAAATTTTTGGCCAGCGTCCCAACCAGCGAATACACCCGCCCCCAGGCAATGACATCCGATATGGACACCCTGCCCATGCCTCTGCGTGAAGACCGAGCTGCTTTTGCCACTGAGTATGCCAGTTGGATCAAGGACACGCTCAAAGGTCTGTCTGTCCGCCCTGAAGTTCTGTCTTTTTTGGGCACGGTGTGGGTGGATGTTTTGGCCATGACGGCGTTTTACCGTGGCCGTCACCACGCCGAAACCATTGCATTCAAAAAGGCCGTGATCGACCTGATCTGGCTGTCGGGGGCAAAAACAACGCGCCGCAGCCGTTCTCGTGTGATCGGTGAGGTTCAGACTTTGCTACAACAGTTGCGCACCGGCATGACCCTGATTGGCCTGTCGTTTGACGAGCAAAAAGTCCACCTCGACGCGATCAGCTCGTCCATGGTCGATGCTTTTTTGGCTGTCGGCAAACACTCCGGCACGCCACCGCCCCCTCAGACCACGCCCACTGCGCGAATGTGTTCGGTTCACGAGTACGACCTGCGCGGCTTGGATGTGAGCGAGCATCAAAGTGAGTCGGTGTGGAGTCTGTTTGAAGATGTCGAAGACAAAGCGTTGGGCGGTGCTGCCAGCACCCCCGTTCCCAGCCGTTTAGGGCCACCTTCAGCGCTAATGCCCGATATCAGTTTTGTCTGGTCCCATAAATAACCCTCGCTGCCGTTGTCCCATGGTGGACACATCCCTCACTCGCGGCATCGTTGCCTCCGTTTGTTCACCCCCTTTTTGCCATGTTGTTTGCCACAGACCTTGACACTGTTTCCCACGGGATTCAACTGGCCGTTGCACCGGTGTTTTTGCTCACCGCAGTGGCCGGCATGATCGGCAGCGTGGCGGGTCGTTTGGCACGCATCATCGACCGGGCACGGGTGCTTGAGGGCCACCTTGCTGCCGATTGCTTGCCCATGCCCCATGTTGACCTTGAACTGAAGCAATTGCGTCTGCGCGGCACGCTGGTCAATACCTGCATCGCACTGCTAACCCTGTGCGCCCTGTTGATCGGCCTCACCATCATGGCTTTGTTTTTGGGTGAAACCACCGAGATGGTGGTTTTCAAACTGGCCGCCCTCTTGTTTCTGTCGGGGGTGTCGTGTTTTTTGCTGGCGCTTGTGTGTTTCTTGCTTGAAACTTTGGTGGCCACGCGCATCCTCAGGTTTGGCCGGCAGATTGCCAAAGTCCCGTCTTTTGTCCCGTGATATCCATCATCTTTCAGCCACTACCCCCATCGCATGCCACACCTCGCACACCACCTTATTCCCCCTTTAAGGCTATCCGGCCTTGAGCCTTTGACGATTGGCGCGGCCACAGACGATGCCAATGGCCCACAGGCCAGGTTTGTCAATATTGGCGAACGCACCAATGTGACCGGCTCCAAGGCCTTTGCACGGATGATCTTGAATGGCGACTTTGAACAAGCCCTGGGTGTCGCACGCCAGCAGGTTGAAAACGGTGCACAGATCATCGACATCAACATGGACGAGGCCATGCTGGACAGCCAGGCGGCCATGGTGCGGTTTTTGAACCTGATCACCTCCGAGCCTGACATTTCGCGCGTACCCGTGATGATCGACTCCAGCCAATGGCGCGTGATCGAGGCCGGCCTGCGCTGCGTCCAAGGCAAGGCCATCGTCAATTCGATCAGCATGAAAGAAGGTGTGGACACCTTTGTGCACCAGGCCCGGCTGCTGCGGCGCTATGGCGCTGCCGCCGTGGTGATGGCTTTTGACATGGAGGGCCAGGCAGACACTTACCAACGCAAAATTCACATCTGTGAGCGTGCTTACCGTATCCTGGTGGACCAAGTGGGCTTTCCGGCTGAAGACATCATTTTTGACCCCAATATTTTTGCTGTCGCCACCGGCATCGACGAACACAACAACTATGCTGTTGATTTTATTGAGGCCACCCGCTGGATCAAGGCCAACCTGCCCGGGGCCAAGGTGAGCGGCGGTGTCAGCAATGTCAGCTTTAGCTTTCGCGGAAACGACCCCGTGCGTGAGGCCATCCACACGGTTTTTTTGTACCACGCGATAGCCGCCGGCATGGATATGGGCATTGTCAATGCCGGCATGGTGGGGGTCTATGACGACCTTGATTCTGAGCTGCGCAGTCGGGTTGAGGACGTGGTGTTGAACCGCCGCCCCGATGCGGCTGAGCGCTTGATCGAGATCGCCCAAAGCGCCAAGGGGGCCGCCAAAGACGACAGCCAAAAATGGGCCTGGCGCGGTACGCGTGAGCACCCTGTGGATGTGGCTCAGCGCCTGAGCCACGCCATGGTGCATGGCATCACAGACTTTATCGTCGCAGACACCGAAGAGGCCTATCAGGCCATCGTGGCCAGTGGCGGTCGCCCTCTTCACGTGATTGAAGGGCCGCTGATGGCCGGCATGGGCATCGTGGGTGACCTTTTTGCCACCGGCAAAATGTTTTTGCCCCAAGTGGTTAAAAGTGCTCGGGTCATGAAGCAAGCGGTGGCCCACCTGATCCCCTACATTGAAGAAGAAAAACGTCGCGACCTGACGGCAGGCCGCGATGTGGCCACCAAGGGCAAGATCATCATGGCAACTGTCAAGGGCGACGTGCATGACATCGGCAAAAACATCGTTACCGTGGTCTTGCAGTGCAATAACTTTGATGTCGTCAATCTGGGCGTGATGGTGCCTTGCCACGAGATTTTGGCGCATGCCCGGGCCGAGCACGCCGACATCATCGGCCTGTCCGGACTGATCACGCCCAGTCTGGAGGAAATGCAGCACGTTGCCGCCGAGATGCAAAAAGACGACTACTTTCGCACCCGCCGCATCCCGCTGATGATCGGTGGGGCCACCACCAGCCGGGTGCATACGGCGGTCAAGTTGGCACCGCACTACGACGGCCCTGTGGTCTATGTGCCTGATGCCTCGCGCAGCGTGGGGGTGGCCCAGGGCCTGCTGTCTGACCCCACCTACGCCGCCACTGTTGTGGCTGACTATGACCGCGTACGCGCTCAACACGCCGCCAAAAAGCCCCAGCCCTTGTGGCCGCTGGCCAAGGCCAGAGCCAACAAACCCCCCATCGACTGGGCGGCGTACCAGCCCGTGCAGCCCAAATTTATCGGGCGGCGCGTCCTCAAAAACTTTGACCTGGCTGCGCTGGCAGGCGCGATCGACTGGGGGCCGTTCTTTCAGACCTGGGATTTAAGCGGACCCTACCCTGCCATTTTGGATGACCCCATCGTGGGGGCAGAGGCTCGGCGCGTTCATGCCGACGGCCTGGCTATGTTGCAAAAAATCACGGCAGGACACTGGCTGACAGCCAACGCCGTCGTGGGCTTGTACCCAGCCTGCGCGGTGAATGACGATGACATCGTGCTCTACACCGATGCCTCGTGCTCTGATGTTGCCCTGACGTGGTACGGACTGCGCCAGCAGTCGGCCAAAGAAACCATCGACGGCGTGATGCGTCCCAGCCGCTGTCTGGCTGACTTTGTGGCTCCTGCCCATAGCCGTCACCTTGACCATGTAGGGGTTTTTGCCGTGACCGCCGGACTGGGCCTGGAGGCACATGAAGCGCGGTTTTTGGCAGACCATGACGACTACAGCGCCATCATGCTCAAAGCCCTGGCCGACCGTCTGGCCGAGGCCTTTGCCGAGGTTTTGCACCACCGGGTTCGCACCGACTGGTGGGGCTATGCGCCGTCTGAGGCTTTGACACCCGCTGATCTGCTGGCTGAAAAATACCGTGGCATTCGCCCCGCCCCAGGCTACCCGGCCTGCCCGGATCACAGTGTCAAGCGCGATCTGTTTGATCTGCTGCCATGTGCAGACATTGGCATGACCCTGACCGACAGCCTGGCCATGTACCCGCCGGCCAGTGTCTGCGGCTTTTACATCGGCCACCCTGACAGCGTTTACTTCAACGTGGGCACCATCGCGCAAGACCAGTTGCAAGACCAGGCGGCAAGGCGGGGCGTGGACCGTCAGGTGCTCAAGCGATGGCTGGCATCCTGCCTGTGATCCATCCCTGATGGGACTGACGCAAAACAGCCCCATCGGTGTCATACTCAATGCAACTCACATACAAGGATGCTATGGCTGCAAATGCACTGATACAGACGAGGATTGATCGAGCCATCAAAGATGAGGCAACTGCCGTACTCGCTGCTATGGGGCTTACTGTGTCGGATGCAGTTCGATTGCTACTCACAAAGGTGTCACAAGAAAAGGCTTTGCCTTTTGAGCCGTTGATACCCAATGCTGCCACCATTGCAGCTATGCGGGAGGCCAGAGCCGGCAACTTGAACCGCGCCAACACCGTGGAAGAACTGATGGTTGCCTTGTATGTCAACGTGAGACACCACCGAATTTATTCGCCCCTATCGAAGTGCCACGACATTTCTCAAAATAGTTGGCATTGTCCCTAACCGGCTCAGGATGTCTGGATCTAGGTTGAATAGAGTCGATCGCTTACCGCATCAACTGTCGCAGCTTAAGCCCTGTAGCCCAAAGCACCGCGCCATACATCACCGCCGATACCCCCAACAGGGCCGCCAACAAACCGATGCGCACAACAGGGACTGTGCGCGTCGCCGTCCAGTCAAAGTGCAGATTGGCCCATGTCAAAAACACTGCCAGCACAATGCAAGCAGATGCCACCTGTAGCGCAAACCGTCCCCAGCCCGGCAGGGGTCGGTAACTGCCTTTGCGCTGCAACCCCCACAGCAGCCAGGCGGCGTTGACCAAGGCACCGATGCCGATCGACAGCGTGAGCGCCGCGTGGGCCAGGTAGGGCACCAGCGCCACATTCAGCAGTTGCGTGATCACCAGCACCGCGATGGCTATCCGTACCGGCGTGCGGGTGTCTTGGCAGGCGTAATAGCCCGGGGCCAACACCTTGATGGCGATGATGCCCGTCAAACCCACGCCCCAGCCCATCAGCGCCACAACGATCTGGTGAACGTCAAACGTCGTCATGGCTCCATAGTGGTAGAGCACCGCGACCAGTGGCCGGGCAAAAACCAGCATGGTCAGTGCGCTGGGCACAGCCAGCACCACCACCAGCCGCAGTCCCCAGTCCAGCAGGGCCGAGTATTGGGCCGCATCGTCCTGGGCGCGGGCACGGGCCAGTTGCGGCATCAGCACCACACCCAACGCCACGCCCAGCATGGCCGTCGGAAACTCCATCAGTCGGTCGGCGTACGTCACCCAGCTCACGCTGCCCGGTCGCAGGTGCGATGCGATCTGGGTGTTGATCACCATGGAGATATGTGCGACGCCCACCCCCAACAGCGACGGCCCCATCAGTCTGAGAATTTGCCGCGTACCCGGGTGCTGCCATGACTGTCGCAGCAGGCTAAAACGCCAGGACAGGCGCGGCTGTAGCCCCAAATGCCGCAGGCCCATCCATTGCAGCGCCAACTGCAAGACACCGCCTGTGATCACACCGGCTGCGAGGGCATAGACGGGCGGCAGCCCCCATGCGGCAAACTGCGGTGCGCCCAGCCAGGCAGCCAGGATCAAGCCAACGTTGAGCAGCACGGGCGTGACCGCCGGTATGGCAAACCGCTGCCAGGTGTTCAAAACGCCGGCGCACAAGGCCACCAGCGACATACACGCGATGTACGGAAACATCCAGCGCGTCAAAACCACGGCCACGTCAAACCCCTGCGGGTCTTGCTGTAGGCCACTGGCCATCAGCCACACCAGACCGGTCGCCCCACAAACACCCAAAACGCTGGTCAGCAGCAGCGTCCAGACCAGCACGGTGGCCACGCGGTCGATCAGGTCGTGGGTGGCAGCGTCGCCCTGCTGTGCCCGTGTGGCGGCCAGCACCGGCACAAAAGCCTGGCTGAATGCGCCCTCAGCAAACAAACGTCTGAATAGATTGGGGATGCGAAAAGCCACGTTAAACGCATCGGTCATGGCGGACGCGCCAAAGGTGGAGGCGATCAACAGTTCGCGAACCAGGCCAGTGATGCGCGACAGCAGGGTGAGCGCCGAGACCAGCGAGGCGGATTTGAGCAGGCTCATACAAAAGACCAGAACATGGACATGCTTTCAAAAAAATAAGTTACATACGATATAATTTTACATCAAACATAAGAAATGCCCGTTGGTACTGCATACATTGCAATTGTTTGATACATGATTGCGTACATAACTTTTTATAGTTTAAATGACCGACAGGTCATAGCCCTCGCGAATTGGCAAAGTACTGCAATTACCTACAATGTGATACACTACGCCAAGAAGGGGATTTTAATGTCTGCATCTCAAATATCAATTCGTATTGACACCAAAACCAAAGAGCGATTAAGTCAAATTGCTAATCGGCAAAAAAGAACATCGCATTCCCTTGCTGCTGAAGCTTTGATTGTTTTTATTGAGCAAAAAGAAAAAGAGTATTTGTGGAATAAAAGCTGCATCGATTCACTAAATGATTTTGATGAAACTGGATTACATGTAACTCAAAATGAAGTAGAGCAATGGATGGATTCGTGGGAAACAAATAATGAATTACCAGTTCCTATATGTCACATCTAATTTACACGCAGCAGGCTTTATGTGATTTGGTTAGATTGAGAAATTTTCTAGCAAAGAAAAGTCCAGAAGCATTGATTCGTGCGGTGGCAAAAATAAAGTCATCGATACAAAAAATAGCACTTCAGCCAGATAGTTTTAGACCTGTTGAAGATATGCCAAACTATCGAGAAATTATCATTGATTTTGGGAGAAGTGGATATATCGTTCGTTTTTATTACAAAACTGGCAGCGACATAAAGATTGTGCGTATCAAACACCAGTTGGAAAATTAAGGAAAATTATTCCCCTTATCTCCGCTGGCCCCGGTAGCACAAGCCGCCTGACAGCCCGTGCGACTCTGATAAGCCACGTAGGTTGATGAGTGCCCTCTCACTGTAAATGTACTGGCCATTGTCAAATACCTTCAGTATTCCACCGTCGGCCACGGTCAAAACCGTTCCTTCATACATCCACTCTTTTTTGTCACCATACCACCACCTGTTTTTGATCACTAGGTAGTAGGCCGCCTTTTTGTCAGCGACAATCGCGAGACCGGTCTTTCCGAATTCGTGAACATGCACCGCCACACTTTTACGCGGAATATGGAGAATATGAAATCACAGTAGATATTACAACTAACGTAGTAACTGGCACATTTCCAAGAATGGCATTAAGTGCGGTTCTTGACTCGTATATTTTACACCAAGAGAAACTTATGTAGAATTGGGAAGCTGCAACAAACAGAAAACCATTGACTAAAATTGAGCCACTGGAGTAGCAAGATGTTTATTCATGTCAATGAGGCTAAGTATATCAATGGATATAAGATATGGCTATCTTTCAACGATGGTTCGCGGGGCGAAATAGATTTATCATCTGAATTATATGGTGAGATATTCGAACCATTGAAAGATATTTCCTTCTTTACGACATTTAATCTGGAGGGGCATACATTATCATGGAGTAATGGTGCAGATTTTGCACCTGAATTTCTTCATGAGCATATTCAGATTTCCTGATCCGCGCCAGGGATCGGCCTGAAATTGTTAGAATAGCTTTGGCACTAATAATTCGTCGTGATTGGCATTTCCCAAGACAGAACTTGCGATAAATACAGAATTCGTCACAGATTTGTGCCATTCAGTTTTTCATGCGGATCAAGAAATCTAAGATTACTATCAGTATTGCCTCGTTCTTTGGTCCCTTGTTTGGTAGCCAAGCAACATGAGCGTCATGGCAATCAAGGTCGCGACAGCCAAGAAGCGACAGGATCTGTTGCTTGACGAGAGACAGGATCAATACAACTCACTTGGATGGATCAGTCTTGCAGAAATGGCAAATGATAGGCACAGGCCAGATGGTTGTAGGCGCGAATGTCTAAAGTTGAGTTCATAGTAACACCCCAAATTTAATCATAAAAGGAAGTCTGAAGGTGCTATAGTTCGACTCATGTGGTTGAAATTCCGTCCGAATAGACTGCTAGGGTAGTGTGAAATCACGAGCCTGAATCCGTGAGTTCAAACTAATATATTGGTGTTTTATTGTTAAAAATCAACAAATTGCAAAGATTGCAACCTTCACCAGACAGGTGATCATAGCGCAAACTGCAACTCGTTGATCTACAAACGTATTTCTACCATTTTGCGACCTGAACTCACGGATTCAGGACGAATTGAGGAAAGATGCAAATGATTCATAACTGGAACGTGAGTAAATGGCTATGCTGCGCCCTGTTGACCGGTGCCTTTGGCATGGTTTCTGTGCACAGTGCTGAGTTTCTGGGCATTGTTGGCAAAAATGACTGGCTCTTTTTGCGATCTGAACTGTCCAGTCCGGCAGAAGCGGCTGGCCACGCAGAGACAATTTCGCTTATCGGACGTTTCAACAGAGTGCTTGTGGCCAACGGCATCAGCATGGCCGTCACGATGGTGCCATTGAAGGTACGTTTGTACGCCGAGTATCTTCCTGATAACATCAAACTTAACGACTACACGGCAGGTAATTACGAGCGTATGAGCAAGGCGTTACAGGCCGCCGGAGTGACGGTGATTGATCTCAACACGCCCTTCTTGAACAGTCCCCTGCGAGACTCAGAAACCCCTTTATTTTTTCGGCTTGACGGGCATTGGAATTTTGTAGGTGCCAAGTTGGCAGCTGAAACCTTTAAGTCAGGCATAGATGCCAACCCAGTGCTGAAAAAGGCGCTCGATGCAACGCCTGAAGTGGCGTATCAAATGAAAGTTGGCAAACGCAAAATTCCGTCCATAGGACGTGAATTGATTGCCTTAGTACCGCCCAATTCTGGGACTTTTGCACCTGAACGAATCGCGCCGGTTTTCGTGAGTCGAACCCAGGAACAAAATGAAGCCAAGCGTGTTCCAATCGGGATTACCTTGCAGGGCAGCAGCTTCTCAATGGAGTGGGGTGGCTTTGCGGATGCGCTGCGTTTTATGTTGCAGCGCGACATTTTGAATGTTTCGGTGCCTGTAACTATAGGATCCTGGTTTGGAATGGAAAGCTACTTGAGCAGCGATGCCTTCCAGACCCAAGCGCCCAAAATGCTGATCTGGGAAAGGGCCGAGTACGCCATGCGCGCGCCACCGGATTTTCAGTTTCAGGACCCCCGCTATGTAAGCAACAATACGGAGTGGCTGTTGCGTGCGTCAGCCTGGGTGCAGGCCGCTTGCAAACCGTCCACCGTGACCGCAAGGTTGGCACGGGTCGGTCTGGCTGCAAATGGCATCAACATGAAGGGCGAAGATGTGGTCACCGGGCCAACCAACGAGAACGAATTTATAGAAATTACTTTTGATAAGCCGATAGAAAAGTTGGATTACCTGGTGGCACGCGCCGTCACGGCTGGTTCAAAAATCTTGATTATGGAAGGTATGGGTCCGGGTACTGCCACTCGCCGCTTCACACTGAATGTCCCGGGCGATGATGCTACCCACATACTCAAGACACCACTGCCGTCGAACGGACTCGGTTTTTCCAAAGTGCGAGTTTACCCCGGTAAGAGCGATGGTTTTACTCTAAAGGATTTACACATCTGCCGTCAACCCGACGATATTCTCAAGTAAAGTGAGAAGGCAGGACAAGTATTCGTGATATCCAAGCCTTAACAATCGTTATGGCGGTTCGTAGTTATTTACATTCATTTCTACCATGAAGTTGCCAAATCAAACCATCGTTCAAACCGCATTGAATACTGCTCAATTTATTACTGCTAATTTAACACCGATTTTTTGTGACGTGCTCGATGACGATGAATTGGTTATCAGTGAAGTCACGACTGCGATGGACGTTGAAGGCTGGGACAGCTTAGCCAATATTCGGATTATGGTATCTATTGAAAAAGCATTTGGCGTTCGATTTACAGCTGCCGAAATTTCAAACCTAAAAAATATCGGCGCTTTAGCTGAATTAGTTTTAAAAAAACAGGCCAATGTTTAAACCGGACTCATCGTGGGCATTGTATGCTGAGGGCATGCAGTTCGGCTGGAATTTTTCTTTTTCCGAGTCCGACATGAAGACGTTTGTCGACTTAAGCACTGATGATAGCCCCATACACACCGATCACAAGTTTTGCCAAGACCGCGGGTTTAAATCTCCATTGCTTCATGGCGCGCTACTTACAACCCAGCTATCTCGATTAATTGGCAAAGAGTTGCCTGACAACAAAGCAATGACGGTTGGATTTAGCATTGAATTTATTAACCCTGCCTATGTTGATGAAGATTTGGAATTTCACGCCAAGCTTTCATACAAATCAGAGGCAACCAGAATTATTGAACTGAAATTTTGGATTTTCAGGCAAGAGGCGATTATTGGCAAAGGCAAAATATCCGCCAAGTGGTGCGGTGATAATTGTGACGATCGAACCCTTGACTAAATCCGCAAGATCCATGACATTGCCATGACTAATAATATATACGAACATCTATCGTGGTTGCCTGAAGCAGCAACAGATTTTTCACGAAGTGTCTCTACTTCCACCACAGGCATCGAACTCCGGGAGTTGGCAAAGTTTGCTTTAGATGAGAATCAGCTAAGTAAGCTCTCCAATAGACTGTTCTATTTGCGATCTAATAAATTTGACCTTGCGCCACTAACTTTAGTTCATATTGGCCTTGTCAGCAACACCACCACCAAATTAATAGCATCTGCTTTAATTGGCTCTGCCCTACGGTTTGGAATTTCTTTGACCATTGAGCAAACTGAATACAATCAAGTTGCCCAGACTGCGTTTTCTACTGAAACAATTTTTGCAGGGAAGTCCCTTTCTGCCATACTGGTCGCAATAGATTATCGTGGACTGCCACTGACACCAACTCCAGGCAATCGGGTTGCAGCCGACCAAAATATCAGGGACTGCTTCGCTTACGTCAGTTCTGTTATTCAATCTTTGCGCACGAATACGGGTGCGCAAATTATTTTGCAAAACATAGCCCCACCTGTGGAGACACCTTTTGGCAGCTACGAAGGGCGTTTGCCAGGCACCCTTTCTTGGCTTGTCGCACACCTCAATAGTGAACTTGACTGTCTTATTTCAGACGACACGTTCATCCTTGATGTTGCCGGTCTTGCTTCAAATGTAGGATTGACCAACTGGCATGATCCAACTTTATGGAATATTGGAAAGCTGCCATTTGCGCAACGCTATACGCCCATATATGCCGACTATGTCTGTCGTGTATTAGCTTCCAAACTAGGCAAGAGTCGTCGTTGCTTAATTATGGACCTGGACAACACTCTTTGGGGCGGAGTAATAGGAGATGACGGTTTAAATGGCATACTTATCGGAAATGGTGACCCAACCGCTGAAGCGCATCTGCATGTACAGCGCACTGCGCTAGAACTTCATGACCGTGGAATTGTTTTGGCAGTGTCATCCAAAAATGAAGATGCAACTGCGCGTATCCCCTTTCAGGAGCATCCCGACATGTTGCTCAGAGAACATCATATCGCTGTATTTCAGGCCAATTGGTCTGACAAGGCTTCAAACATTAGGGTCATTGCTGAATCATTGTCTCTCGGTCTTGAGAGTATGGTATTTTTGGATGACAACCCCGCTGAGCGTATGCAGGTCCGCAAAGAATTGCCCGATGTTGCCGTTCCTGAACTTCCGGAAGACCCCGCTCTGTTTGCCAGGACGCTTATTGCTGCTGGGTATTTTGAAGCAATCGCATTTTCTGAGGAAGACCATAATCGGGCTTCTTATTATCAAGACAATATTAAACGAGTGCAGATTCTTAATCAATCCTCCGACATGGTCACCTACCTTAAGTCGTTGGAAATGAAGATGATATGCACGCCCTTTGATGCAACTGGTCGGGCTCGCATCGTTCAACTCATCAGCAAATCCAATCAATTTAATCTAACCACCAAACGTTATAGTGAAGTGGATATCAAGAATATTGAAGAAGATAGCAACTATTTTACCCGCCAAATTCGCCTAACAGATGCGCTTGGGGATAACGGCATGATTAGCGTCATCATTTGCAAGAAGAATGCAGCGGCTTGGGAGATTGATACTTGGCTTATGAGTTGTCGGGTATTGGGAAGGCGCATTGAAGAAGCAGCCTTACTGGACATGGTCAGTAACGCCAAAAAATCAGGCGCAATCAAGCTGATTGGGACTTATTGTCCAACTGCAAGAAATATTATTGTCAAGAGTCATTACAGCAAACTTGGATTCACAAAAATTTCCTGTGATCACATATCTGAAACATGGGAGCTGGACATAGCTCAATACACCCCCCCAGAATTGCCCGTTTCGTTGAAATATGCTATTTAACTCTTCAGCATTTGTATTCATTTTCATTCCGGTAATTTTTACTGGCTTTTTTTTATTGGCAAAAATTAGTCAAAGAGCAGCTATTAGTTGGTTGGCAATTGCTTCAATCTTCTTTTATGCATACTGGAGTATCCTTGCGTTGCCTATTTTGGCAATCTCCATCATAACCAATTACTGGATTGGCATCCTAATTTCAAGGCCACACCTGAAGCATCGACAGACAGCGCTGGTTTTGGCTATCGTTGTCAACCTTGCTGTTTTGGGATATTTTAAATATGCCAATTTCTTTATTGACAACATGAATGAACTACGCATCCTGATGGATTTCGATCCCGTGGATTCGGTTAGCATCATTCTTCCTATAGGCATCTCTTTTTTCACTTTTACCCAAATTGCGTTCCTAATTGACAGTTTTCAAGACAAAGTAAAGGAGCCCGACTTTATCCAGTACACCCTTTTCGTCTCATTTTTCCCGCATCTTCTGGCTGGCCCGCTAATACATCATAAACAAATGATGCCTCAGTTCTCGATGACGGAAAACTTTGTAATGCAGAACGCAAAGATAGTCATTGGGCTGTCAATATTTGCTGTTGGACTAGCCAAAAAAGTACTGATTGCCGACACACTAAATACTTACGTAACCAGCTTTTATGATAGTTTGGCTCAAGGGGCCAATCCGAATTTTTTGGCATCCTGGCTCGCAGCTATTGGTTACACTTTTCAGCTCTACTTTGACTTCTCTGGATACTCCGACATGGCTGTCGGTGCAGCCTTGCTGTTTGGTATTTGGATGCCTTTCAACTTCAATTCCCCTTTCCGTGCCACAAACATTATAGATTTTTGGCAACGCTGGCACATCACCCTTACAAAATACGTTGGAGACTACCTGTACACTCCAATCACTTTGAAATTTATGCGATTGAGCCAAGGATTGCCATTAGTTGTTGAAACGTTTTGCTCGATGGTTGTCCCGACAGTTATTATTTTTTTA
This sequence comes from uncultured beta proteobacterium, assembly GCA_903822205.1. Lineage (GTDB taxonomy): Bacteria > Pseudomonadota > Gammaproteobacteria > Burkholderiales > Burkholderiaceae_C > Rhodoferax. The sequence continues at coordinate 18,411 of CAIJOK010000094.1, read as the reverse complement.
ATATTGGGCTTTTGGCATGGTGCCAATTGGACGTATGTGATTTTTGGAGGTATGCATGGTTTTTATATTGTGATCAACCATCTCTGGAGAAAAGCTTTTCCACTTCCAAGCAAGAAAAACAAAAAGAATCGGCGCTACAAGATTATAAAAATAGTAGCGGCATGGACGCTAACTTTTCTTGCTGTCAATTTCGCGAACGTTATGTTCCGTTCTGATAGCGTCACCACCGCATTCGTTATTTACAAAGGTATACTAGGGTTCAATGGATATTCATTGGGAAATATGCCCGATATTTACATGTGGATAGCAAAGCTGAAAGTCACTTTATTGGCAATTGTCTCAGCTTTTCTGATCATTTTTTTTATGCCGAACACCATCAAAGTCGCTTCATTTTCGACAAATGATTTTCTACAAAAGTCGGTGGTCGCTTATGTCTCTATTGTTATTTTAATTGGAATAATATATGCATTGTTACAGTTAAATTTCTTTGAAAGCCCATTTTTGTATTTTCAATATTAAATTCAGACTTCCTGATACGCACCCGTCAAAAAGCAGAATTATGGGAATCAGGAATGGCACTTGTGGCAACTACAAGACTTCCGGCCAGTGCCATTCAAGTTTTATGGCAGATCAGCGACTGATATTGCTTAACAAGTCGCTACTCTCGGACGGCAATTTCGCAGCGCTCCATTGCTGCCAAGGCCATAAGACATACACGATAGGATGCGCAGAGAAACGAAGCGCATCGTTCGCGTGACTCGATGGATGCGCCTCCTTCGTCGGCACATCCTATGTGAACTGATGCATGGCATGACAGTTACGACTCGTACGACAAACCAGAACGTTGTCAATCTATTATCAATAAGTTACATACACAATAATTTTGTATCAAACATCAACAATGCCCGTCCTTATTGCACACTGACATTATTTGGATACACGATGACGTACATAACTTTTTTGAGATCGATCACAGGCCCTCTCGGCTGGCTTTTTTGCGTTCGTGCTCTTTGAGGTAGCGTTTGCGCAGGCGGATCGACTTAGGCGTGATCTCGACCAGCTCATCTTCCTCAATAAATTCAACGGCATATTCCAGTGTCAGTTGGATGGGCGGTGTGATTTTGATGGCATCTTCCTTGCCGGACACCCTAAAGTTGGTGAGTTGCTTCATCCTGACCGCATTGACCACCAGGTCGTTGTCGCGGTTATGAACGCCCACGATCATGCCTTCATAGACGGGGTCGCCGGCCCGCACAAACATGCGACCTCGGTCGTCCAGTTTGCCCAGGGCATAGGTCACGATCTCGCCGTCGTCCATGCTGATCAGCACGCCGTTTTTGCGCGATTCGATCTCGCCTTTGTAGGCCTCATAGCTGTCAAAAATATTGCTGGCCAGACCCGTGCCCCGCGTCAGGTTCAAAAATTCGTTCTGAAACCCGATCAGTCCGCGCGCCGGAATGCGGTATTCAAGACGGGTACGGCCCCTGCTGTCGGCCTCCATGTGAACCAGCTCGCCACGACGCAGACCCAGCGCCTGCATCACGCCGCCTTGGTGCGCATCCTCCACATCGACGGTCAGCAGCTCGATAGGCTCGTGTTTGTCACCGTTCACTATTTTGTAAACCACGCGGGGCTTGCTGACAGCCAGCTCATAGCCCTCGCGCCGCATGTTCTCCAGCAAAATGGTCAGGTGCAATTCACCCCTGCCGCTCACCTCAAAAATGCCGTCTTCATCGGTGTCGATCACCCTCAGCGCCACGTTGGCCTGAAGCTCGCGGGTCAGACGGTCGCGCAATTGGCGGCTGGTCACAAACTTGCCCTCGCGCCCGGCCAGGGGTGAGGTATTGACGCAAAAGTTCATGGTCAGTGTTGGCTCGTCGATCTTGAGCATGGGCAGCGGTGTGGGGTTGAGCACATCGGTCAGCGTCACGCCAATATTGACCTGTTCAATACCGCTGATGAGCACGATGTCGCCTGGGCGGGCAGTGTCAGCAGGCAGGCGCTCCAGGCCCTCAAATTTAAGAATTTGCTGCACCCGTGCCTTGCTGGCTTTGCCGTCCTGACCATCGCACACCAAAACCTCTTGATTGACCTTCAGGCTGCCCTGGGTGATCCGCCCCACGCCGATCCTGCCAACATAAGTGGAATAGTCCAGTGAGCTGATCTGCAATTGCAGCGGTGCTGCTGGGTCGCCCAAATTGGCAGGCACATGCGCCAGCACGGTGTCAAACAAGGGGGCCAGGTCTTGACCCCACTGCTCGCCAGGCGCGCCCTCGTCCATGGCGGCCCAGCCATTCAGCCCTGAGGCGTACACCACCGGAAAGTCAAGCTGTTCCTCGGAGGCTCCCAGTTTGTCAAACAAATCAAACGCAGCGTTGATCACATAGTCAGGGCGTGCGCCTGGGCGGTCCACTTTATTGACCACCACGATGGGTTTCAGGCCCAGCGCCAGGGCTTTTTTGGTCACAAAACGCGTCTGGGGCATGGGACCCTCCACGGCATCGATCAGCAACATCACGCCATCGACCATAGACAAAGCGCGTTCAACCTCGCCGCCAAAGTCGGCGTGGCCGGGGGTATCGACGATGTTGATGTGGGTGTCCTTCCAGTCCACGGCGCAGTTTTTGGCCAGTATCGTGATGCCACGTTCTTTTTCTAGGTCGTTGTTGTCCATCACCCGTTCGGCCACTTTTTCATTGGCCCTGAAGGTGCCGCTCTGGCGCAGCAGGTTATCGACCAGGGTGGTTTTGCCGTGATCAACGTGGGCGATGATGGCAATATTGCGTATTTGTTTTTGATTCATGGGTTATGTTTATGGGTTATGTTTATGGGTTATGTAAAAATTAATTTTGTGCTTCATTCGTTATTCGCTTGCAGGCCACAATCGTCATAATTTGCTGTTGAGACGTATGTTAATCATAAATTAAATGCACAATAAATCACAAAATAATAGCGTACCATGCAATAGAGACGGGCGTTAGCGCTGATTATAGGCAAAAAATGACGTATTTAATTTATTGAAATTTGAAGATTGGCATAATGGGTCAGGCTAGGTGCCCGCACCGGTTTGGCTGAGATGCAACTGCACCACCCGCTGCGGGTACGGAATGGTGATGTGCCGTGACCGCAATAAGCTGAGAATATCCAGATTGATCAGGGATTTCAGATTGTCGCTGCCGTTTTCGGGGTCATTCACCCAGTAGCCTAGCTTAAATTCAAGACCATCTGCCCCAAAAGCCGTCAGAGTGACCGACGGGGCGGGGTCTTGCAGTACGCGGGCGTGGTTCAAGGCCGCCTGTTTCAGCAGTTCCATCACCACCCCCACATCGCTGTCATAGGCCACCGACACGGTCGTGGACTGCCAGTTCAGCGAGTTGCTCAAAGACAAGTTCTCAACCCGGCAAGTCAGCAGCAGTTCGTTGGGGACAATCGATTCGGTGCCGTTCAAAGCGCGTATGACGGTATAACGGGCGTTGATTTCGGTGATGCACCCCGCAAAGCCGTCCACCCGCACACTGTCGCCAATGCGCATGCTGCGTTCGGCCAAAATCACAAAGCCACTGACGTAATTGGCGGCCAATTTTTGCAGTCCAAAACCCACCCCCACCCCAATGGCACCGCCCAGCACCGACAGGGTGGTCAGGTCCACCCCCACGCTGGACAAGGCAACCAGCAGCCCCACGGTCATCAACGTCACCCGTGTGGCGTTGCTGGCGGCCTTGCGCAGCGACAGCTCTGAACCTGTGGCCTGGCGCAGCAGTCTGGACTCTATCAAGGCTGAAATCCAGAGCGTCACGATCAAAACAACCCCTGCCGTCAGCGCACCTTCTATCAGGGTGCGCACCGACAGCCTGCCGCCGCCTATGGGCAAGGTGATTTGATCCAGCTCCTCAAGCACCACAGGCAAAAGGCCACTGACCCACAGCACCATGCCGAGCCAAACCAGCCATGAGATGGAGCGTTCCAACAGGTGGATCCAGGGGGTGTCATGAAATGCCACCTGCAAGACTTTGACGCTCAGACGAATCGCCAGCAACGCCAGCAAAACAGGCAGTGCGATCTTGAAAACGGCCAAGGGCATCCAGTGCAGCAGCAGGGGGCGGGCAGCGTAGGCCAGTACGACCCACAGCATCGGAAACAGCACACCGTCCATGCGGTTGCGACCGAACAAGGTGGCGTTGATCTCACGCTGGCCAATGCTGCGAGCCAGCAGCCAAACCAGCGCCCAAGCCAGGGCAGCGCACACCGACAAGGCGGCAAGCTCCAGCAGCACTGACGTGTGCATCAGTTGGGCAACCCACGCATCCAGGTCGGTCAGGCGGGGGTCAGACATGGGTCAGTACCCCGTCAGTCCCCAAAGCAAATGCCAAGGTCACGTCCGGTTTGCAAGGTGTCGCAACCCAGCGGAACGGCCTTCATGTGGCCGGCCACCTCTTCAAGAGCGACGTGATCCACGCCGTTTAGCCCCAGCGACACCATGACACCGCTTTGGCCCTCGTCCAGTGCGCGAACGGCGGCCGCCCCAAAGCGCAGGGCCGACAGGCGGTCAAAGGCGGTGGGACTGCCGCCACGCAGCAGATGGCCCAACACGACGACGCGGGTCTCTTTGCCGGTGCTCAGGGCCAAATCATGGGCGATGCGCTCGCCGATACCGCCCAGGCGCTCGGAATGCCCCACTTCAGCCGGAGCCAAAAGCTCGCGGTGACCATCGGTGGGCTGCGCGCCTTCTGCGACCAGCACGATGGAGTATTGACGGCCATCGGCTTCACGCTGGCGAATTTTGGCCTCAACGCGGGCCAGGTCAAAGCGAATCTCGGGGATCAAAATGGCGTGGGCGTTGCCAGCAATGCCCGTGTGCAGCGCTATCCAGCCGGCGTAGCGGCCCATAACCTCAACCACCATCACGCGCTGGTGACTTTCAGCGGTGCTGTGCAGCCGGTCCAGGCACTCCGTGGCAAAACCCACCGCCGTGTCAAACCCAAAGGTGGTAAAGGTCTTGTCCAGATCGTTGTCGATGGTTTTGGGCACACCCACCACGCGCAGACCTTTTTTGTGCAAAGCATGGGCGATGGTCAGCGATCCGTCGCCGCCGATGGCCACCAGAGCGTCGATCTCGTGGGTGGCAAAGTAGGTCAATATCTCATCAGACCGGTCCACCTCGCGGATGCTGCCGTCAGGCAGGGTGATCGGAAAGTGCAGGGGGTTGCCCTTGTTGGTGGTGCCCAAAATGGTACCGCCAAGATGGCTGATGCCGCGCACTTTGTCCCGAGTCAAACGCATGACCCCGCCGCTGGCGTAGCGCTCCGGAAACAAGATGCCGTTAAACCCGTCACGAATACCAAAGCAGTCCCAGTCGCGGTTGGCGGCGGCTATCACCACCGATTGGATCACGGCATTCAGCCCGGGCGCGTCGCCCCCTCCGGTATTGACGGCAATGCGTTTGATACTGCTGCTCATAAATAAAAACTCCTGAAATAATAGCTAATTATGCGGATGTGGGAATGGACAAGCACAACACGGACATGCACAAAAGCGAAGGGTGGCGCATGGGGCCGGTACGACGACATCTGTCAGGCACAGGTGGCGATCACAAGCCTATCTCTGCTGCAACGGGGGCGTGGTCGCTGGGGCGTTCATTATGACGTGGTCTTTTGTCTATCCAGCAGCGGGTCACGTGGGGTTTGAGCGACTGACTGAGCAAAATGTGATCGATCCTCATGCCGGGCTGGTGGGCCAAACCATGACCCCGATAACCCCGATACCCCCGAAAACTTCGGTAATCCCACCACGAATAGCTGTACGGGGGCTGTGCAAATAAGCGAAAAGCATCCGTCAGCCCCAACGCCAGCAAGTTGCGAAAACGGCGGCGTTCAGAGTCCGTGCAGCAAATCTGCCCCTGCATGGCGATGGGATCCCACACATCGGCATCGTCAAAGGTGATATTGAAATCCCCCAGCAGCACCAAACGGGGGTGGGCGGCCAGTTCGGACGCTATCCAGTCATGCAGCGCTGCAAGCCACGCCATTTTGTAATCAAACTTGTCGGTATCCGGAGCCTGGCCGTTGGGGACATAAACACAGACAACACGAACCCCCATTACATGGGCACTGATGACGCGGGCCGAGGGGTCCACAAAACCCGGGATGTTGTGGGTGACACCGGTCACATCTGTCCCCTCGGTCACCCCTGTTCGGGTGAGCAGCGCCACGCCGTTGTAGGCCTTTTGGCCAAAACACTGCGCCTGATAGCCGGCCTGTGCCAAAGCGTCGAATGGAAAGCGCTCATCAGGCAGCTTGGTTTCTTGCAGTGCCAGCACATCGACGGGGTTGTCCTGTAACCAAGCCAGCACCTGCGGCAGCCGCACGGTCAGCGAATTGACGTTCCAGGTGGCGACTTGCATATCAACCGATCGTCATGACGTGCGTACCGGAATATTCTGCCATTTGTCTTGTCTCAAGATTTGAAACAGCTTTGCAAGCGTTTCTCGTTCCAGAGTATGGCCTGTGGGAAGATCCGCCACCAAGCTCGGCGCAAGTTTTAAAAGACATGCCATCTCTCGTGCAGGTTTCAGTACAGCCAATGCGCGATGAATACATCGATGAGTTTTACAGTATCTGGTAGATGCGTCATGATTGGGCCATTAATATTTTGCGTTCAGCAATCACACGTAAGTTTCCATGTTTCCCTGTTTCCCTGTTGAGTCGCACCCTATTGTGCCACCCGACACAAAGTGGCTTGACACCAAAGTGCATGCGTGCTGACTGGCTTGCAGCGTTTGCAACAAACGCATTGGGACCTGGGTAGTTAAAATACGTTAAAACTTACAAAAAGATAGCAAACAAGGCAATATGGACGGTCGTTGGTGATGATTTCTAAACAAAGTGATGTATTTAATTTATTGGCGACGGCTAAGGGCTTGTAGTCGGGGCTTTACCCTGATCGAGCTGCTGGTGGTGATGGCGATCATCGCCACGCTTTTGTCCATCGCCACGCCGCGCTATCTGCGCAGTGTCGATGATGCCCGCGAGGCCGCTCTCAGGGCCAACTTGGCGCAACTGCGGCAGGCCATCGACTTGTTTCACGCTGACCGTGGGGTGTATCCGCCCACTTTGTCGGACCTTGTCGATAAGCACTATCTGCGTGCCATTCCGGCAGACCCCATCACCGACAGCACGCAAACCTGGCAGCCATTGCCCTTGCCAGACGCTGACACCGCTGATGCTGTCTATGACGTTCGCAGCGGTGCACCGGGCACTTCCCGTCTGGGCGATTTGTATGCCAACTGGTAGCACGAACGCTTATGACGGAAATAACGGACGCGATGGGCCTGCCACACAGTGCAGCACATGCCCCAGCCGGCATCGCTGGCGTGGCTGGCTTTACCTACATCGGTATGCTGATGGCCGTGGTGTTTGTGGGACTGGGCGCAGTGGGCGTGGCGCGACTGCTGGCCGCTGTTGAAAGGGCCGAACAAGAGTCCGATCTGTTGTTTGTCGGGCATCAGTTTCGTCAGGCGATATGCAGCTATCTGCGGACTGGCCCGGCGGCCGGCAAGTATCCAGCCACATTGGATGATCTGCTGCAAGACCCCAGATACCCCACGCCGCGCCGACACCTGCGTAAATTATGGACAGACCCCGTCACGGGCCAGGCCACCTGGGGACTGGTCAGTGCGCCTGAGGGCGGCATCATGGGGGTCTATAGCCTGTCTGAGCGTGAGCCAAAAAAGCGGGCCGGCTTTGACCCCGTCGATGCAGACATTGCAGCCGCGGCCAGTGCGCCCGTTGCGGCATCCTCCGCTGCGAACACCTACCGTTACACCGACTGGAAGTTTATTTGTCGTCCAACAAGTTTTCCACGGTGAGTGGCCCAAGGCGGTGAGTACGGCGGTTTTGCGTCATCCCTGCTTATTTTTTGTCCTTGGCACCCAAAACCACCGTCACCATTTTGTCGGGGCGCAGCTTGCGGCCAAAAGCCGCCCTGATGTCATGGACCGTGACCCGCGCAATCTGCTGCGTCCAGGTGTCCAGATAGTTGAGAGGCAGATGGTTCCAAGCTATATTGACGAGGTTTTCCAATAGCTTATGGTTGCTGTCCAGTCGCAGGGCAAATCCTCCGATCAGATGGTCTTTGGCAGCAGTCAATTCAGCCTGAGTAGGGCCATCGGCCACAAAGCCGCTCAGCACGGACCGGGCCACCTGCACCGCCTGCGTGGCTTGATCCGGACGGGTTTGCAGGCTGATGGAAAACGCCCCTGCGTGCAAGCCTGGCTCAAAACTGCTGTAGGCACTGTAGCTTAAGCCCCGTTTTTCACGCACTTCGGTGGTCAGTCGCGACACAAAACCGCCACTGCCCAGGATGTGGTTGCCCACCAGCAAGGCAAAAAAATCAGGGTCATCGCGTTTGTAGCCCGGCTGCCCGATCAGCACCTGCGCCTGCGCAGAGTCAAACGCGATGGCCACCTCATAGGCCTGTGTGAGGGCAGAAACCTCAGTCACCGGCGGCAAAGCTGGACACGCGTCTGTCGCCGGCAAGCGTGATAACAGTTGCGTCACCAGGGCATCGGCTTGAGGGCGGGTCAATGCCCCCACCACCGACACACGTGCGCGGCACGGCAAGATAAGCCGTCGATACACACCGGCCATGTGCGAGACCTCGATGCGTTCCAGGCTGGCCTCGGTCATCTCGTACCCGTACGGATGATCGCCAAAGACTGCCTGATTAAAAGCCCGAGCAGCCAGTGTTGCTGGGCGGGTGTTGGCCTCTTTGATGGCGGCACTCAGCGTGGCGCGCTCTCGCTGCCAAACATCGGGCGCAAAAGCCGGCAGGGCCAGTTGTCGTGAAGCCAACTGCACGGCCCGTGCCAACAAATCAGGATAGGTGAGCGACCGCAGCTCAAAGCTCATTCGGTCATGGCTGGCGTGGGCACTCAGGCTTGCACCCAGGTCTGCCCAAGCCTCGCCCAAAGCGTTTTCGTCCATCTCAGCGTCCCCATGCGTGGGGTCGGCCAACAGGCCCATGCCACTCAGACTGGCGGTCACACTGGCCAGACCCGCCTGCTGAGCGGGGTCACGACGGCTACCGGCATCAAAGTCCATCTGCACATCCACCATGGGGATAGAAGGGCTTTGTGCCAAAAAAACCTCAGCACCACTGGCCAAGGTCCAGTGCTCAATGGCCACAGCAGCCCATGCCGGCTGAGGGGTCATCAAGCCTGTCATGCCCGTCAAGAGGGCATAGGCCGCAAATTTCTTAAACGTGTTGATCATGTCAGTCCGCAGCGAGGGGTCATGGGGTGGAACCCGGCGCAAATTTTTGCACCGTGCCGGTTGAGTGCTTTGCCTGCGGAACCAACTGACCCACGGTCAGGTGGTCGTCGCCAAAGTATTTGGCAGCCACAGCCTGAACCTGCGCGGCAGTGACGGCACGCAGACGTTCGATCAGACGCTCGTGGGCATCAGGCGGCTGGCCTATCACCCAGCCTACACCCAGCTCTTGCGCCTGGTTCAACACGGAGTCGCGCTGATAGACGGCATGGGCCACCCATTGGGTTTTGACGCGGCTAAGCTCGGACTCTTGCACACCGTCACGGGCAATGCGCGCCACCTGCTCACGCAGTGCGGTTTCAACTTGTTCGGTGGTTTTGCCCGCAGCAGGGATGGCTGTCAATAAAAATAACTGCGGCCCACGGCCCCACAGCCCATTGTCAGAATTAGCCACATCGGCCACGCGATCCGGCCCCTGGGTCAGGGCGCGTTCAAGACGAGCACCACTGTAGCCATCCAGCACTGCCGACAACACCGTCAGCGCCAGGGCATCGGTGTCCTCTTGTCCACCATCCAAAGACGTGAGCGATGGCACATGGAAGGCCAGTGTCAGATACGACTGTTCAGCGGGAGCCTTGAAAGCAAAGCGCTTCAGGCCGGCCTGTACAGGCTCCAGGCGAGGCTTGCGGGGCGGCACGGGGCGCGCAGGCAAATGGCCGTAATACTTTTGGGCCAGGGCCAGCACGTGCTGGACATCGACATCACCGGCCACGACCACTGCGGCATTGGCCGGAACATACCAGCGCTGATAAAAACTGCGCACATCGCCCAGTGTCAGCGATTGCAGATCGCTCATCCAGCCGATGATGGGCCGGCGGTAGGGTGATGCAACAAACACCGTGGCGTGCAAGGCTTCATTCAGCAGGGCGCGAGGGTCGTCCTCGGTACGCATCCGGCGTTCCTCTTTGACCACTTCCAGCTCTTTTTTGAAATCATCGTCCGCCCAACGGCTATGGGCAAAGCGGTCGGACTCCAGTGACATCACGTCACCCAATCGACTGGCCGGAATCTGCTGAAAATAACCGGTGTAATCCAAACCTGTAAAGGCGTTTTCACGCCCACCCAGCGCGGCCACCCTGCGTGAAAACTCTCCGGCAGGCACAGTGGGCGTGCCCTTGAACATCATGTGCTCCAGCATGTGCGCCACGCCGGATGTGCCGTCCACCTCGTCCATCGACCCCACCCGCAGCCACAGCATGTGGACAGCGGTGGGGGCGCGCCGGTCGGGTTTGACCAACAGCGTCATGCCGTTTTTCAAGGTGAACCGATGCACAGGGGCCAAGGCCACAGCCACAGTGGCTGCATCAGCAACGGGCGCACCGGCAGTGGCAGTGGATTGAGACAGCGCCTGCCCGTGCCAAAAAACCGCAGTCAGCATGGATGCACAGCAGTGCAGCGCAAGCCATAGACGGTGGGGGGCTGATAAATGCTGAGGGTTCATGGGTTGAGGTAATGAGGTAATGAGGTAATGAGATATTGAGATATTGATGTATCGAGGTCGTCATAGACCGATGGTGACTTAAGGCAGTGCGCGATTGACCGCCGGTGCGCTGGCATCACGCGGGCCAACTTGGCCCAGCCGTTGTTTAAGCGACTGCGGCAGGCCAGTGATCAGCGCAGCGTACAAGGTGGTGTTAAAAAGCACCTTTTTGACATAGTCGCGTGTTTCTGCAAAAGGCACATTTTCGGCCCAGATGGCCCCCTCAAGAACTGGACCGCCGGTTTGACCGCGCCAGCGGCGGGGACGGCCCGGGCCTGCGTTGTAGGCGGCTGATGCCATCAGCATCGACCCGCCAAAGTCATCCAGAACCAGTTGAAGGTAACCGGTGCCAATGGTTATATTGGTCTTCAGATCATCGATGTGGCGCAAGTCAAAGTGGGTCAGCCCCATTTTTTTGGCCGTCCAGCGGGCGGTGGCGGGCATGATCTGCATCAGTCCTGAAGCCCCTACGCCTGACCTGGCATCGGTCACAAAGCGGCTTTCCTGGCGAATCAAACCATAGACATAGGCGGCATCCAGACCGATGTGGGCACTGTGCGCCAGCACGGCCTGCTGGTGTGGCATCACAAAACGCTGGGCGACGTCGACCACGTTTTTGGTGCGTTCACTGGTATTGATACACCGATCCCACACCTCATGCTGGCAGGCCAGGTTTGCTGCCGCCAAGAGTTCACGGTCGTTCATGCCACCGGGCTGGTGCAGATTGGTGTGGTAATTCCACTCACGAACGCCCTCAGACCGAAGCCCCATGCGAATGGCTGCCAGGGCTTGCCGCAGGCCGGTGTGGGAACGCGCTGTTTCTTGCTCCAGGGCGCTCAAAAGGGGCGGCGCAGGCGGCAGGGTGATGGATCGGCCCAGTTCCTCGGTGGCCAGTACTTCATAAAAGCCACTTGTGCCCTGAATGCTTTGGAACAGTTGTGCGGCCCGGGCCAAATCGGCCTCCGATCGGGCTAACTGGCGCAGGGCACGAGCGCGCCAATAAATCCAGGCGGGTTCAGCATTGACCGCTGCGCTCATGGCTTGTGTAACGCCCAAAACCTCTTCCCACTGCCCTTGTCGCAATGCAGCGCGTACCCGCCAGGCCAGGTGCTCGTCGCTTTGGCTCTGTGGAGGGGCGTTGGCAAAGTAGCGCAGGGCATCAGGCGACAAATTTTGGGCAGACTGCTTGCCAATCGCCCCCCAGCCCCAACTGCGCTGAGCATCGCTCAAATGGCGTTGTTTGGCTAACAGCTCAGCCGCCTGGTCACAGTCAGTTTGCGCCAGACGGATCAACGCCAGCAGGGTCAGTTCAGAGGCGACATGCAGGTCTGGGGGGGGCTGCTGTTGCAGGGTTAAAAAACGCACAGGCTTGGCCCAGATTTCATCCAGTGAAACCGGGGCGGCAGGTGCTGCGATGGCAACGGCCTGACGTGTGGCGTTAGCTTGATTGGCCTCTGCGGCCAGTCGGGCTTTGCGCCAGATGTCATCCTCAGACAGTTGCCCTGCCGCGTAATGGACGGCAGCAGCCAGACGGCAGCCATCACCGGCATCTTTTTGGGCGTACCACTGTTGTTTGACCTCTTCAGGGTGGCCCACGCCCGACACCTTGAGGTCCATCGCCAAAGCGTAGCAGCGAACGTCGCGATCGTCGTTCATGTGCAGCCCCGGGGCGACAACCGCAAAGCGTGCCCAGTCACGGCGCTGCCCCAACAGCAGCAGCCAGTCGTTGCGCAGACGATCGGCCTGGTAACTGCCCTGGTAGCGGGTTAAAAAGGCCTCGATCTCGGCGGGATGAGCCGTTTGAAGTCGCGCTGAAAGCTCCCAATAGGCGGCCCACGGCAACAGACGATGACCGGCCACCCTGGGCAAAAGCTCAGTCAGGCGTTTGCTGTGGCCCTGTTTGAAGGCCTGTTTCATCGCCAGGATCAGCGCATCTGGCGAGGGTTTGCCCGTCACCAAAGCACGGGCCGCCCACACCCCTGTGGGCATGACGGCCAGCAACACCAGGCAGCCATACAAGGCGATCAAGGCGCTCAAGCGAAAGATTTTCTGCATGTCACGGATTTAATCATGAGACGATGCGCTGATCTCAACATGCCCTCACCGATCAGGCAGCTCGGCTGCCTCGATCAGAAAACGCACCTGTCTTGCCCCGCGCCAAGTGTCGATGTCCAGTCTGAACGCCAGTTTGACGCGAGGGGGCAGTGGCGTGGTGTGACCAAACCAGATGCCATCAACCGGCTGGCCCTGGTGCTTCAGCTTGAGTGCCAAGTGTTTGCCACCCAAGAGCTTTTGCGACACCACGTCGAGTTCTTCGCTGAACGTGGGGGCGGCAAATCCTTGGCCCCAGACCTCGTGGTGCAGGGTGTCGACCAGATCGGGGCGGCGGTATTCGGCTTTGAGTGCGCCGTCGGTGTCGATGCGTCGCGTCAGGGTGGCGGCATCCAGCCACTCCAGCGCCACCTGGCTAAAGGCCTGTTCAAACTGCGCCAGATGCTCCTCGGCCACCGTGCAGCCCGCCGCCATGGCATGGCCACCAAAGCGCAGCAGCACCCCCGGGTGGCGCTTGGCCACCAGGTCAAGCGCGTCGCGCAAATGAAACCCCACAATCGACCGGCCCGATCCTTTAAGTTCGTGCGCACGGCCCTCAGCGCCGCTTCGGGCAAAAACAAAGGTGGGGCGATGGAGTTTGTCCTTGAGCCGTGCCGCCACAATGCCCACCACGCCTTCATGAAAACCACCATCAAAGACACACACCGCTGGTGGCGGGGCGCTCACATCGGTGAACAGGGCATCGGTTACGGTCAGGGCCTGGTCTCGCATGGTGTCTTCGATCTCGCGGCGTTCACGGTTGATGGCATCGAGCGTGGTGGCAAGCTGGCGGGCCACGGCATCATCGTCGGTCAGCAGGCATTCAATGCCAATCGTCATGTCTGACAACCGGCCCGCAGCGTTCAGGCGCGGCCCCAGAGCAAAGCCAAAATCAAAGGTCGTGGCGGTTTTGGCATCTCGCCCTGATGCGGCAAACAGGGCGGCCATGCCGGCGGGCTGCTGTTGCGCCCGGACTCTTTGAAGGCCCTGCGCCACCAGCCGGCGGTTGTTGGCATCAAGTTTGACCACATCAGCCACCGTGCCCAAAGCCACCAGCGGCAGCAGGGTGTCCAGCCGTGGCTGGCAGGCTGCATCAAACACGCCTCTCTGACGCAGCAATGCACGCAGAGCCAACAGCACATAAAACATCACACCTACACCAGCGAGGGATTTGCTCTCAAACGTGCAGCCTGGTTGGTTGGGGTTGACGATGACGTGGGCATCAGGCAGGGCAGGCAAACCGTCTGGGCAGGCACTCAAGTGGTGGTCAGTCACCAGCACTTGCAAGCCAAGAGAGCGGGCGCACGCCACACCGTCAAAACTGGCAATGCCGTTATCGACCGTGATCAACACGTCGGCTCCACGCGCCTTGACGCGCTGGGATATGGGCGCGGTCAGGCCGTAACCATCTGCTACGCGGTCTGGAACGATGTAGTCCACCTGACGTGCCCCCAGCAGCCGCAATCCGCGAAGGGCTACGGCGCAAGCGGTGGCTCCGTCGCAGTCGTAGTCGGCCACGATGCACAGCTTTTGGCCTGCCCCAATGGCATCAGCCAGCAGCACGGCGGCTTCGGAGCAGCCTTTCAGACTGTCGGGGGGCAGCAGACGGGACATACCTGGGTCTAACTCTTGCATGCTCTGAATACCACGGGCAGCGTACAACTGCGCTAACAGGGGGTGAATGCCGCTTTGCTCCAGCGCCCAGGCGGTGCGTGGATAGGCTGGTCTGACAATGATTTGCATGGTGTTGTCGCGTAAGGGTATCAGGCAACTGAGATTTCGTACCTGGGACAGGTTCGTCCGATCATCATAGCTTTTGCACTCGCCATGCCGTGCTCGCAGCCGCAGGACTTTGCGCACAATGGCCTCATCAATGCGCTCTGGCGAAGACAATACGCGATTCGCATCGTGTGGAACACCACAACGCACACGCTCGGTTTGTCTCAATTTCAATCAAAAGGTCACCATCATGCCCACCATTCTCAACCATCCCACCCACCCTGATTGCGACCTGCTGGTGATCGGAGCTGGTCCGGGGGGCTACAGCGCTGCGTTCAGGGCCGCTGATCTGGGGCTTAAAGTGATCCTGGTTGAGCGCTACGCCACCCTGGGCGGCGTGTGCCTCAATGTAGGCTGCATCCCGTCCAAGACCTTGCTGCACGTGGCCTCGGTCATCGACGAGGTCAGCCACCTGGCGGCTATGGGAGTGCAGTGGGGTGCGCCCGCCGTCAATCTCGATTCCCTGCGCAGCCATCGCGACAAGGTGGTGAAACGCCTGACCACGGGCCTTGCCGCCATGGCCAAAATGCGCAAAGTGACCGTTGTTCGTGGTCATGCCCGTTTTGTGGATGCCCACCATCTGGCCGTCACCGACACATCTACATCTGCCCCCACCCACACCCACACACCGACGCAGGGCGGCCCCCCCAAAACCATCGCGTTCAGGCACTGCATCATTGCCGCAGGCTCGTCCGCCGTTCATTTGCCCATGTTGCCTGACGACGTGCGGGTGGTCGATTCGACCGGTGCGCTGGCGCTGCCCTTTGTCCCCAGGCGCATGTTGATCGTGGGAGGCGGCATCATCGGACTGGAGCTGGGCACGGTCTATAGCGCACTGGGCAGCCGTCTGGACGTGGTTGAAATGCTGGACGGACTGATGCCGAGCGCAGACCGGGACATGGTCCAAATCTGGCACAAGACCAATGCCCACCGCTTTGACCATATCCTGACCCAGACCCGAACCGTGGCCGCCCGGGCCACACAGGACGGGATCGAGGTCACGTTTGCGCCCATGAGGGACGGCGATACAGTGCCCGCGCCGCAAACCTATGACATGGTGCTGCAAGCCGTTGGCCGAACCCCCAATGGCCGTCAGATTGGCGCAGACAGGGCCGGTGTATTCGTGACCGATCGGGGCTTTATCCAGGTGGATACCCAAATGCGTACCAACGTGGCCCACATTTTGGCGATCGGAGACATCACGGGTCAGCCCATGCTGGCGCACAAGGCCGTGCATGAAGGCCACGTGGCGGCAAGTGTGATAGCCGGTGAGTTGCATGGCCTGCCTAAACTGGCAAGTGCTGCCTTTGATGCGCGTGTGATCCCGTCCGTGGCCTACACCAACCCTGAGATTGCCTGGGTGGGGCTGACCGAGGATGTGGCCAAAGCGCAGGGCGTGAAGGTCAAAAGGGGTGTGTTTCCGTGGGCGGCCTCAGGGCGTGCCATGTCCAATGGCCGCGACGACGGCCTGACCAAGCTGCTGTTTGATGATGACCCAGCGTCCAAGAGCCACGGCCAGATTTTGGGGGGTAGCATGGTGGGCATTCATGCCGGAGACATGATCGGCGAGTTGGCCCTGGCCATCGAGATGGGCGCAGATGCCTGGGACATCGGTCACACCATTCACCCGCACCCCACGCTGGGCGAGTCCATCGGCATGGCCGCCGAGGCTGCCCTGGGCCATTGCACGGACCTGCCACCGGTACGCAAATAACCTGTGTCATGCAAGTAGGACTGATGCAAACCGCCCCAACGCCCCCGCGATGTGATGGACAAAATTTGCGAGATGTGCAGACTTTGTGAACGGTTGGTGTCACTTGGGCTGTGAGCTCTGCTGTGGATGGATACCTTTCGCTTGTTGTGTCGCTCACGCTTGTGAACTTCGGGATTGAGGAAATCTTCAAGTTTTGTCATTCATGAGGGGTCGGCCTTGTTTTGCATCCAGACCAGGCAACGCTCAACATCCAGGCCTGGCACCGACAGCATTTCCACATGAAAAGCCCTGATGTGGGCTGGCAATTGAGCCAGCTCTGCATCAGGATAGATGCCCTTCATGGCCATCCAGACCCCCCCGGGGGCCAAAGCGGACCCCGACATACCGGTGATGTCATGCAAAGAAGCCACAGCGCGTGCTGTGATCACGTTGTAACAGTTGCTTAATCGCTCGACGCGATCGTGCAAACCGTGCAGATGAGGCAGGTTCAAAACCCCCGCAGCCTGACGAATAAAGGCTGCTTTTTTAGCGACCGCATCCACACAATCCACGTGGATTGTGGGGCAGCAAATGGCCATTACCACGCCCGGCAGACCCGCCCCTGACCCCACATCCAGCAGGCGAACCGCAGTGTGCGGGGCTGTTGCCAGACCAGACGGGCTGTCAGATGGCCCTGCACACTGTGCCAAATGGCGCTGCAAGGGAACAACCGCCGCCAGACTGTCCAGCAGGTGGTGCGTCATCATGGCAGCAGGAGCACGTACAGCAGTCAGGTTATAGACCTGGTTCCACTTGTGGATCAAGCCCAGATAGGCCAGTAGCTGGTCGATTTGAAAATCTTCCAACTGAAGGCCGAGGGCCGTCAAACCGGTGCGCAATGTGTGCTCCATCGACCCTGCCGCACAGGGGCCATGGCCGATGCCCAAACCGCTTTGAGTCACGCAGGCCTCACCACGTGATCCACACACGAATGGCATCCCAGGTGAGGCCCAACAGACCGGCCTGCGCCTTGCCCCTCAAGACCGGTGCATGGACAACGGCTTGGCTGACCATTGGCCACGCCACTAAAACCGACCTGTTGACCGTTTGCACATCGCGCCCTGCTGGCCTCTGTTACCCCATTAATTGGCAAACACCGCAGCCAGTGTGGGCGCATCCAGAATGGCATCAGCCCAATGTTCAAGCTGATCGGCCGTGGCGGTACAGATGCGAACGCGCACATCATCAGGCAGCGAGCCAAAGCGCTTGCTCAGCAGACGCGCCAGCACAGTGGCCTCGCCTGCCAGCAAGCCCTCTTGCAGGCCCTCTTGTCGTCCCTCTTGTCGTCCCTCTTGTCGGCCCTTTTGCAGGCCTTCCTGTTTCCATTGCTCGGTCCATTTCATGGCAGTTTCAGCAAGCATCGTGTTGTTCTCCAATAAGTTTTCCTTTTCAGGAAGTGTGACACCGGGCCAATGCGCCGGCAGCAATACGCGGTTGATCCAGACGGTAAAGGCACGCCGCAATGAGTTTTGCGCAGGGTTGCCCAACCATTCGATCAGTGCCGTCAGGGTTTGCGTAAGCGTATCGGCTGATCGGCTTTTTTCGAGTCTAAAGAGCGCTGCAGCCAGATTTTTGATCGCCAAGGGGCCGCTTTCATCCATGCACCCTTCGTCAAGCAGCAGGTAACGCAGCCTGGGCGTAAAGTCAGACAATCGCCCGGGCGGTAGGTCGATCAACTCTGCAATTTCAGTGGCGGCATGCCAACGGGGTCTGCCGTTGTACAGCACGATGGGCAGCACTGGCGGCAGTTTGCCATCGGCGCTCCACTCTTTTTGTTTGATCAAGTCCTGGTAAAGCAGGCCCATGTAGGTCATCATGCGCACTGCCATCCAGCGATCGACTGTGGATTGAAATTCAAGCAGAATGTACAGGTACAGCCACCTGTCTTTGATATGCACCCGCCAGACAATGTCGTCTTCCCGATCCCGCAGGTCATCGCTGACATAGCTGCCGCTAACCTTTTCAAGGGTGTTCAGGTCTAG
>CAIJOK010000093.1 GCA_903822205.1 uncultured beta proteobacterium | reverse complement strand
TGATAGCCAAGACACGACAGAATATGTTGCTTGACGAGAGACGGTATCAATACAACACACTTGGATGGATAGGTCTTACAGAAATGGAAAACGATAGGCACAGGCCAGATGGCTGTAGGCGCGAATGTCTAAAGTTGAGTTTCTTAAATGACATCCCAAATACTCACCGCCGCAGACGGTCACAACAATCAAGCCACAAGCCTTCGCGCAATTATCAAAAGCGCTGGCAAATCAATGGCTGACTTCACGGTGATGTCGGGTGCGACTGATCCCTACCGAATCGATACCGAAGCGAACCACCGCGATGCCAAGTGGCTGGCAGAGGCTTGGGCGCAATGCAAACTCACATCCATCCACAACCGTGGGCTGCACTACGCGCTGGTGAGCTTGTCTGGCCTGATCAAACCCAATGGCGAGCGGTACAAAAATACCGATGATGATTGGGTTTTCTTGCAGAGGGTATCTGGTTATGCAAGGTGGCTGGGGCATCTTGATTTTGATTCGATCACGGATGAACGCAACGCTGGGCCAGAGTTGTACTTGCCACCAGAATATGACCAGACAGGGATTCAGGTTATCCACGATGCTGATTACCTGGATATGGCTCCAACCATGCCAGAAATCAAAATCACATGCCAAGCCCCTCATGCAAGGCAAGCCTACAGACTGGTATTGATTGGTGAGAAATCATCCCTTCGCACATTACTACGCTCAATATGTCAGCGGTTTGAAGCGGAGTTGGTGTTACCCACTGGTGAACTGTCCACCACATTGCTTTACGGGATTGTCAGTCGAGCGGCAGCGGATGGCAGGCCTTGTCGAATTTTCTACTTGAGTGATTTTGACCCAAGCGGTATTCACATGCCCGTCGAGGTAGCACGCAAGATTCAGGCATTATGTGATCTCAAATTTCCTGGCCTGGATATAGAACTCCATCGTTGTGCATTGCTGGCGGCGCAAGTCAAAGAACTGGGTTTACCAGAAACACCACTCAAAGAAAGTGAACGAAGGGCTGACCGTTGGCGGGAGCGTTTTCAGTGTGAGCAAACAGAGATCGATGCACTGGCAACACTTCGCAGCGAAACACTGGTGACCATTGTTGAACGTGACCTTGCGCCCTACTTTGATTCGACTTTGCAGAAAAGACAAACCCTTGCCTTTGAAATGGCCAAAGCCAAAACCCAAGGCCTGCTCGGCATGGCAATGGCACCGTTTGAACAGGAGCTTGTCCACACCCAAGGCCTGATCGATGATGCAGCAGTAAGGCTGGCGGCGGCATACCGCTACGCCATGCCTTTGTTTGACACCATAGCCCAGCGTATCGAGTGCTTTGAACCGGCGACTGTAGAACCTGATCTGCCTGGCTCATTCGCAGCACCCTTGTTTTCAAGTCGAAACTCATTCGCTGTGACAACGGCAGCCCTTCTGGGAGAAAAGCTGTGAATGACATGACAAAATTCACACCCGACAAAACGAATCACGTTGAAGATTCAATCCCCTCTACTCATTCGCAGTCTGTGTTTGAATTGGCGCAGCAGTACATCGCACTTGGATGGAAGCTGTGCGCCCTTGAACCTGGGACAAAATCACCAAAAACCCCTGGCTGGGAGCGTAACCCGATAGAGCCAACACAAATAAGAAACCGTGGTATTGGTTTATTACATTCACTTTCCAGAACCTGTGCAATCGATTTGGATAATCTGAATGACTGCCATTATTGGTTTTATAACCACAATATCGATCTCAATATGTTATTGCAGGACGACGATGCCGTGCAGATTGTTTCAGGCCGACCAAACCGTGGAAAACTACTGTACCGACTGCCAGAGAGTTGCGCTCCGTTACAAACATGGCAGGTCAAGGGGCATGATAAAGCGATGCTTGTCGAATTTAGATGCGTCGCCAGAACGGGTGGCAGCCAACAAGATGTCTTGCCGCCATCGATACACCCTGACACCGGCAAACCGTACCAATGGGGTGGCAACGGTGACTTTAGGCAACTGCCTGAACTGCCAGCCACATTGTTGGCATTGTGGAATTCACGTCCAACCCAAACAGTACCGACCAGTGTGCAACAAGAGATCCGTGTTATTCAAAACAGTGGCAAGATACCGGAAGGTGGACGAAACAATGAACTGTTCAAAATGGGGGGTGACCTGGCATTTAACGGACTGAGCCTTGAGGCTATCGAGGCTGCTTTGCAGGTATCGAACCAGCAGAAATGCACCCCACCTCTGCCACGGGGCGAAGTATCAACCATCGCCAGGAGTGTGATGACCTCATCGCAGGGAGCGAAGCTGGCTGGTGTGGATTTTTCAGGCCTAATGACCCAAGTTGGGCAGCAAGCCAATCCAAGTGGGACTGGCGCTGCAAGTCAAAATGATGAACCGTTCACAGTGGAACAACAAGCGGACTATGACACCCTGAAATCTGCGGTCATGGCCATCCCAACGAGTGCCAGACTGCCTGACAGCAAACACGATGCCCAAACGACCATCGGTTTTGCACTGTCAAGCGAGTACGGCCAAACCCACCGAGGTCAGGCTGCGGTCATTGCGCGTGAGTGGGATGCAAAAACTGGCGGGCGTGCCTTTGATGTGTTCACAAGAGCCGACCCAGAGTACGCGGACAAGGGTGGCGACCCAGTCACCAAGAACAGCATTTTCAAGCTGGCGCAGGCGAATGGCTGGACAGACACGGCAAAAGGCCAGCCCGATGACGATCAGGACTTGCACCGTAACACCCCAAAACCATCACCTGATTGTCTGTACGGCCTGGTGGGTGACATTGCCAGGGCAGGCAGCGAGAACACCGAAGCCAATGTGTATGCCGTTGCCATGTCGGCCATTGCCTACATGGGTGCGGCCATCGGGCGTGGGCCGTACTTAAGCATTGGCGATGACTGGCATCACACCAATGGGTTCTTTCTGCACATTGGGCGATCAGCACGAGGCCGTAAGGGGACAGCAAAAAAGTTGATCAAGCGCATCGCCAACGCCGTCAAAAACATCCATGAATCTCTTGCACCACAAATTCACACAGGCGGCTTGTCAAGCCGTGAAGGACTGGTCTTTTTGATTCACGATGGAATTACCCAGGGCACGATCACAATCCCCCCCGTTGATGACAAAAGATTGTTGGTGATTGAGTCAGAATTTGCCAATGTATTGCATCAATCCAAGCGTGACGGCAATACTTTGTCACCGGCCATCCGTGATTCTTGGGACGGAACAAGCATCAAGCCAGCGACAAAAACATCACGCACTTGGGCAACACACCCGCATATTAGCCTGATGGGCGACATTACACCCTCTGAGCTTTTATTGTTGATGAAGAGCCAGGATTTTACAAATGGGTTTGCCAATAGGTTTTTGATGATTTTTGCTGAAGGTGAAAAGGTTAATCCTTTCCCAAAGAAAACACCTAACGAAACGATTGATTATTTTGCAAGACGCATTCAGAACATACTGGAGTTTTCAAGAGCGAACTTTCATAAGGAAAAAGATACGATTGAGATGCATTTTTCTGGCGATGCGTCCAAAAGATATGCAGCCCTGTATCGCGGCGAAATGCGAGACCGATCGTCGGGTGAACGCATCGCTGCATTGTTAGACCGCAGAGCACCTGTTTTGCTTCGCTTGGCGATGCTTTTTGCTTTGACCGACCTCACCACGACGATTGAGCTTCACCATATCAATGCGGCCCTGGCTTGGGTTCGCTACTGGACTGAGTCCGTCAAGTTTGTATTTCAAAGCGCAGTGGATGAGGAAGGGGCGGCAGCGGTGTCAGAGCTTGCAGAAAAAATTCTGGCGTATCTTGCGGAAAAGGAACAAGCCACGCGCAAGGAACTGACCCGAGACTGCTTTAGCGGCCATGCCAGCAAAGAGCGGATCGACCAAGCCCTGGATGAACTGCTGACATCGGCACCGCCCAAAATTGAAGTTGAAACCCTGCCCAGAGCAAAGGGAACGACGGGAACAGCAACCAAAAAGTACCGAATTTGTGCGAACTGTGCGAACCATTCGGAAAGTCATATAAATCAACATGTTACAGGCGAACCGTTCTGCGAACCATTGCGAACCGATGCGAACCATTACGCAAAAACTGATAAAGAAAATGCGGAAACTGGAACAGTTCGCAAGGGTTCGCAACAGTTCGCCGAACAGTTCGCAACGCAAGACATTGATTTTGTTGATAAATCTAATGGTTCGCACAGTTCGCCGATTTTTGAGGAAAAAGAAGAGTGCGCAACCGCTGACATGGAGGATTTCTGATGAGCGCGACCCCTTGCGAACTATTACAGACACTGCGCGGTGATGGGTTTTCACTGTCAATCACACGCCCGGGGGTTCTGACAGTGATGCCTGCAAGCCGATTGACCGACCCGATTCGGGCGCTGATTCGTGAACACAAGCGTGACATCCTTCATGCCCTTGAGGCGGCGAACGACCAGATCGTCACATCGGGAACACGCCGACCTGATGGCCTAACCCCCAAGCTGCTGGCAGCATCGCTGGCACTTGACCGACAAATTCTGGAGGCAGGCTACACGCTTGAATTGCCACCCGAGCCGCAGTCCGCTCCAGTGAAAGCGCCGCCTCAAATCAAAGTGGAACAGCCCGCATCTCGGCTTGAACAGCCACGGCGTAAACCTGACCACTTCGATGTCCATGCTCCGTGGAGGGCATCAGCGAAAGCCTATTACGCCCACCATGTCATTTGCCCGCTGTGCCAAGCGGCGGGCCGTGGTGATCATTATGGGCAGCGCTGCGGTGTTGGTATCCCCTTGTGGACTCAATACGCCAAGCAGGAATCGGCACAAAACATGGCTAGGCGGTGTCACCCCAGGAAATCATCATGAAAAATACGTGTTCAATTTGCGGCGCATGGACGGACGTTCATTCTTGCCTTGACGGACTTGTGTGTGAGCCGTGTATCGAGCAGGTTCGAGTTGGACGTGACAACACGACACGTCAGGCCAAGACGGAACAGCGAGCCTTGAGGTTGAAAGTTGATGCAATGCGAACCGTGGCTGCTGGTGGCACTGTGTCGCCTGATGTCGAGTATGAAATTGCCGGTGCTGACGTGTTTGCAATGGGCGAGCCAAAATTCACTGGCCCAATCGTCTGTGGCGAAGCCTTGCCGCTGGACAAACCTGATCTCTGCGACACGATGGCAACGCCTGGCATCGTGGCCCTTGATGCAAGCCGTGATCGATTGGGACTGCTCAGCAAATTGGGAACCGACTGCACCGCGATGGGATTGGACGTGAGCCATACGATACAAGCGGGTAATTCACTCGAAAAAATGCTGGGCCACCAACTGGCACTGACCCACAAATTGAGCATGGACTACGCCACCAAAGCTGCCTTGCAAACTGATTCGGCCCATAGCGTGAAGATGCTGAATTTGTCGCTGCGAGCCATGCAGACTTTTCAGTGTGGCCTGCTGACCTTGAAGAAACTGCGAAGCTCAGGCGACCAGCGCATCACCATCCAGCACGTGAATGTGACGGACGGGGGCCAAGCGGTGATTGGGCAAATTCTGCCCCGAGGGACTGGAGGCAAATCGTGACAAACCCCATGCAATCGCTTTGTGGGGCGCACTGTCGTACCACAGGCAAGCCTTGTCAAGCGTACCCAATGCCCAATGGCCGCTGCCGGATGCACGGTGGCAAAAGCACAGGGCGGCCCGTGACCACTGGTATGTTTACCAAGGAAGCCCGAAGCCGTAGATCAGAGATGCTCAAGCTGGTGCGTGAATTGCGGGAGCTGCTACGCTCGGTTTGAAAGCCATATCGCAGGTTTTTTTCAGAATTGCCCGAAGCCAGCCCAATATCTGAGTTTGCAAGTGTGGCATGATGCGCCCCCACCTGCCACAATCCGCAGCGTTCGTTTCACCTCAGAGCTTGTGAAAAAATCAAAAAATGACAAAAAGACCATCAGAAGAGTAAAGTGTAGTCATGAACTGTCAGGAGCACGGTGATGTCGCACGACAAATGCGCTGAAACATGTGTGGC
>CAIJOK010000092.1 GCA_903822205.1 uncultured beta proteobacterium | reverse complement strand
TGGCTCAAAAGTCTGTCCGGTGGCATCGGTGTGTTGCTGTAACAAGGCTTTGACATCGGATTGCGTAAAGTCGCCCAGGCGGATGGACTCGCTTTTGATGTTGAAGGCACTGCCGCCAGTGATGATCTCACCATCGCTGCGATGAATGCGGTAATCACGCACATCGCGAACACCACACAGCACCATTGACTGCGGAAAGGCCTCGGGTCGTTGTGCATAACCGGCGCGAATTTGCCGCAACAGCGAGATCAGCGTGTCGCCCACCAAGGCATCGACTTCGTCAATGAAGATGATCAACGGCTTGGGCGATGTGCGTGACCAATGTTCAAGGACGACGCGAAGCGCATCCTGCCGATCGTGGTTCTTGGCCAGCTCTTTGGTCCATTTGCACAAAACTTCATCGTGCCAGTAAAGGCTGGCAGCGCTGGCAAGCGATCCCAGGATGGCACTCATGGCGGCATTGACATCGTTGCGGGCTGCCTGCGCGGCTTCAATGTTCACATACAGTGCCCGGTACTGCCCCTGTTCGTTCAAGAAGTGCATCAGGTTGATCAACAAACTGGTTTTGCCGGTCTGGCGCGGCGCATGCAGGATGAAATACTTGCGTGCGTCAATCAGGCCAGAGAGTTCTGGCCAATTGACCCTGTCGATGGGAAGCCGTGTGTAGTGAATATCAGGCTGGTTGGGGCCTGCGGTGTTGAAGAATTTGTTCATGGTGCAACGGTAGGGTGTCAACAATTTGATAATTTGTTTATAAAGTGTTTCTGCAAGGCGGGGCGGACGTGTCCGCAAAGAGGTCGGTCGATCCATGGGGCGATCTGTGGGTTAATTGGTCGGTCACAGGCCGAAAGGTTTTGCGGTGTTCAGGGCAGATGCCGTGTGTGATGAGCGCCGCCAGATGGTCCGCCGTGCCATAGCCCTTGTGTTTGGCAAATCCATACTGTGGATAGCGTTGATCCAGCGCCAGACACCCGTGGTCGCGTGTCACCTTGGCCACGATCGAAGCCGCTGCAATGGCGGCCACTGTGGCATCACCCTTGACGATGGCTTGCGCCCGCATGGGCAGTGCAGGCAGACGGTTGCCATCGACCAGCACCAGTTTGGGAGTCAGGCGCAAACCATGCACGGCACGGCGCATGGCCAGCAGGGTGGCCTGCAAAATATTGATCTCGTCGATCTCCAAAACGCTGGCCTCTGCCACAGCACAACACAAAGCCCTGGCGCGGATTTGATCAAATAAAACTTCACGCCGCATGGCACTCAGTTGTTTGGAGTCAGCCAGGCCGCAGATGGGGTTTTGGTCATCCAAGATCACCGCTGCGGCCACAACAGGCCCCGCCAAAGGGCCGCGCCCAGCCTCATCAACACCGGCGATCAGCCCCATGCTGCCCCACTGCACGGCCATTTGCTCCATGGATTGCATCAGTACGGGTGCTTTGGCCACAGACCAGGACCGTCGCACCACGGGCAGTGATAAACCGGTGCCCACCAGATCAGGAGGAGAGGATTTGTGCGATGGCATGGGCGGCAAGCTGGGGGGTGGGGCGCAGTAGCTCTTTGTGCAGTGCGGTAAAGCGTTGTTCAATGGCCGCGATTTTGTCAGGCTGATGGGTTGTAGCGTCAAGCCAGTTCAAAACCTCTGTGGCCAAGGCCAGAGGCGTTGCGGCCTCTTGTATCAGCTCTGGTACGACAAAGTCGCGGCACAAAATATTGGGCAGGCCCACCCAGGGTTGCAATTTTTTGCGTCGCATGATCTGCCATGACAAACCACCCATGCGGTAGGCAATGACCATCGGGCGCTTGAACAGCGCGGTCTCCAGGGTAGCTGTGCCACTGGCCACCAGGGCCACATCGCACGCCGCCAGCACCGTGTGTGACTGACCTTTGACAATCTGCCAATGCCCAGCCAAGCCACTGGCACGGGCTGCCGCTTCGATCTGGGGCAGGTACAAGGGCACGGCAGGCAGCACAAATTTGGTAGCAGGCAGTGCTTGCTGAACACGCGCTGCAGCCTGAAAGAAGGGCAAGGCCAGGTGGCTGATCTCGGCGGCCCGACTGCCAGGCAAGAGGGCCACCACACTCTGTTGCGGGTCAAGCCCCAGACTGCGCCTGGCTGCGGTGCGGTCGGGCTGCATGGGGATGACCGATGCCAGCGGATGCCCCACATAAGTCGATGCAATGCCGTGCTGCGACAGCAAAGCAGGCTCAAACGGAAAGATGCACAACACATGGTCGGCACTGCGGCAAATGTGCTCCAGCCGCTCTGGCCGCCAAGCCCAGACTGAAGGGCAAACAAAATGCACCGTTTTGATGCCTTTAGCCCGTAGGGCAGCCTCCAGGTCAAGGTTGAAATCCGGCGCATCCACACCGATGAACACGTCCGGGCGATCGTGCAGCAAACGATCTTTGATCTGGCGGCGAATACCGGTGATCTCGGGGTAGCGCTTGATCAAATCCCAGCCAAAGCCACTGACCGACAGTTTGTCGCTGGGCCACCAGGCTGTCAACCCACGTTGCGCCATCTGCGCTCCACCAATGCCCACTGCCGTCAAATCAGGCCACTGGCTGTGCAGGCCGTCGAGCAGCAGCCCCGCCAGCAGGTCTCCGGAGGCCTCGCCGGCAATCAATGCAGCTTTTATCATCAGTGTGGGTGGGGTTATGTGATATGGCGATAGCGGTGACTATGGCTGCCATCGCGGACTATGCCCTATTGACGGGCATTTCAGCCGATTTGTCTATCCACTGTTGTCAATTTTTGTTGTCAATTTTTGTTGTCAATTTTTGATACGCTTTGAACAAAAATGCCACACGGCTGGCATCGTCTGATTTTCCGGCATAACCATAAGCCGCATCGACCGCAATATCCAGTGCAGCATGTGCGGCAGACAAATCATCCGGCATGGTATCGGGGCGATACAGCCACGCCAGGGTTTTATCGGGGTGTGCTGCTCGGGCATCGAGTATCTCTTGCGATCTTGTTTCTATAGCGTACTGTGCAGTATCCACGGGCATGACAGCCGTTTTGGATTTTAATTTTTTGGGCGGCGCGGGCCACGGAAAGTTGTTATAGACAATACCAGCAGAGTATTGATAGTCACTCTTCAATCGACCCGATACAGCCCGCATCCATGCCATGTGCATCATAGAAGTCACGATACCAAAGTCATAAAGCGTTGCATTTGGAATGGTGTAAAGCTTATTGCTTGCAATCGTTATCTCTGTCAAAAATCCAATGGGAACATAAACCCTTCGTTCAGAAGATACTTCTGGTATCGCAAGATAGTTCCCTGCCTGACGGCGAATCTCTCCAAACAAATGTGGCACATTGGCCAGCTTTTGCGTTGTTGCTCTGGCGCTGGCGAGCCGCATGGCCTTGACAGATGAGATTCTTTGTTGCAATTCTGGAGACTCCTGGCGATCTTGCTCGGTCATGCTGACCAGCCAAAGGCAGTAACGCGGCAGTCCGTTAATAAACTCATCTGCCCCCAAGAATTCATGGATGTATTGGGCTGCAATAGGGTCATTTTTGCGAATGCTGTCAGCCTGTTGTTGCGAAAGTAATAAATGCCCTCCATCGTTTGGCATATTGCCAAAAACCATCTCACTGATCCCAAAACTGATAGGCGTACGTCGTTTTTGGAGTACAACATCAGGCGCATTGACCAAATAGGGGTTAATTCGTTTAACCCTTTTTCGCTCGGGCTTGCTATGGATATCATTGACATCGGGATAATTCCAAATGATTTTTTTGGGTCGGTCAAGCAATGCAAAACCAATAATGACGCAATGCACTGCCGCCACGCCACGGCCTTCGTTGCTCCATCTAAAAGTACGATGGGCAAAGTTGATGCGAATGCCCTGCTTCAGCATCCACGACCACAAAATACCCACCTGCTCACCTTGGGTAATGCTGTTGGTTGAAACAAAAGCGCATCCTATAGACAGCGCAGTACGCGGCGCATCATGCAACAAAATGCGAAGTTGCGCCGGTGTCATGCCATAAAAGTAAGCCGCCGCACTGACATACCAAGCCGCCACATAATCCAGCACACCTGCGCCGTCGATATTGTCAAAGATCAGCGCCGTATCTTCTTTTTGTTGTGCGTTTTGGTATTGACGGCCCACATACGGCGGATTGCCAATCACAAAACTGCATTCACCAGCAGGCAGCAAACTATTCCAGTCAGTACGCAGCGCGTTGGTGTGAATAATATTGGGGTGAGCGGTCAGCGGCAGTCGCACATAAGGTGTGCCGTCTGATGTTTTGACGCG
This sequence comes from uncultured beta proteobacterium, assembly GCA_903822205.1. Taxonomy (GTDB): domain Bacteria; phylum Pseudomonadota; class Gammaproteobacteria; order Burkholderiales; family Burkholderiaceae_C; genus Rhodoferax. Next base: position 11,712 of record CAIJOK010000092.1, on the reverse strand, counting down.
CAAATTCATTTGATGGTCGGTCAACCACAGCGCGACGGTGGCAATTTGTGTTGCGGACGGGTCAATATCCATGCCATAAAACTGATCAACATTGCATTCCGGAAAACGCAAAGTTTGCCCTTTGATATTGCACAAACAATCCAATGCTTGTTCCTCTAATAACCTTAACTCGCGATACACCACCACCAAAAAGTTGCCACAACCGCAGGCGGGGTCCAAAAATTTGAGAGCGCGAAGCTGGGCCAAAAACACATTCAATTTTTTGGCATCGCTGCGAATGGATCGCAACTCGTCCTTGAGGTCATCCAAAAACAAAGGATCAACGGCTTTTTTAATATTGGCCTCGGATGTGTAATGTTCACCAAACTCTCGGCGCTTTTTGGGTTTGCCGGTGGCGGCCTCGTCCTCAAAGTGCATGATGGCCTGAAACAGCGATCCAAAAATATCGGGGCTGATCTCTGACCAGTCAATATTGCAGCAGTTTAATAATGCCTTGCGGCACAAGTCGTCAAAAAAGCAGGGGGCAATACGACCTTTGAACAAACTGCCATTGATATAGGGGAATGATGCAAGTTTTGGGTAGATGTTTTTGGCACGTTGCGTTTTGACCGTTTGGCTGTCCAATGTAAAAAAAAGCATATCCAGTGTGCCGCTCAGGTCTTGCCCGTCAGCACGTGAATCATGGATAAGTTGGGTAAACAAATGCGGCTGTCCAAATAAGCCCGTATCGTCGGCAAACAAACAAAACAATATCCGCACCAGCAGGGTTTCCAGGTCTTTGCCGCAATAGCCAGTCGCTTTGACGGCATCGTGCAGATCGGCCAAAGTCTCGGCGGCGGCAGCGTTGGCGGCCTCTTGCCGGGCCACTGCGGCCTGCTCATACCCACATAAAAAACCCATTGCCTCAACGTGCTGGCGAAATTCTGACAATCTAAAACGCAAAGGGTCCTGGTCGGGGCTGGTCAAATCATACAAATGCAGATTTTGAAAATCACTGACCAGCACATAACGCGGTTTGTCGGCCTCACTCAATAACGGGATATAGCGCAGGGTTTGTTCAAACGCCTGATCCATATCGCGCCCTGCTGATTTCATTTCTATCAGCATCATGCTAGGAAAGAACCCGTCGATGCGGTTGATACCAGCGACAGCCTCACCTTGTTCATTTTGCTTTTGAATGCGTTCTTCAAACCGCACACAGCGCAAATAATTCAGCCCATAAACGGCACAAAGCTCGCGGATAAAGTTTTGTGCATGGCCTGATTCGTACGTAGTGCCTTCAAATTCTTTGCAAAATTCGTCAGCGCGTGCTTGAATGTCTTCCAAATTGAGCATGATGTGGGGATGGATGGGGCATGGACTCTATTTTTAGCCACATCCTAAGTTCTGACTTATAAAAACCGTTCATCCGGGGCCAGGTAGCGCCACTGTCCCATCGGCAATGGGCCCAGCATGACGTGACCGATGCGCACCCGTTTGAGTCCGGTCACCCGCAGCCCCACCAGCTCGCACATGCGCCTGATCTGGCGCTTTTTGCCCTCAGTCAAGACAAAGCGCAGTTGTTCGGGGTTTTGCCAGTCCACTTTGGCGGCCCGCAAGGGCTCGTCGTCAAGTCGAAGGCCGCAGCGCAGCAGGGCCAACTGCTCTGGCGGAAAGACCTGCTGCACGTTGGTGCTGACGGGGTCATCGGCGTTGATGGACGTGAGAGGTTCAAAGGGTTGTGTAGGCTGTGTACCGCAAGTGATGGCGGACTTTCCTGTTCCGGCATAAGCGACCCGCACCAGATACTCTTTTTCAATCGGTGAGTCCTCACCGATCAACTGGCGCGCTATCCGACCATCCTGGGTCAGTACCAATAAGCCGGTTGAATCAATATCCAATCTGCCAGCGGGTGCCAGGCCCCTTAACTGGCTGGGGTTAAAACCCCAACGGGCCAGGTCACCGTGCCAGCGGTTGGGGGGCTGTACCAGGGTGATGGCCGGCTGGTGACCGTCTTCGGCCTGACCACTGACCAAGCCAATGGGTTTGTTGATCAAAACGGTGACCTGCCTGGACTGCCGGCCTGTGGCTGCCGGGTGGATGGTGATCTCGACATCTGGTTTGACCTGCATCCCCATCACGGCCACTTGGCCATTGACTTTGACCCACCCGTTCGCTATCCATTGGTCGGCCTCACGGCGGGATGCCAGCCCTATCTGGGCCATATGCTTGTTCAGGCGCAGCGTGCCGTCAGGGCCAAAGGCAGCCGTGTCAGTTTGGCCGACCGGAACAGGCGCAGAGGCAGGCCGGGCCGCCCTGCGAAAAGTGCCGGGTTTGGACGGGATATTCACAACCTACATTCCGGTGGCAAAGTATTGCGCCGCGCCCTACCCACGGTCATGCCTGGAAAACCGCTTTTGTGCATCACGTGGCACAAAAACACGTCCATTGCCGGGTGGCGGCAAGCCCAAGGTGGGACGTTTGGCCGCAAAACCCCCACGGGGTGCATCACCCGCAGGGCCACGGTCGCCGGCATAACGGTCGTTAAACCCACGATCACGGTCATTGCCATAGTTGTCACGGGGGGGCGCAAGGCGATCGTCATGGGGGCTGTAGGACCGCGATCTGTCGTTGTAGGGCTTTGGGTCTGCATAACCGGCAGGGCGGTGGGCGTACCCGTCACGACCACGATCACCACCAGCGCCACCACTGCCACCGCCACTGCCACCGCCACTGCCAAAATTGCGGTCACGCGAATTAAAACCGCCCCCACGGTTAGGGCGGTTGGCAAAATTGTTGCCAGGGCGAGACTCAGGCGGACGAAGTCTGGGCTCCAAACCCGGGATCACATCAGTTTTGATGGGCTGGCGGCTGTAGGCCTCAATGTCCAAAATTTTGCGACGGTCGCGCAGTTCGGCAAACGTCACGGCCAGGCCGTCGCGTCCGGCACGCCCCGTTCGGCCAATGCGGTGGGTGTAGTCCTCGGCCTTCATGGGCAACCCAAAGTTAAACACATGCGTGACCGTGGGCACATCCAGCCCCCGTGCCGCTACATCGGTGGCCACCAAAATCTGCACCTGTCCCTGGCGCAAAGCCATCAAACGGCGGTTGCGCAGGCCCTGACTGAGGGCACCATGCAAGGCCACGGCATCAAACCCATCTTGTTGCAGGTCATTGGCCAGACCGTCGCATTCGATCTGGGTGCTGGCAAACACAATGGCCTGGTTGATGCCAGCATCGCGCAGCCAGTGGTCCAACAGCTTGCGTTTATGTTGGGCGCTGTCGGCCCAAAACAAAACCTGTTTGATGTTGGCGTGTTTTTCTTGCGGGCTGTCCAGCGTGATGCGTTGAGGTTCACGCATGACGCGGGCGGCCAACTGCTGAATGCGGGGCGCAAATGTGGCGCTGAACATCATGGTTTGCCGGCGGGTGATCGTGAGCTGGTTGATCTCAGCCAAATCATCAGAAAAGCCCAAGTCAAGCATCCGGTCGGCCTCGTCCACCACCAAAAACTGCACTTGATCGAGCTTGATCTGCATGGAACGTTGCAGATCCAACAATCGCCCGGGCGTGGCCACGACCAGATCGGCGTTTTGCAGTTTGGCGATCTGCATCTGGTAGGGCATACCGCCCACAATGTTGGCGATGCGAAGACCACGGCAGTGCTGTACCAGGTCAATGGCATCATGGGCCACCTGCTGTGCAAGCTCACGGGTGGGGCAAACTACCAAGGCACCAGGCGCTGGCGCAGTGAAGTGACGGGGGTTGGTGGGGTCTTTGCGACGGGCACGCTTGGGGGGGGGCGTGCCACGGGCCGCTGCATCTGCTGCGGCTTTCTCAAAGTCTGCCCGCGACTTGGCATCAGCTTGCTCAGCCTGGTGTAACAAGGTGTGCAACACCGGCAGCAAAAATGCGGCTGTCTTGCCACTGCCGGTCTGGCTGCACACCATCAGGTCGATCAAATGGCTGGACTGATCACCAAGAGCCTTGGTGTCGGTGCCCTGCATGGCCAGGGGGATCGTCCGGCTTTGGACGAGGGTGGGCTGGGTGAATCCAAGGTCACTGACTGCACGCAGCAGTTCAGGGGCCAGGCCCATCGTCACAAAACCATTAGGCGCGGGTTGGCTTGCATCGTCAGGCACAGCACCGGGCACTGTAGGGAGGGGAAATGTTGGGGGGGGTGTAGGGACAGACGACAAATCGTCCGTCACCAAAGAGGTGTCGGTCATGGATTTCTTTCGTACCAGAGCACCGCACATCGTGCTGTGGCTCCGTTGGTGGTTAAAAAAACATCAACCACCAAACGGAACCCGTCCATCGACCTGCAAGACAAGCGATCATGGAACAAGGGCGCAGACGGGGGTTCTTTGCGTCACAGACCGGCAAACATGGCCTGCTCAATGTGAACCCGGTGAATGTTGGGAGATGTACAAACTTGCGCCATTTGTCAGCACAAAGGTGTGCTTGCTGGCGCATATGCCGATTTTCGCATGGTGTCACGGGTATTCATCGTCAGAGTTCTGCACCAATCGGCGGATCACGTCGCCACGAAAGCCCCGCGCCGCCAAAAATCGCATCTGTTTGGCCGCAGTGCGGGCATCCATTGGCATTCTGGTGGGGGCATCTGTCTTAGCCGAGCCAAATTTTTTTTGCCACACGGCCCGTGCGCGTTCAAGCTCGGTGGTCTGTAGGTCGTCCATCGCCCCGGATACGGCATCTTGGGATAGCCCAAGGCTTTGTAGCTCTTGCTTGATGCGCGTTGCGCCCAGTTTGGCAGATCGGCGGTTGAGCACCGACACCAGCACCCGTTGCTCGTCGATCAACCCCAGCGCCTGCAAGTCGTCCAAAATGGCAGTCAAGCTGCCTGGGGGGTCATCCCATCGGGCCAGTTTGCGCTGAAGCTCAAGCCGTGAATGCTCACGCGTACTCAACAGCCGCAGCGCCCTGGCCTTAAGCGATGGGGAGTCAGGTGGCATTGAGCGATGAAGCCATGAAGCGATTAAGTGGTTTTTTTGCCAGCGGCCTGTGGGGTTGCGGTCGCTGGCGCGGTGGCAGTTTTGGGCGTGTCAGGCGATTCGGCCAGTAACGGAATACCCAAGGACGTGCGAACCTTGTTTTCGATCTCGTGCGACAAACCTGGGTTGTCACGCAAAAATTCTCTGGCGTTGTCTCTGCCCTGACCGATTTTTTCACCGTTGTAGGCGTACCAGGCACCGGACTTGTCCAGAATGCTCGCATTGACCCCCATGTCGATGATCTCACCCTCACGGCTGATGCCTGTACCAAACAAAATATCAAATTCGGCGGTCTTGAACGGGGGCGCAACTTTGTTTTTGACCACCTTGACCTTGGTCTCATTGCCGATGGCATCTTCGCCTTTTTTGATCGTGCCGGTTCGGCGAATATCCAGCCGCACCGAGGCATAAAACTTGAGTGCATTGCCGCCTGTGGTGGTCTCAGGGCTGCCAAACATGACACCGATCTTCATGCGAATCTGGTTGATAAAGATCACCATGCAGTTGGTTTTTTTGATGTGTGCTGTCAGTTTGCGAAGCGCCTGGCTCATCAGTCTGGCTTGCAGCCCTGGCAAACTGTCGCCCATGTCGCCCTCAAGCTCGGCCTTGGGGGTGAGCGCAGCCACAGAGTCCACCACGATCAAATCCACAGCCCCTGATCGCACCAGGCTATCGACGATCTCAAGGGCTTGCTCGCCAGTGTCAGGTTGGCTGATCAGCAGGTCTTGCAAATTGACCCCCAGGTTTTGGGCATATTGAATGTCCAGCGCGTGTTCGGCATCGATAAAGGCACACTGGCCGCCGGTTTTTTGCATTTCGGCGATGACTTGCAGGGTCAGCGTGGTTTTGCCAGAAGACTCAGGGCCGTAGATTTCGATCACCCTGCCTCGCGGCAAACCGCCCACGCCCAGGGCAATGTCCAGCCCCAGGGAGCCTGTCGATACCACCATGATGTCTTCGATCACCTCGCCCTCGCCCAGACGCATGATGGTGCCCTTGCCAAACTGTTTTTCAATTTGGGCCAGGGCAGCCTGCAAGGCACGGGCTTTTTCGGGGTTTGGCACGTGAGCGGGGGCGGGAGTTTTGGTGGGTGTGTCCATGGGGGTTTCCGTTAAAGTGATGATGTGATGAGTAAAAAGATGCAGTGCAGTCAACTGTTGAACGATGTGTTGAACGATGTGTTGAATGATGCGTTGAATTGGGACAGGCCAGACCAAAGCTCATTCAAATCCGGAAAGTTCCACTTGGCGGGGTCTTCGCGTCCATGGATTTTTTCAAGCGACTCAGGGCGCGACAGATCGATCACGGTGGGCGATAGCCTCATGTTGGACTTGGTGGAGTAAAAAACCTTGACGATGGGGGTTGTCAATGATCGGGTAGATTGCTCGGTCACCACGCCAATCCGTCCCGATGTCAGGCGCACCAAGGACCCCACCGGATAGATGCCCATACTTTTGACAAAAGCCTGAAAAACCAGTGGGTCAAAATGCCCGTTGGTCCACTCGGCCATTTTGCGCAGCGACTCGGCGGGGTCCCAGCCTGACTTGTAGGGGCGATTGGACGTGATGGCATCATAGACATCGCACACCGCCCCCATTTTGGAAAACAAACTGATTTGTTTGCCATGAAGTTTGCGCGGGTAACCCGACCCGTCCACCTTTTCGTGGTGATGCAAGACCACATCCAGTGCGATGGGGTCCATGTTGGCGGTAGCCTGGAGCGTGTTGAAACCCTCGGTTGGATGGGTTCTTATGATGGCAAATTCAGATTCGGTCAGTTTGCCGGGCTTGTTCAGTACCGCAATGGGCATGGCCACCTTGCCAATGTCGTGCAGCAGGCCTGCCAGACCGGATGACCGTGTGTGGGCATCGTCCAGGGCCAATTGACGGGCCAGCGCCACCATCATGGCGCACACGGCCACCGAATGCATGTAGGTGTAATCGTCGGCGGTCTTTAATCGGGCCAAACTGATGATGGCCCCCGGGTTGCGGGCGACAGAGTCAGAAATCTCCTCGACCAGCTCTTGGGCACCGCCTGCATCGACAGCATTGCCCATGCGCACCTCTTCAAACATCGACACCAAGGCGGCCTTGGATGCCTGGCAGATAAGGGCGGCGCGTTCAACCTCCTGGGCTACAGACACCGCCGATGTGTCGCGCACGACGATGGCGGACGGCAGATCCGTCAAGCGGACAGGGGCCGTTGTAGAAGCGATCGCCGCAACCGGCGCAGCAATAGCTTGAGCCAGATCGGCATCCACTTGGTCGCTCACCTCGGCCTCAGAGACTGAGGGCGCGTCCGGCGGCACATCATGGCCCAGATCAACGTCGATCCAGACCGCTTTGATGCTGCTGGCCAAAATGGCATTCAAATCTTTAAGGTCATGCAAAACAAAGCTCGAACGCCAGAACGGATGCTCCATCCAGGAGCCGCAAAACTCCTTGATGTGCATTCCAAGCACCAGTTGATCAACGTGGATGCGTTTAAGCATGGTGCATCCGCATCGGTCAATGCAGATGCCTGGGTTTGCGACCACCGTGACCTGTGCCGCCTTGGCCACCTGTTCCACCTGTTCCACCTGTTCCACGCGGTGGACGACCCAGTTGCAGCGAACTGACCAAATCATCAAACCGTTTGTGAAACAAATTGTCGATGGCCTTGACGACATCGGTCAGCTCGCCACTTTCAAAGTGGCGTTCCATCAAGGACACCACGTCTTGCACCAGCAAGTCTCTTTGAACCTGCATGATGGCGGCAGGGTCAGGGCCAACAAACAGCACGATAAAGTCATCCCGCGACTCTTGTTCTGGGGTTTCGTCCTCATCCGCATTGTCAAATGCAGAGTCATAAAAAGTGACCTCAAGAGCGGCCCCGCATTGAGAAACTTCATTCAGGTTCATGCAGATTTCGTCCAGAACCAGGCGAAAGTCTTCATTGCCTTCGACTGTCCAGCACATCTGAAGCAGACACTCACCGGCATCAAACTTGATTCCAGGCTCGTCGTCATAAAAACTGTTTGAACCATCGGCCAAAGACCGTGCATGGGCATACTGCCAGAGGGGTTTGAGTGCCTCTTGCAGCATCGCAAACGTCACATCACTGCGTAAACTGACCTGACCGTGAATGTGGATCTCTAGGGGGTGGTTCGATTGAGTCATAAATGGGGGCAGGGTTTGCAATGCAACACCTGAAAAGAAATGGAGATCAAAAAGGCTCACCAAGCGCTGCGCAAGATGCCAACGCAGCGTGCCCTGTTTTGAATGCCTTGCCGGATGATTGTGCCATGTTGCATTGTTTGATCGGTGGTCACGTTGGACTGTCGGGACGCGCTTGGTCCCCCCCAAACAGGTCAGCGCACGGGGGTGCGGCAGCTAGGGTGGCTATGGCAGCTAGGGCAGGTGGTGCTGAGGGCGGTGTAGCCCCCAGATGCTGGTAGGCTGCCAAAGTGGCCACGCGACCGCGCGGGGTGCGTTGCAAATAACCTTGCTGGATCAAATAAGGCTCGATCACATCTTCAATGGTGTCGCGTTCTTCGCCGATGCAGGCTGCCACATTGTCCAAACCGACCGGACCACCATTAAACCGGTGGATCACAGCCTCCAGCAGTTTGCGATCCATCACGTCCAGCCCTTCTGGGTCCACATCCAGCATGACCAGCGCACGGTTAGCCACGTCCAGCGTGATCTGGCCGTTGGCCTTGACATCAGCGTAGTCACGCACTCTGCGCAGCAAACGGTTGGCGATGCGGGGCGTACCGCGAGAACGCCTGGCGATCTCAAAGCCCCCCGTTTCGTCGATGGGCACTTGCAACAGGCCGGCGCTGCGCTTCACGATCAGGGCCAGTTCGTCAGGGGTATAAAACTCAAGCCGTGCCACGATGCCAAACCGGTCACGCAGCGGGTTGGTCAACATGCCGGCGCGCGTGGTCGCCCCCACCAGCGTAAACGGTTGCAAATCCAGTTTGATCGACCGTGCAGCCGGCCCTTCGCCGATCATGATGTCGATCTTGTAGTCCTCCAGCGCAGGGTAGAGGATTTCTTCAACCACCGGACTCAATCGGTGAATCTCGTCGATAAACAACACATCGTTTTTCTCGAGATTGGTCAGCAGTGCCGCCAGGTCTTTGGGTTTTTCAAGGACAGGGCCGCTGGTCTGTCGCAAACTGACACCCAGCTCGTGCGCAATGATGTGGCTGAGCGTGGTTTTGCCCAGACCGGGCGGGCCAAACAACAGCACGTGGTCCAGGGCCTCGCCGCGTTTTCGGGCAGCGCTGATAAAAATGGCCAACTGTTCGCGAGCCTTGACCTGTCCCACATACTCGTCCAGCAGTTTGGGCCGCAGGGCACGTTCAACGGCCTGCTCATTGGGTGATGCCGGCGCAGCAGATACCAGTCGCTGGGCAGGGGCAGAAAAATCATCGGTTTGAATGCTCACAGTGTTTTGGATGAGGGTGATCAAGGTGGTGGGAGTTTGCCAATACAGCCCCTATTGTCGGGATAACAAAATTCAATAAATTTTATACACCATTTAATAGAGAAATTTTTGACAAATGCACGTCATCATTGCCTGAAAGGCTTGTTGTGAGAACGTGATGATGTATGTTATTTTTTTTAAGGATTAAACAATTCACCACGCGCATCAAGAACGACCCTATCAGGCCACCTATGTCTCACCAAACCACGTTCACACGGAGGTGCGTGGGAACGACACCCATTGCCTACCGTTTATAGACCAAATTTGGTTCATAATCACCACGTGAATGCCAAAGACATCATCAAACAATTGAAGGCACAAGGCTGGCAAGTGTTACGCCAGGAAGTCAGTCATGTCCATCTGGGGAAAGATTCAGCACGGACTTCAGTGCCGATGCACGGCACGCGTGATGTCAAACCCGGCACACTGGCCAGTATCGAGCGCCAAACCGGCCACAAATTTCACAACTAAGGAGACCGCACCATGTCCATCAGCTACCCTGCAACTTTCCAAGCTGAACCAACGGGTGGCTTTTGTGTGAAATTTGTCGATCTGACCGAGGCCTTCACCGAGGGTGACACCATGGAAGAGGCACTGTTCAACGCCGCCGAGGTGCTAACGCTCACCCTGCAAGGGCGCATTGAAGAAGGTCTGGCGATCCAAGAGCCGAGCCAAAACGTTGCAGGGGCGCATTACGTGACACCGGATGCGAAAACGCAGGCGGTACTGCTGTTGCGCCACGCCCGAGGCACCCGTACTTTGGCCGACCTGGCACGCGCACTCAACACCAGTTGGCCCCAAGTCAAACGACTCGAAGACCCACATCACTGGCCCAGCCTAAAAACACTGGACCGCGCCGCCCGCGTATTGGGTAAGCGCCTGGTTTTGACGCTGGAATGAGGATGCAGGTTAGGTGAGTGTTGCGAGTACCCCAACCTGCGAATTTATTTATCGTTCCCATGCTCCTGCGTGGGAACGGTACCCAAATATTGAAGGAAATTTGCCATGACGAACAAAAAAACCACTTGAAGAAAACCGAATTCTCAGCGAAATGCTGGAAATAGCAGACGATCCAAGGGCAAGCGCTAATCACCAAGCAAGACATGGCCAAGATGAATTTGCTGTGCTAAAACCAGCCTGCTTACATCTCTGCAAACGTGACATCCATACGTGTCGAAAAAGCCAAAGTCAGCCAGTCGGTATTTGCTTGCATTTTGAATGTCAGTGTTTGCGCCGTTCAAAAATTGGAGTCACCTCAATCGGGTAAACGCCCCAGTGGTGCGGTCGCCAAGTTATGACAAATTATTGACAAAAAAGGCTTGGAAGCGATTGTGATCTAGCGCCATGCTAATCTTGATGCTTTGGTGTGCATGGCTAAAACTGCGGCCATACGATTGTGCTGGGAGCGGTTTCGGCTGTCCTAGCGGCAACACTGATGCCATAAAATGCTACAGCACCAGTCGCTTACTGAATGCTATTTAAATCAATTCCATTGGAGAAACCACATGTCAACGCTGATTCAAGCCAACATTCCTGATCAACTGGCACGCCGAGCACAGCAAATGGTGGATCACGGCTGGGCTACCAATATGGAGTTTGTGGTGACCGAATCCCTGCGTCGTTATCTGGAATCCCACCAAGAAGCCTTGGTTGAGCAATTTGTGCAAGAAGACGTGCTCTGGGGTCTAAGCGGCAATGACTAGACCCGCTGCTCATTTTGTCGGCGCTACTGAAATGGTGGTGGCCGATGCGGGGCCACTGATTCACCTTGATGAACTCAACTGTTTGAGCTTGCTTGCTGATTTTTCTGAGGTGCGTGTGCCAGAAGCAGTTTGGACCGAGGTGCTTTTGCATCGCCCTCAGACACTTGAATGCACCCAAGTCAGGTGGATGAAATGTTCGACCAAAATATCCAAAGAGGTGGCAACCCTGGCGCAGATTTACACCTTGCACGCTGGCGAATATGAGGCGTTGAACCTGTGCATAACCTGTCCGGGTGCCTGGCTACTGACGGATGATGCTGCCGCCCGATTGGCCGCCAAAGTACTGGATATTCGGGCGCACGGTAGTTTGGGTCTGCTCATTCGCGCCATTCGCCGCCAGCAATTAACCGGTCTTTAACATCAAAATTCATAGCAAGCCGGATTTTGCCATACTATCAAATTAGTAGCTTGTTGATTTTTAATAATATTTTTGAGGCTGTTTTCAAATTTGCGTTTTGTTGTGCCATAAAATTATGTTGTGC
>CAIJOK010000091.1 GCA_903822205.1 uncultured beta proteobacterium | reverse complement strand
TGATAGCCAAGACACGACAGAATATGTTGCTTGACGAGAGACGTGATCAATACAACACACTTGGATGGATAGGTCTTACAGAAATGGAAAACGATAGGCACAGGCCAGATGGCTGTAGGCGCGAATGTCTAAAGTTGAGTCCAGATCAATGACCGATGCTGAATTGGAGGCTTGGGAATCCACCCGAGACCTTGAGGCTGAGCTGATTGAATCTGCCCGCCAAATGGCCGAAGGCAAGACAACGGTGGCTTACTCGCCTGCCATTGCTGCGCGTCAAGCTTCTGGTCTTTCTCAAGCCCAGTTCGCTGCGCTTCTTGGGGTTTGCGTTCGCACACTTCAAAGCTGGGAGCAAGGTCGCAGACAGCCCACTGGCGCGGCCCGGGCGCTGATCGCCATCGCGCAAACGAATCCCAAGATACTTGCCGATCTTGCGCGTAATGAGCGGTTTGCTGTCGTGGCATAAGTTTGATTGTTTTAATAAATTATTAAGGATTTTTTATGCCAGATTTGATAGATAATTTACAAGAAGCCCTGGATAATATTAATAATTTTCAAAAAATTAAAGATGCAAGATATCGAAAAAGGGGTATCCCTGCTTTTGACAGCTTTGGAAAGTTTAAAGCTTGGTTTTATAACCCAGATACTAAGAAATTCGGTCCATCAAAGTTTATAGGATACAAGAATACAACCATAAAAAATTACACAGGCGCTGACTATGGTAATGGTGGTCGCACTAATAAGCAACTCAAAATGTTTTTTAATAAGGTAGATACCGAGGATCAAAATTACAGTAATTTAATGTCTGAATTGGACGATTTTGTCAGAAATAAAGTTGGCAAAAAACTCTCTAAAAAATTTGAATCTGACAAAAATGGCGGTATCTATATACCTAAAGAGTTAACAACCCAATCAACAGATGATTCACATCCTGACGAGGTATCAGACCAAGATACCTACATTGAGGGTGCTGTCACAAAAGTAACCGTTAATCGTTACGAACGTGATCCTAGTGCTCGTCAACAATGTATTAACTCATCAGATCCAAAGTATACATGCAAAGCCTGTAATCTGAATTTTGGTACAAAATATGGCGTAAAAGGAAATAATTTTATCCATGTTCACCACATAAAACTGCTATCCGAGATTCCTGAAGATTATAAAATTGTTCCGGAAAAAGATCTCATTCAACTTTGTCCAAACTGTCATGCAATGGTACACAAAGGGATGACCGTTAACGAGATTAGAAAAATATTTAATTTACCAGAAATATCATGCTGATCGATGAAGATGATGTGAATCTCGAAATTTTGCTCGATTTATTCAAATCCAGCAAAGTTTCATCATCCATAGTGGAAGTCGCGCCCACAGTACCTAAACTGAAGCTGGATCGTGATGCTTACCTTGAGGTCAGTTACCCCGATGCACCACCAGTTGTTATCTGGATTGATACTCAGGCAAAATTACAGTTACGCTTTCGGGTCATTATTGCAAAAGATGAGGAAAGGGAGAAATTCAAAAATACTGATTTACAGCGTTGGGCTGCTGTCAGCAATCAACAATTGGATTATTTTGGTTCACTCTCAACAGAAGGTATTAACATAACGCTTTAACACCGACTCCCTTATCAAGACGCAATAGCTTCATCGACCATTATTTCAGTCGCACAATGTATCGCTGAAGGCGCAATGGCAGCGCAACAGGCGCTTATCTATAAGTCTAAAGTATTTATTGGAACGGGTAGGTGATTTGGTATCGCGGTATGAGCGGGAACATGACCCCATCGCAGAAATTCAGAGTATCTCGATGACACAGAAAATGACGGTTCACTCATGTATCACAGACGCACCGCATGACACGCTGCCGAGGGCATTTTATTGGCAGCGCGTACTTGAAGATGGATTGGCCAACCGTGGGTCTGAGATTGCAAAGCTTGAGGGTCTGTACCCTTCAAAGGTCAATGTGTTAGAAACTTCTACTTTATCGATTCGCTTGGAAACTCATACATCACAAGATCAATAGTCATCATCCATCTCATATTCCTCTTGTAAATAACGTTGCATCTGGGCGAGCCACGTAGGCATGTCTTCCTTGATAGTTTGCGCAAGAATATCAAAACTCTGTTGCTCCATCAAACCTTTTGCCAACATAAAGGCATAGAACTTCTTGATGCTGGCAGCATTACTTCTGATGCTGCTTGGGCTTGCCCACATCGCCTTTCTGATGAACCAGTCCCCGAGGTACATGCTCACTCTATACACGCCCTCAATGGCTTCCATTGCGTCCTCGTACAGGAGGTACTCGTTGATGAAAAAGTCAACGTTGGCAATGTGCTGAACGATTGTTTTTGATGCCAGACCAAACGATCTCAACCATGTCTCAAAATCGGTCAGCAAAACCTGATTCGCTTTTTTTATCTTTGTGCAATCTTCCTCGTATTGTTTGTACGCATCCATGGGAAACTCCTTTATTAAAACGGTTTAGAGATATTTTCGGATAGGTTTTCCAACCGCATAGGGCGTATTGTCGCCCCTTGGATCAGCCATCCATCAGAGGAAATCCCCTCAATTTGCTAGCAATGTCAATGCCTGATCTGAAGGATGCGTACTCACCGCATCAATGCCCGTAAGCTCGTGTGGATTTTGGTTTTTGGCACAAAAAAAGCCCAAAGACTAGGAGCCTGTCGAACTTATTGTTTTTTGTTTTTGGAATTCGCTATGACTCCTTGTACGCTGTCATCCATTTCTGTGGAAGCACTTTTACAGTGACTAAGCGCAAAGTGCTGGGCTTGAGAGATGCCATGTTCACTAGTGATGTCCAAGAACACGGCTTCGATCGATTGGACTCCACTTTACGCCTTGACCCTCGTCATCTTCCCAATGGTCATACTGTGAAATGAAGCGGACTTGTGACGACACAGACCCCGTCACAGACCTCGTCACAAAGCAAAACGCCCACATGAAGTGGGCGTTTTTATCAAGTAAGTCCTTGATTTTATTGGTTGCGCGAGAAGGATTTGAACCTCCGACCTTTGGGTTATGAGCCCAACGAGCTACCAGACTGCTCCATCGCGCGACACATGACAGGTGGGTTTGTAACCCATGGCCTTAGTTTAACTGGGTTTACCAGGCATCACCCTGCGATAGGATGATCTTCAAGAAATAATTTGGGCGGGACAGTGGCAACAACACGCACCCAACGGGTCTGAATCAATGACCGCTCACGATGTCACCGGCGTGTCGTTTTGGCCGGGAAAGTACTGGGCCAAGACGGACTGTAGCCGTGCGGCACTGACAGGCTTGGTCAAAAAATCATCCATGCCGGCATCAAAACAGGCCTGTCGGTCATCTTTGGTAGCGTTGGCCGTGACGGCGATGATGGGCGTGTGTGCCTGGGACTTTTCGGATGCGCGGATGATGCGGGTGGCATCCACACCACCCATGACGGGCATTTGCATGTCCATCAGCACCAGATCAAAGTGGTGGATAGCAAACAAATCCACCGCCTGCTGGCCATTGCAAGCCAGGGTGACGTGGTGGTCCCACTGCTCAAGCAGGGTGATCATCAAAATTTGGTTGACGGGATGGTCTTCAACCAGCAGCACGTGCAGCGGTGTGGGCCCAGATGCCGTTTGGCATGGCAGTGTGGACACGCTAGGCAGCATGGGTGTCTGGTCTGCCGATTGTTCACCCATGACAAGGTCAGGTTCTAAAGCGGGGTCTGCCGTAGGTATTTGCCAGCGTTTGAGCATCACCGTACACCCAAAAGTACTGCCATGGCCTGGAGCGCTGTCCACCCACAGCCGTCCGCCCATCATCTGGGCCAGACGCGCCGAGATCGTCAGGCCCAGACCGGTACCGCCATAGCGTCGTGTGACGGATGTATCGGCCTGTGAGAAGGCCTCAAAAATGGTCGATAGCTTGTCCGCCGGTATGCCAATGCCGGTATCTTTGACCGTCAGTTGGGCCTGATAGCCCTCTGCACCCAGATCAATGAGATCCAATTGCACACAGATGTCACCTTGCAGGGTAAATTTGATGGCGTTGTCACACAGGTTAGCCAGTATCTGGTTGATGCGTGCGGGGTCACCGACGACGGCGACAGGCAGGTGAACGGGTAGGTGGTACGTGAGGGTCAGACCTTTTTGAATGGCACGGGCCTCGTACGTGGCCAGCATACCGTGCAGAGCATCAGCCAGGTCAAAGGCGGTGTTTTCAATGACCATCTGGCCAGCCTCGATTTTGGAAAAGTCCAGAATGTCGTTCAAAATTACCATCAGGGATTGCGCCGAGCTTTTGGCTGTCTCCAAAAACTTGCGCTGGATGCCATCGAGATCGGTCATCAGCGCCAAGTCTGTCATGCCGATCATGCCGTTGATGGGGGTACGAATTTCGTGGCTCATGTTGGCCAAAAACGAGGACTTGGCGAGGTTGGCCTGTTCTGCCAGGTCTCTGGCCTGTGTCAGTTCATTCATCCGATCATGTACGGTGCGTGACATCAGGTTAAAGGCCGCCCCCAGTTGCCCCAGTTCGTCGGCACCCTCTTTCACGGGGGCGGGCGTAAAGTTACCGGAGGCCACCTGGCGGCTGGCACGCGTCAGATCGACCAGATGGCGCGTCATCCACATCACGAGTGCCGTCAGAACGACAAACGACATGAAAAGCTCGCCCATAGCGATCAGAGCACCCTGTGTCAGCAACGCCTTTTGGGCCGCCAGGATAGGGGTCAAATCCAGTCCAAAGTGCAAAGCCCCCAGGTTTTGGCCAAACATCAAAATGGGTTTTTGAACGTGGTAGACCGAGCGGTGGTGTGTACTGGCCAGGGTAAAGTTGGGGTCAGGCGCGGGCAGTGCCAGGTTTTCTGACCAGCCGCCGCTGGCCACACGGTTGCCGTGGGTGTCAGAGACCACCAGGTAGAGCACGCCGTTTTGGCTCAGGCTTTCGTTGACCACGGACTGAACTGTGGCGTAGTCTCGCTGCATCAGGGGGGCTACGGTGGCCGCAGTCAGGATGGGGGTGATCTGACTGGCGTGCTGCTCAACTTGCTGCACCATGTAGTCTTGTACCAATCGCAGGCTGTTATAGACCAGCAGGGTCAGCATCACGGCCTCAACGGCCACAGCCACCAGCAAAAGGCGTGTTCGAACGGACTGAAAAGGCAGGAACATCTGAGACGGTCTGACAAGATGCCAAAAAACCAGCAGATTTACTGAAGGCTCTGCCGAACCTCTGCGGCATAGGGGTCCATGGCCTCAAGCTCGTGGGCTCTGAGCGATCTGTAGCCGTCAAGCTTGTACTTGGCAAAGTAAGCCTGCCCGGCAGGGCTGGCGGCAAAGTCTGTCAGGGCCGCTTCTATTTTGCTTTTGAGTGCCAATTGGCGCTGATTAAGCATATAGACCCGACCTGCCAGGGGCTCGCTGATCACCAAAAATCGCATTTTGGTTTGCAGGTCACGCGGCAGACTCTGGTAGTTGGCCAGCGATGTAAAGCCTGCGATAGCCTCCCCGGACAACACAATGCGTGCCACACTGTCTGAGGCACTGACATAGCGCAAGGGGGAGTGAATGCCGTTGTTTTTAAGCCAATGCTGCCCCCATAGCGTGACCAGTGAGGTGGGAGACAGTCCCAGTACGGGTTTGCCGTGCAGGTCTTTGGCACGTTTGACGGGGCTATCGTCGGCCACCAGGGCCACTGCCCTGAAGTCTGCGCCGTAAGTGATCAGGGGCACATAGGCCGCATCCGTCTGTGCCAGTCGTGCCTGATGACCCGTGGTGATAGCGATGTCGTAGTCTTGGTGCAACATGCGTCGCGCAAACTCGGTAAAGTCTGGCGCAGTGCTCACCTCCACAGGCCTATCCAATGATTTTTCGAGGTACACGCGCAAGGGCTGGTACATCTCCAAAATCACACGGGCACTGGTGTGGGGCGCAACCCCCAGTCGCAGGGCAATAGGCGCAGGGGGTGCTAAAGACGTTTGGGCTAATAGAGCAACACTTTGCAGCAGGGCCACGCTGAGCAGCAGGCTGCGCAAGGCAGAAAACAAAAACATGAAAACCCCCAAAGAATAAAATAAGTGAACGATGCTATTTTTTCTCATTCACATAAAAAAAGCCTATCAATCATGCACGAAATGCTATATTAACAGGACTTATTTGGTAAATAACTTAATTAGAACGTGGCGACAGTGCTCACGCAACAGGGGGCACGGTGGACGTATTCTGGACGGCCTGCTGGATCAACGATGCACAAGCACCTGCAGCATAGGCAAAGTTAAAGGTACTCATGGCAGATTCAAGCTGCTGGCGCAGGCCAGGATCGGCTTGGGCCAATGCGGGCCATAGGTCTTCATACACTGAAAGTGCATGCATGTCCGAGGCCTCGAGCAAATCATGCAGTTCGCGCAGTTGGGTTAGACAGGATGTCAAAGCGTTTGCAGCAGACGGCACGGGCAAGCGGGGGGGGGGTGGATTAGGCGCAGGCTCAAGTGATTGGGCAACAATATTCATAACCGTCTGGGTGACATTGATGGCTGCACGCAGTTTGCTGCCTTGCGCTTTGGCGTTGCTCAAACTGTCGGGGTCAGGGCTGTCCAGCGCGATCTTGACGGCGATCTCGGCTCTGCGCACCACGGCTGCGAGGTAATTGGCTCCCACCGTGGCAGACAGACCTTTGAGCGCGTGAAGCATGCGGGTAGCAGCCTTTAGGTCGGCCTGGCCCAGACAGACATCCAACTGGTTGGGCATGACTGCAATATCGTCCATATACGACAGCAGTACACGACGGTAAAGTGCCTGGTTTCCACCCAGCCGGTCCAGCGCACTGACGGTGTCCACACTGTCCACGGGCGGCAACGGCAGCCCTGACGAGAGGTCGCCAGACAAGGTTTTGGCGGATGGTGTGGTCCCAAGGCTAGGGTCCGTGGCGGCCAGTGGCGGTGTGTCTTGGAGCAGGGCCACCAATTGCGCCAGATTAAAGGGCTTGCCGATGTGGGCGTTCATGCCCACAGCCAGACAGGTATCGCGGTCTGAGGCCATGGCGTTGGCAGTCATGGCAATGATAGGCAGGGCTGTTAGGCCCATGTCCTGGCGCAGCACACGGGTGGCGGCATAGCCATCCATCACTGGCATCTGGATGTCCATCAGCACCGCATCAAACGGTGCTCCGGCCAGATTGGCACGCAGAACGGCCTCAATACCCAGTTGCCCGTTGCAGGCAAGATCAACCCGTGCGCCTTCGGATTCAAGCATTTCTTGGGCCACTTGCTGATTGACAAGGTTGTCTTCAACCACCAGCAGGTGCATGCCCCGCAAGGGTTGCGCATGGGACTGCGGTGCGGGGGGTGACCCAGGCGGCAGGGCACGGCAGGCCAGGGCATCGGCCACGGCATCAAACATCATGGAGGCTGTCACTGGTTTGACCAAAAAGCCGTGCAAACGGGCCTGGTCGTCAGCGCTGCGTTGGTTAAGCATTTCGCGACCATGTGCCGTGACCATCACCACCACAGGTGATTGCGACGGCAGAGCCTGTAGGCGGATGATGGTTTCCCAGCCATCCATGCCGGGCATTTGCCAATCGACAAAAATGGCCTGGTAAGGGTTGCCCGCCCGAGCTTGCACCAGAGCGAGGGCCTGTGGGCCGTCTGTGGCAACGTCCACGTGCCAGCCCAGAGACTGGGCCATGATCACCAAAAGCTGACGGGCTGTAGGGTTGTCATCGACCACGAGCACCGACAGGTGGGCCGCCAGGGCTTGTTCAGGCGGTAGCATGGGCGGACTGTCCTCGGCAGGATCGGCCCCTGTGGGCAATCTGATGATGAATGAAAAAGTACTGCCCTGGCCAGGAGCGCTTTGTAATGAAAGCTCACCCCCCATCAGGGCGACCAGTCGGCGGCTGATCGACAGGCCCAGACCCGTTCCTCCAAAGCGGCGTGTGGTTGAGGCCTCGGCCTGCGAAAACCCGTCAAAAATGCGTGCCTGGTTTTCGGGTGAAATGCCGATGCCTGTGTCCCTCACCCCAAAACGCAGGGTGACTGCTTGATCGACCAGGGCTAACACCTTGACGCTGATGACAACTTCTCCGTTGGCAGTGAACTTGACGGCGTTGCCACACAGGTTGATCAGCACTTGCTGCAAACGCAAAATGTCGCCCACCAAACATTTGGGGGTTTGCGGGTCAATGTCAAACAAAACCTCAAGGGGTTTGTTGCCCACGTTGCTCGACACGATCACCGACAGGTCTCGCAGCAGTTTGTCAAGCCGAAAGTCCCGAACCTCAAGCACCATCTTTCCGGCTTCGATCTTTGAAAAGTCCAGAATATCGTTGATCAGTCCTAGCAAGGACTGGGCAGCGCCCCCAGCCTTGTTGACGTAATCCAGTTGGCGTTTGGACAAGTCAGTATGGTGCATCAGGTGAAGCATGCCCAAAATCGCATTCATCGGTGTGCGAATTTCGTGGCTCATGTTGGCCAAAAACTGGCCCTTGGCCAGGGTAGCAGCCTCAGCCTGGTCTTTGGCGGTCTGAAGTGATTTCTCCAGATCTTTGTTGGCCGTGATGTCAGTGCGAATGCCGATGTACTGATGGGGCAAGCCGTCATAGCCCATCAGGGGTACGATGGTGGCATTGACCCAGTAGTATTCGCCATCTTTTTTGCGATTTTTGATCTCACCGCGCCAAACCTGGCCGTGCGTGATGGTGCGCCAGAGTTCTTCAAACACAGCGGCGGGGTGTTCATCAGACTTGACAACGCGGTGATTTTGGCCCAGCAGTTCGTCCCGGCTAAAGCCACTGATATCGCAAAAACGCTGGTTGGCGTAGATGATGTTGCCCTGTAGATCGGTGATGCTGACAATGGCGTGCTGGTCAATCGCAAATTGCTGGTTCTGGATGTCGATGCGTTGAAGCTCCAGCCGCTCGGCCACGACATTGAGGGCCAAGCCCAGCGCCTCGATCTCGGACGTGCTGCGCGACACAGTCAGCAGGTTGCCACGATGCTGGCCCAGCGTACTGGCAAACTCTGTGGCTGCACGCAATGAACGCATTCTGGGCCGCAGCAACAGACTAAACAGCAGCAGTGTGATGACGGTGGCCAGGGAAATGTCCTGCAAGGCCTGAAGCCGGATGTTGGCGGCTATCTGCTCAAAAGTGTCCAGACGGTAGTTCACCCGCACCCAACCTAGCGCTGGCGGGCCAATGATGCGATGCCACGCCGACATCGTGCCGCTGCGGCCCGCCAAATAATCAACCTGTTCGGGGTTAAACGGGGTGATATCAAACGTCGCATCGGGTGCACGACTGTCTGGAACCATCGCCTTGGTAAGTCCATAACGGGGCGACCAGATGCCGTTTTGGTTGACCACTTCCATCATGGGCTGACCCAAGGTATCGGTGACCAGCACGGAATAGATGCCATTCACAGTGGCAGTTTGCAGGGTCAGGGTCTCAATGCGTGCGGTCTCACCCGACAACCAAAAGTGTGCATCTATGGTGGCCAAGTTAAGCGCCAGGGCACGCATCTGGGCGGTGATGGTGCGTTTGGCATCGGCGGTTTGTATGCTGGCGATGTGAAAACCATAAAGCAAGATGGCTGTGACAAGGCAGACAACTGTCAGCAGCATGATTTGCAGCTCCAGCCTGCGCGGCAGCCAGCCTAATAGCCACTTGACCACCTTGCCCATCACAGTTTTGAGAATCGTTAAAAGATTCGTATTCATGCCAAACAAAACACCTGGTGCATGTCGCTTGCATGCCGTCAGGCAGCGCCCCCGCTGTGGGTGATTTGTTCACCACGAACGCATGCGCGTCCGGCGTGTTTGGCCAGATAAAGCTGTGCATCGGCCAGTGCCAACAAGCTATCCTTGTCACAACTTGCCTTTGCACTGCGCCCTGCCACACCCAGACTGATGGTGACCACTCCCACAGCATCGGAGTGTTCGTGGGTGATCGCTAACAGGCGCACATTCGCTTCAAGGTCGCTGGCCATCTGCATGGCATCTTCAAAGGTGGTTTCAGGCAAGATACAGGCAAATTCTTCACCGCCATAGCGAGCCACGAGGTCGGCTGGGCGACGCAGACTGGCCTTGAGGGTCAGCGCCACGCGGCGCAGGCAGTCGTCACCGCACTGATGACCATACAGGTCGTTGTAGCGTTTAAAAAAATCAACATCCAGCATGATCAGGGCCAAGGGCGATTTGGATCGGATGGAGCGCGCCATTTCGATGGACCATTGCTGATCAAAGTAACGCCGATTAAAAACCCCTGTCAGACCGTCCAAAAAGACCAGTTTGCGCAGCAAGTCAGATTGAAACTTGAGGGTCAGTTGGGTTTTGACACGAGCACGCACCACTGCAGGGTTGACGGGCTTAGAAATAAAGTCCACAGCGCCGACCTCAAGGCCCTTGGTCTCTTGGGCGGCATCGGTGTGGGCCGTCACAAAAATCACTGGGATGTCACAGGTGGTGGGGTCAGCCCGCAACGCGGCGCAGACTTCAAAACCATCCATGCCGGGCATGACGATGTCGAGCAGCACAAGGTCAGGTGGGGTGGTACGGCAATGTTCAAGGGCTTGCGCACCGCTGGTGGCCATAAAGACCTGGTATTGCGCTGCAAAAATCTGATACATCACCTGAATATTGATGGGCTGATCATCGACCACCAAAAGCTTGGGCCTGATTCCCTGCTTTTCAAGCAGTGTGGACAGGGTGGATTCGGTCGATTCGACGTGAGACATGGAATGGGTGATCAAGATCAAAGAACGTCAGAGAATGGAGCGTAGTGCGCCAGCAAAGGCAAGGGTGAATTTGGATTGAAACACAGTTTGCTCACGACCCAACGATCTGCGGGCATTTTGCCACCGGACACTGCGTGCTCTTAAGCAGCCTGTCGCTGGGCCACGGCATCAGGTCACAAGGTATCCATGCGCGACCGCTCAGCGCTTCACAGTGGGTCAGTGCCTGGTAAAAAAATGCAACGAGGATGCCATGACGTGCGGTCACCAGGGTTACTTGTTACCGTCGAGGTTTAAGCCCAAAAAGTCGCCATCCTGGCCCAGCGACAACAAGCCACTGCTGGCGTAGATGCCAAGTTTTGCACGGGTGTCAGCAATGTCCAGGTTGCGCATCGTCAGTTGGCCAATGCGGTCAGCGGGTGAGAACACGGACTGACCTTTTTCCATGGTCAGACGTTCGGGCTGGTAGCTAAGGTTAGGCGACACGGTGTCAAGCAAAGAGTAATCATTGCCACGGCGAAGCTCTAGCGTGACCTCTCCGGTGATGGCCCGTGCCACCCAGCGCTGGGCGGTTTCACGCAACATGATGGCTTGCGAGTCAAACCATCGGCCCTGGTACAAAAGGCGGCCCAGTTTGCGACCGTTGTCGCGGTATTGTTCGATCGTGTCTTCGTTGTGGATGCCTGTCACCAAACGTTCGTAGGCAATAAACAGCAGAGCCAAACCGGGGGCTTCGTAGATGCCACGGCTTTTGGCCTCGATGATGCGGTTTTCGATCTGGTCGCTCATGCCCAGACCATGGCGACCACCGATTTGGTTGGCCTCCAGAATCAAGCTGACCAAGTCGGGGTATTCAACGCCATTGAGCGCCACAGGCCTGCCCTCGTCAAAACGAACAGACACCGTCTCCGCTTTGACCTGTACGTCGTCCCGCCAAAAAGCCACCCCCATGATGGGGCTAACGATTTTGATGCCACAGTGAAGCTGCTCAAGGTCTTTGGCCTCGTGCGTGGCCCCCAGCATGTTGGAGTCTGTCGAATAAGCCTTTTCAGCGCTCATTTTGTAGCCAAAACCATGTTGCGTCATAAACGCCGACATTTCTGACCGCCCGCCCAGCTCGTCAATAAAAGCCTGGTCCAACCAAGGTTTGTAGATTTGAAGGGCGGGGTTGGTCAGCAGGCCATAGCGATAAAAACGCTCAATGTCGTTGCCTTTGAAGGTACTGCCATCGCCCCAGATGGATACACCGTCTTGCTTCATGGCAGACACCAGCATGGTACCGGTCACGGCCCGCCCGATAGGCGTGGTGTTGAAGTAAGTCACACCGGCGGTAGCGATGTGAAAAGCGCCGCTTTGCAAAGCGGCAAGGCCCTCTGCGGCCAGTTGGGTACGACAGTCGATCAGACGAGCTGCTAGGGCACCGTATTGCAGCGCCTTACGCGGAATGTCGTCGTAGTCTGACTCATCGGGCTGGCCCAGATGCGCGGTATAGGCGTAGGGCAAAGCACCCTTCAGCTTCATCCAGTGCAGCGCGGCGCTGGTATCCAGACCGCCTGAAAAGGCAATGCCAACCCTTTGGCCTATGGGAACGGACTGCAAAATAGTGGCCATGATGTTTATCCAAAATGGCAGATGTAGTGGTACGGAGCAGTCACGCGGATCTCAAACTTGGCCTTGGCCGGAATGCAAAATGAATGACCCGCCTCAGAGACCTGCCAGACATCGCTGTTCGGCAGTTTGTACTCACAACTGCCGGCCACACACGCCATGATCTCGGGTGCATCTGTCTGAAACGTCAGGGTGGCGGGCAGAATCACCCCAATCGATTTGCGGCTGCCATCCGTCAGTGTGATGGTGTGGCTGATGCATTTGCCGTCAAAATAAACGTTGGCAACGGGGACGACAGACACGCCGTCAAGAGAAATGGAAGGGATAGTGGGGGGCATAAAGGTTTGAACTGACAGTTTTACTGTTCGGCCCGTTTCTGCGCAGCATTCAACAAAGGTTTGACATGGCCCTGCGCGACTTTATTTTTCAGCTTGTCTGCGAAGCTCGACTTCAGCGCATTGCACTTCGATTTCTTTGAAAACCCAATGTACATTTCAAAATAATCGATCTCTTTGGGCAGGAAATCCACTTTTGCTGCGATGCCAAGCTTCTTTGCTGCGATTTGACCGGGGTAAAGGCCAATGATCAGGTAGTCGGCGCTCTTGTTCACCAAAGCCTCAAAAGCCTTTTCGACCCCTTGGGCACGCGCCACTGTCAGGCTGGTCGCCACGAAACTATCGAACTTGTTGCCAAAGCTCTCGCCGACATTGGTCACACCTTTCCGGCCCTTCAGGTCGTCCCATTTGGCATACGCAAAACCCTCACCGTGGCGCACGACAACCGAAACGGGATCCATCATGAAGGGTGGTTCGACGTAATCAAGCCAACGCATCCTGTCATCGTTCTTGTAGATACCGAAGATGACATCAGCCTCACCGTTTTTGACCGCCGCTTGGGCACTTTCCCATGATCCGTAGTCTCTGGAAGTGACTGCCGTGACACCCAGTTCGCCGGCAACTGCGGTGACAAGTTCGGGTGCCGCGCCCGTTATTTTGCCATTGGCCGCCCAGGAAACGGGCATATAGACCGGATGGCCTGTGATCACAAGGGACGAGCAGGAGGCTTCAGCATGGGCAAACACAGGCAAAAGCAGGATGGCCGCCAAGGATGCGATAAGTCTATTCTTCATTTTGAAAAACCTTGAAATGTTTGAGAAAGTGGCTGCAAGGCAAAGTGTGTCGGCACATCGCCTGAACCCGTGTCGTGTTGCACTCAGGATGCAACGCAAAACGTAGCGCCCTCCCTCGGACAGTCACTGGGCAATATCTGCCGACAAGAACCAAGACCAAGACCCAGACGGGCAGAAACGCTACGCAAACCATTCTACAACGTGAAATGCCCCCCGGGTTCGACAGTTAAATTTGTAAATTGTTGATTTCTATAGTGGTGCGTTGCAAACGCGCTGTGACAAATAGGGCAATTTGGCGGGAAGGGGCGGCCTTTTGATCGTCCGTGCTTGCAGGATTTTGGGTGGTGTCTCACATTGACATACAAGGTCGTGCTGGGTACGAAATCCATGCCAAAGTTGTCCAAACGCGGTCTGTAAGCCCTGCAGACGTGACGGGTTTGCGACTTTTCCATTCCCATCATCACTTTTGATGCATCATGTTCGGCGCTGTATGTCAACGTGAGTCACCACCGCTTTGTTGGCCACGGAGACAGGCGCGTTGGCCAGGATGCCCGGGGACTTCCAGCCGGGGCTTAAAAGTGTCATGCCGCACACGCGCTTGACGGCCACCACACAATAGACCGCGCCCAAAATTGGCCACCAGCGCTGTCCCAGAATGTCCATCCAACCAAACCTTTGCAGCAAAAGGGCATTGGACAGGGCCGGACGGTAGCAGCCAAACTGTGCGACCTCGATCTCAAAACTGAGCAGCCGCAGCCAGTCTCGCAGCCGCAGGTAGCCAATAAAGTCTCCGGCCTGCGGCAAAAACAAAGACCCAAACCCCAGACGTTGGTACAGATGCCCACGACGCTGGCGAAAACCCCACAGACTGGCCGGATTAAACCCACTGACCACGACACGGCCCTCAGGAACCAGCACCCGATGAACCTCACGCAAGGTGGCATGGGGGTCGACGGTTAGCTCAAGGGTATGGGGCAGAACAACCATGTCCAGACTGTTGGCCGCAAAGGGCAAGGCCGCAAAGTATGTGACCAGGGCGGACTGTGGCGACAGATGCTCAGTGGCCAACCAGCGGTGGGGCATACGGTTGGCAGCCAAGGCATTCAGCTCAGGCAGGCCCAGTTGCAGGGCATGAAAACCAAAAATATTGGCAACGGCGGCGTTGATGTGGGCCTGTTCCCACGCCAGCAGGTACTGGCCGGGCGGCGATGCCAGCCAAGGGTGCATTTCTATAATTTGAGCGCTCATGACCTTAATTCCACTGCCCGCCCTGCGTGACAACTACATCTGGCTGCTGCATGACCAGGGCCATGCGTTGGTGGTTGACCCCGGCGACGCAGGGCCGGTATGGGATGTTTTGCGGCATGACAGCTTGGTTTTATCGACCATTTTAGTGACGCACCACCACACAGACCACACAGGCGGTGTGGCTGATTTGCAGCAGGCCACGGGTGCAGCCGTCTATGGCCCTGCGGGTCTGCCCCCCCTGCCCTGCCCTTGGATTGGTTTGCATGACAGCGACATTGTGCAGGCCCTGGGCCACCGCTTTGCTGTCATGCACATCCCCGGTCACACGGCAGATCACATCGCTTATTTT
This sequence comes from uncultured beta proteobacterium, assembly GCA_903822205.1. Classification (GTDB taxonomy): domain Bacteria; phylum Pseudomonadota; class Gammaproteobacteria; order Burkholderiales; family Burkholderiaceae_C; genus Rhodoferax. The sequence continues at coordinate 15,640 of CAIJOK010000091.1, read as the reverse complement.
GGCCCCTGTGACGATGATGAACCCCTGCTGTTTTGTGGTGATACCTTGTTTGGCGCGGGCTGTGGCCGGTTGTTTGAAGGCACACCGGCGCAAATGCTGGCCTCTCTGACACGTCTGGCGGCCTTGCCTGATGCCACCCGGGTGTGCTCTGCCCATGAATACACTGTGGATGGTTTAAGGTTTGCACATTGGCTTGAGCCTGAAAATGCCTATGTTGCCGACCGTTTGGCCTGGGCACTGGCACGGCGTGCCAGCCACTTGCCCACCTTGCCATCCACCCTGGGCCTTGAAAAATCAACCAACCCATTTTTGCGAACGCACCAGCCGGCAGTGGTATCGGCTGTGCTACCGGCAATGCAACTGCGTTGTGCAGCAAACCCTGACCCCGTCAGTGTGTTTGCCGCGCTGCGCACCCTGAAAGATCAATTTTGAGCAACTACTTTGTGATGACTTTTTCGACGCTATTGACCCGCCGGTCGGCCCAGGCTCTCACCCGATACCTTGCTCTGGGTTTGACCCTCTGGCTTGTGGCCTGTGCCCAGACAGGGCCTGTGCGCCCCGATGGGGGGATGCCACCCTCTGTGGCTGTCGGCCCCGTTCGTGCCAGTTCTGGTGCTGCCGCCCCACGCCAAGACCCCGCCATCGGTCTAAAGCCCCTGTCCACCACGCGGCTGGGTTCTCAAAACGTACATCCGCTGCAGCCGCCCACAGACCTGTGGGACCGCATCAGGCGGGGATTTGCCATGCCTGATCTGGACAATGACTTGGTGCGTGAGCGTGAGATGTGGTACAGCAGCCGCCCCGACTATGTCGATCGGATGACCGAGCGAGGTCGCAAGTATCTTTTTTATATCGTCGAAGAACTTGAGCGTCGCAACATGCCCAGCGAACTGGCTTTGCTGCCATTCATTGAAAGCGCCTTTAACCCCCAGGCCGTATCGAGCGCCCAGGCCACCGGCATGTGGCAGTTTATGCCGGCCACCGGCAAGACCTTTGAACTCAAACAAAACATGTTTCGCGATGACCGGCGCGATGTCTTGGCTTCGACGCGCGCGGCACTGGATTATTTGCAAAAACTGTACGGCATGTTTGGCGACTGGCAATTGGCGCTGGCCGCCTACAACTGGGGCGAGGGCCGCGTGCAAAAGGCCGTCGCCAAAGCGCTACAGACAGGGGCCAGCACGGCCTATTCAGACCTGAGTATGCCCATGGAAACACGGTTTTATGTGCCCAAGCTGCAAGCCGTCAAAAACATTGTGGCAGCCCCTGAATCCTTTCGCATCAAGCTTTCGCAGATAGGCAACCACCCTTACTTTCAGACTGTCGATATCGTGCGTGACATGGATGTGCGGGTGGCCGCAGGGCTGGCCGAGGTGTCTTTGGAAGACTTTAAGGCGCTCAACCCATCGGCCACCAAGCCCGTGTTGCTGGCCGCCGGTACGCCGCAGATTTTGCTGCCCTGGGACAACGCCGAGCGTTTTATCCGCAACCTAGCAGGTTACAGCGGCGAGCCTCTGGCCACCTGGACCGCGTGGATTGCGCCTGTCACGATGAACTGTGCACAGGCCGCCAAACGGGCGGGCATGAGCGAAGCCGAATTTCGCAGCGTCAATCAAATTCCGCCCCGCATGCTGATACGGGCTGGATCAACCCTGGTGGTACGGCGCTTTGCGGGGGTTGAAACGGATGTGACCGAACACATCGCTGACAACGGCCACCTGTCGCTGGCCCCTGATGTGGTGCTTAAAAAGATCATGGTCAGAGCTGGCAAAAAAGAGACGGTGGCCAGTCTGGCACAACGCTTTAGGGTCAGCCGTCAAAGTGTGGCTGAATGGAACAAGGTGGAACAAGCCGCAGCGTTCAAACCAGGGCAGTCCGTCATGTTGTATCTGCCGGTACGCGCCGCTGCCAGTCTTCGGAACAAAACCGCCCCTGCGTCGCATGCGGTCCATTCTTTGCCGGCAAGAACCGCCAGGCGCACAGCGCGACGGTGAGCTGCACAGGGTTTAACCCGCAGGCTCTGCGACGCACTGTAGCGGGTGGCCGGCCCTGCCTGCTGCATCCATCACCTGATCTGCCTTGGTGACAGCGATGTCGCGAGAATAAATACCGCACACCCCCCTGCCGTCGATGTGAACCCGCAACATGATGCGGGTGGCGGCCTCAAGGTCTTTGCCAAAAAACTCCTGAATCACCATCACGACAAACTCCATCGGCGTGAAATCATCGTTGATCAACACCACTTGGTACATCCGCGGAGGGGGTGTTTTTTGAGGGCGGCGCTCAAGCACGGCAGTGTCGCCCGTCTCTGCGTCGTCTTGCACGGTCGCATGTGTTGGGTTGGGATGGGGTAAGGTGGGGTGGGTAGCCATCTTTTCATTTTAGGGGTGACCCACCGCGCCACCACAAGCGCTCAGGTGCATCCCGCGCTGTTGCGCCAATAGCCGCTGACTTGTGTGCCATCTGTACGAACATAGGGCTTGACCCACACCTGGGCGCAGACGACGGCCCGGGTAGAGGACGTCACTGTCGCCACCGTGGCAGCGTCGCTGGTGCAGGTGGGTACAGCAGGGTCAAAGCCATTTCTGAATACCCAAGGCGCGGTGGGGTTGGTTTGCGACCATAAGCCCATGTGTGCAGACGATGCCGCGTTTTGGGCTTGCACAAACTGGCTGCGAACGTTGGCGCTTAGCTCACACTGGTAAGCCCTGTAAAACCACGCCATGCCCGACTGCACTTGTCCCAGATTGACGTATTGGCAACTGTCGGTAAACACCGTGCCCACGATGCGGCCGTAAAGGTCTGTTTTGGCGTAGGCCACCCGCACGGTTTTGCCCAGCACAACGCTGGAGAGAGCGGCCTGTGACAGGCTGCCAAAGGGTTGCTCAAGCTCGGGCGCGTCCATGCTGTCCAGCCTGATTTTGTAGGTGGTGTTTGCCACCGTCAGGGTCAGGGTGTCGCCATCGTGAACACTCGTGACCACCCCTTGCAGCAAATTACCCCCTACCTCCGTCTGGCACAGACTGGCAGCCACCGATGTGGAAACAGTTGTGGGCATAGACACATTGCCAGATGCCGCAGCAGAGACCCCTGTGGGCTGCCCATCTTGGCCACCACCACAGGCATTGAGCAGCCCTGCTGCTGCCCAGATCCAAGGTGTTTTCATGCCTTAGCGCGACAAGGACAAAGCATTCTGACTGACCGGACGGCATCGGTTGGATACCCCGGATGCCTGTATCAGATAGCGCAGGGACTGCATTTCGTGCAGACGCGATACGGTGCGCAAAAACTCTGCTGCAACATGCCCATGAGGCCCATGAGATCCATCCGTCCCACCAAGGTACAACTGCGCAGCGGGCACAGCCGCAGACAAGAAGAGCCGAACGTGCCGGTCATAGAGCACATCGACCAGCCAGGTCAGGCGGCGTGCCTGCGCTGACATCCAGGGCGACAGGGCGGGAATATCGCTGAGCAGCACCACGTCAAACCGCTCGGCAATGGCCAGGTAATCTTGGGGTGACCTTGGCCCGTCACACAGCGTTTTGAAATCGAACCAGACCAAACGACCGGCCACACGAAGGGCGGTCAGGGTGCGTTCCTCAATCGTCAGCGTGGGGTTTTCATCAGGCAGGCGCGCCAAGCGATCAAAATTTGCCTGCATGGCAGCATGGGCCCTGTCACCCAGTGGGGTGTGATACACCGTCTCTGGCGCTTGGATGCCCGTTGGTGTGTCGTTGAGGCAATCCATGCGGTAATCAATACCGTGGTCCACATGGATCACTAAAAACTGCGACTTGATCATGGCGATCGCCGGCAAAAACCGCTCGCGGTTCAAGCCGTCCAGATAAAGGTCATCTGGCCTGACATTGGACGTGGCCACCAGCCCCACACCGTGGGCAAACAATGCCGCCAATAACCGTTGCAAGATCATCGCGTCGGTGATGTCTGTCACGCAAAACTCGTCAAAACACACCAGCTTGTACTTGTGGGCGATATGCAAAGCCAGTCGGTCCAGGGGGTTGGCAGTGCCTTGCAGGGCTGATAACTCACGGTGAACACCTTGCATAAATTCATGAAAATGCAGGCGCACCTTGCGTTTGAGCGGCACTGCCGCATAAAAACAGTCCATGACAAAACTCTTGCCACGCCCTACTGCACCATGCAAATAAATGCTGCGCGGCACCGGCGGGTGGTGGATCAACTTTTTGAATCGGTTGGATCGAAGGGCCTTAAACCGGGTCCATTCACGGGCGCAACTGTCCAGTGCAGACACAGCCGCCAACTGTGCAGGGTCTGCGCTGTGGCCGTGCCTGGCCAGTTCATCCTGGTAGATTTTGAGAACTTTCACGGCGATATTCAAAATGGCTTAATGTTTGACTTAATAGACATTATTGGAAACCTACCTGCGATTGTAGGAAAATCAACAAGTTAGCAAAATCAAAGAATAGGTTCCCAATAAAGTCTAATGTATGACTTAATGTTTTACTTAATGTTTTACTTAATGTTTGACTTAATGTTTGACTTACTTTTTACTGCCTTCTGATGCGATCTTATGTGATCTAATAATCATTCTGAACCATTCTGAACCATTCTAAATCATTTTAAATAAGTTAAATACACAAATCAATAACAAATTGATAGCATGCTATGCTCTAAAGACGTGCGTTAGCATCCATTTTACAAAATAACATGATGTACTTTATTTATTAGAATTTATGCAGATCAAGCCAAGGTCACACGGACAAATTTGCGCTTGCCGGTTTGCAGCACATACGTGCCTGCGCCTAGCCTTAGCCCCTTGTCACCGACCACACAAGAGTTCACCCGCACTCCGCCACCGTCGATCAAGCGGTAGCCCTCGCCGTTGGAGGCCGTCAGACCGCACTGCTTGAGCAATGCAGCGATGCCCACCGGTGTCCCGCCCTGCCCTATCGGCAAGGACATATCCAACACATCGTCAGGCACACCGCCATGGGTGCGGTTGATAAAGTCCTGCTCTGCTGCGGCTGCCGCCGCATGTGAATGAAAACGCGCCGTGATCTCTTTGGCCAGTGCCACTTTGGCATCTTTGGGGTTGCGACCTGCCGCCACCTCAGCCCGAATGGCCGCAATGGCTGACTCACTTTGCCTACTTAAGAGTTCGTACCAGCGCCACATCAGCGTGTCAGAAATGCTCAAACACTTGGCAAACAGGGTATTGGCATCTTCGGTGATGCCGATGTAATTGCCCTTGCTCTTGGACATTTTGCAAGTACCGTCCAGACCCTCCAGCAATGGCATGGTCAAGATGCACTGAGGCTCTTGACCATAGTCGGCCTGCAAATGGCGGCCCATCAGCAGGTTGAACTTTTGATCCGTCCCGCCTAGTTCCAGGTCGCTTTGGAGCGCCACAGAGTCATAGCCTTGCAGCAACGGGTACAAAAACTCATGCACGCTGATGGCGTGGCCGGCAGACAAGCGATCATGAAAATCATTGCGCTCCATCATGCGCGCCACGGTATAGCGGGCGGCCAGATCGATCACGCCACGCGCCCCCAGGGCATCGCACCATTCGCTGTTGTAGCGAATCTCAGTGCGGGCCGCGTCCAGTACCAGCGCAGCCTGTCGGTAATAGGTCTGCGCAAAAGCCTCAACCTGTTCACGTCCCAAGGGCGGTCGCGTGGTGTTGCGCCCCGATGGGTCACCGATCAGCGACGTGAAGTCACCGATCAAAAAAATGACCTTGTGGCCCAGGTCTTGCAGTTGGCGCAGTTTGTTCAGCACCACGGTATGCCCCAGGTGAATGTCAGGTGCCGTGGGGTCAAGCCCCAGCTTGATGCGCAGGGGCACACCGGTCGCCTCAGACCGGGCCAGCTTTTGCGTCCAGTCGTCAGTTTGGATCAGTTCAGCGCACCCGCGCAGGGTGATGGCCAAGGCCTCACGGACACGATCTGTGACAGGAAATACCGGCGTTTTGGCGTGAGACATGGTGTTTTGGGAGGCTAAAAATGACGGCGGTTTATACTTGAACCCACCTGACAAGCCCGATGCTCTGCGCCAAAGAAGGTGCACATGGGGCTAATTGGTTGCATTCTTGCAACATCGCCATGACTTTCGCTTGGATATCCCCTGATGACCTTTTCCATCTCTGACCGATCTGACCTTGCCTTCCACTGGCTAACACATTACCCCAAACACCTCACCGCTTTGATGCTCGCCCTGCTGATAGGTGGCGGCGGCGGCGCTTATGCTGTCGCCACGCTGGCCCCTGATGCCGCCAACATCCCAGTACAGGATGTGATCGAATCCGTACAGCCGTTGCCCGCTCATCCAGCAGATGTCCTGTCACCTGATCTGTCGCTCTACCGCACCGACACCACCCGATCCAGTGACAACGCCGATACCCTGCTCAGACGCTTGGGTGTGGACGATGCCCAGGCTGCGGCCTTTTTGCGCCGCGACAAAAACGCCCAGCAATTGTTGCTGGGCCAAAGGGGTCGCCTGGTCAGTGTGGTCACCCAGGACGGCCAGCGCCTCAAGCAATTAACCGCCCGCTGGACGGCGGCTGACGCTGACCTTCAGTTCAAACGCCTGGTGATTCGGCGCACTGCCCATCAGGGCTTTGAGTCCCTGCTGCAAACCGCCCCTCTCACGTCATCGACAAAGCTTGCCGGTGGCATGATTCACAGCTCGCTGTTTGCCGCCACTGACGAGGCCAAGGTACCTGACAAAGTGGCCACTCAACTGGCCGAGATTTTTTCGGGTGATATTGACTTTCACCGCGCTCTACGCCAAGGTGACCGGTTCTCCGTCGTCTATGAAACCCTGGAGGCCGACGGCGAGCCTTTAAGCAGCGGGCGTGTTTTAAGCGCCGAATTTGTCAATAAAGGAAAAACTTACCAAGCGGTCTGGTTTGCAGACCCCGCTCAGCCCAACGGCCCCACAGCCGACAAGGGCAACTATTACACCTTGGATGGTCAAAGCCTGCGACGCGCCTTTTTGGCATCACCCATGGCGTTTTCTCGCATCACCAGTGGTTTCAAAATGCGCATGCACCCCATCTTGCAAACCATGCGTGCCCATCAGGGCATTGACTATGGTGCCCCCACAGGCACGTCCGTTCGCAGCATCGGTGACGGAACCGTTGTGTTTGCAGGCAGCCAAAACGGCTTTGGCAATGTCATCTTCGTCAAACACAATGCCAAAAACACCACGGTCTATGCCCATTTAAGCCGCATCAACGTTCGCCAGGGCCAGTCGGTCAGTCAGGGCCAAAACATCGGTGCTGTCGGTTCGACGGGTTGGGCCACCGGCCCCCACCTGCATTTTGAGTTTCGGGTCGATGGCCAGCATTGCGACCCCCTGACTTTGGCCCACCAAAATCAAACCACGCCCGTCACTGCCGGGGCCAAGCCCGCGTTTAACCGGCTTGCCGCACAAACCCGTCTGGCCCTCTCAGCCGCCGTCAGCCTACAGTCCGCCAGCGCCCAATAACCTGGCTGCGCCATGGCTGCTCATTGCATCGGACTGATGTCCGGCTCATCGCTCGACGGTGTCGATGGTGTCATCGTCAGGCTCGCCGAGGGTAGCGCTTTGCCTCAGCTTGTGGACCACGCCCATCACCCCCTCCCGTCCCCTTTGGCGGTGCAGCTTTTGGCGCTCAATCAAAGCGGCTGCAATGAATTGCACCGAGCCGCCCTGGCCGCCAATGCCTTGATGCGCCTCTATGCCGATGTGGTCGGTCAATTGTTATCGCGGTTTTACCCAGGCGCAGCGCACATCACCGCCATCGGCGCACACGGCCAAACCGTTCGCCACCAGCCACAAATGCACGACGGCACTGGCTACACCCTGCAACTGGCTAACCCTGCGCTCTTGGCAGAACTAACGGGCATCACCGTGGTGGCAGACTTTCGCAGCCGCGACGTGGCCGCCGGTGGCCAGGGAGCTCCCTTGGTGCCGGTGTTTCACCAGTCGGTCTTTGGCCGGTCTGGCCAGACCACCGCCGTGCTCAACATCGGTGGCATCGCTAACCTGACCGTCATTGGCCCGCAGTTGGCCGATGATCTGATAGGCTTTGACTGCGGCCCGGGCAATGTTCTGATGGACAACTGGTGTCAGCGCCATTTTGGTCATCCCTTTGATAAGGATGGCCATCTGGCAGCGACGGGCCGTGTGGTGGCCGACCTGTTAAGCGCCTTGCTGACAGACCCTTTTTTTGCCAGACGGCCCCCCAAAAGCACAGGCCGTGACCTGTTTAACCCCGACTGGCTGGCCAGACACTTGGCCACGTTTGCTGACCAGCCTCCTGTCAACGTTTTGACCACACTGGCTGAATTGAGCGCAAGCGCCTGTGCCGCCAGTCTGCTGCAACATGCCCCGGACAGCCGGCTGTTGATCGTCTGCGGAGGTGGCGCTTTGAATGCCCACCTGATGCAGCGAATACAAGCGCTGTTGCCCGGTGTGGTCGTTGCCAGCTCACAGGCCCACGGCATCGCCCCCATGCAGGTAGAGGCTGCGGCTTTTGCCTGGTTGGCACATCAGGCGATTGGGCGTGTGCCCTGCCGTCTGCAAAATGTCACCGGCAGCCGTGGCCCACGGGTCTTGGGCGCGATCTATCCGGCGTGAGGGACTTTTTTTGGGCATGGGTGTTTCTTCACTTTCTTGAATTTGCCACGCACCATTGTTCTGGAGGTGTGCCCGCGCCCATGCAACAGACACCAAAAAGCCGTCATCCCCAAACATCTCCCGCCACAGCAGACTGTTGCCCCACCTTGCTCGGGCCAGTCTTCAATGCTCATATTGATGGATAATTTGTGCAGATGGCACACAATTTATATTCATTTCAAGACCATCGCAACCAACTTTATGGATTCAACATGAAATATAGAAATTTTCTTGCTAAGTCAGAAAAAGAAAGTTATTTAGCATTGAATGCAATAATTTAATTTACCAAAAAATTGTTCAAGATGTCACTTTCAAAGTATCGTAAGCTGTTGTTTTTATAGCCAAACACGAATAGTTGAATTTGATCTCACAATTTTAGGTCAATGATAAAGAACTTGTATGGCCTAACTTATCTCGCTTGCAACCGTTTATCTGACGGCATGTGGGGGCGGGGGCGACAGTGAAACAAGCCCAGCCGTGACAAGTCCTGTGGCATCGGTAACGTCTTTTTCACTGCAAGCAAGTTACAAATCTTTTGCAGCAAGTGGTTACACAAAAACATTCACAATTTCCGGTAGTTGTTCTGGCTCCGGTAACCTCAGCGATTCTGCAGCCAATACTGCGGCGACTTTTGAAGGGGTGAATGGTTTTTCATCGACATCCACGATGACAGGAACATACACCAATTGCACCCCTGCCAGCTTTGCACAAAGTTCAACATCTTATTACGACACCAATTACGTTCCCCTTGGCAATAACACCGTTGGTGTTAGCTACGGCGTTTATTTGACACCACCTGTCATACCGGCAACGGTAAAAGTCGGTGATACGGGCACAATTGGAACCCGTACCAAATACAAAAACAACACAAAGACAACGCCTGATGGCACAAGTGTGACAACCTACGTTGTCGAATCGGATACAGCCAACACTGCCATAATGAATTTGATTTCAAAAGGTTATAACGCTACAGGTACGTTGACATACACAGAGCAGGATCGGTATCGTATCACGTCAACCAACACATTGACCCCCATCTCAATGGATGTGCAATATGCGAATGGTTCAACCACCCATTTGATATATACCTTTAATTGATGGACCAATCGTAGGTAACCGTTTCGACCCTCCATACAAAATATCGAGTGCTATTCAAAGTGATGTTGTGCAACAAATAACAAAATCCCCCCTAACCCCCCTTTTAAATTACGAATCACAAATTATATACGTATAGCAAACTGACGCATCATATAAAGCAACCACTTACAGCAAAACATACGTATGAAACTTATGGTCAGTAACTGACAAAGGGGGGGGATCAGAATGGTTAACCCACTCTGGAAATGCGGCGCATTGTTCCCCCCTTTTACAAAGGGGGGTTAGGGGGGATTTGAAAAAAGAGGGGGGGGGTCTAAACGCTTACAAACGTAGTCCTGCCATGATTTGCCCCAACCTTCACTGATCTGTGTAAATCTGCCAATTTGATAGCTACACATACAGGACAGACGGGCGTTGGCGGCCAGAATGGCACTTATTTTTCTGAGGTTGAAACTGACTGCTTTGCTGCCGGTGGCAGGTTTGGATTGTCAGCGCTGGTGCAGCCAAGATAGACTTTACGGTGGAACTATGGACAAACAGCGGTCAATTTCATCCGCTAGGTATATGTCCTGATTGCGTCATTGCCGCCCACGCCAAAAACCTGGTTTTCGGCTTTGATGCGCTACAGCCAAAACACGAAGTTCATTGCCAATCAGTTTGTAAACCACTGTGTAAGGAAAACGTCGCATGGTTTGCTTGCGAATACCATCCACACTCGGGGTACCAAAAGCCGGATACATCATCAACAGATGTGTGGTACGTTCAAATTCAAAAATAAAGTTTGCTGACAAACTTAATCCCACCTGCTTTCGGTAGTAGTCCCTGGCATCGGCCAAGTCTGCGAGCGCATCCGGATGAACCCAGATATTCACGACAAACCGTTACGCAAGGTAGTCAATGCGTCAGCCAATGCAATTGGCATCACAATACCAGCATCTATTTCAGCATCGCGCCGCCGTGCCTCTTCCATCCAGGCAGACTCAATTGTTGGATCGCTATCCAGTGTGCTGATTAATCTATCCAGCAACCGTGCCCGATCGCTTGCACCAAGCGCCAGCGCCTGGGCTTCAACCATTTCCAAAGTAGGTGTCATGTTGTTTGCCTCTGTTGCATGCCAAAAAATCAGTTTATCCCAATGGCCCTGTGATTGAAGCCACCCTGTGCCCTCCAGAAATCACTCTGCCGCCACAGCCTGCGCGAGTTCTTGATTTGGCCCCGGAGCCTGTCGGCGCGCCAGCAACGTGTACATGGTGGGCACCACAAACACAGTCAGCAAGGTGCCCAGACTCATACCGCCTGCGATCACCCAGCCAATCTGGTGGCGGCTTTCGGCCCCGGCACCCGTGGCCATGGCCAGCGGCACAGCCCCCAGCACCATCGCGCCGGTGGTCATCAATATCGGACGCAGGCGCTGCGCGGCAGACTGCTGAATGGCGCTGACGGTGTCCATGCCTTGCTCGCGCAACTGATTGGCAAATTCGACGATCAATATGCCGTGCTTGGTGATCAACCCGACCAAAGTAATCAGGCCAATTTGGCTAAATACATTGAGCGTCCCCCCCGATACTCTCAGTGCCAGCAGCGCACCCGCCATCGACAGCGGCACACTGAGCAAAATCACAAACGGATCGACAAAACTCTCAAACTGTGCCGACAGCACCAAAAAGATAAACAATAACGCCAGCGCAAACACCAGCGTCAGCGATTCGGATGATTTTTTGAACTCTCGGCTGGTGCCATTCAAATCGGTGGCATAACCTGGTGTCAAAATCTTTTTTGCCGTGGCATCCATAAAGTCAAGCGCTTCGCCCAGCGAATAATCAGCCGCCAGATTGGCGGTGATCGACGCGGACCGGCGCTGCCCAAAGTGGATCAGCTCACGCGGCACGACAACCTCTTGGATTTTGACCAACGCTGACAATGGGATCAGGTCTGCGCCCTTGCCACGGACAAAAATTTTGCCGATGTCATCCGGTGTGTCGCGCTGACTGGCTGCCGTCTGCACGATCACATCGTATTGCTCGCCGTCACGCTTGTAGCGCGTCACTTTGCGGCCCCCCAGCATCGTCTCGATGGCCCGAGCGATCACATCCACACTCACCCCCATGTCGGTGGCACGTTCGCGGTCCACCTCCAGCTTGATCTCGGGCTTGTTCAGTCGCAGATCAGTATCCACCTGCACAAACCCGGGGTTTTGGGCCAGTTCGGTTTGAAGAGCACGCACGGTCTGCGACAGATTTTGGTAGCTCTCGGACGTGATGATGACAAACTCTAGGGGACGGCTGCCAAAGCTCTGCCCCAGCGACGGCGGTGTGATCACATTGGCATTGACCCCGGGCAGGGCCGACACACGCGGTGTCATGCTGCGTGCCATCTCCAGCGTCGTTCGATGGCGCTCTTGCCAGGGCTTGGTTCTAAAGAAAATATTGCCCTGCGACACGGTGGGGTTGCCGATGGTCGAAAAGATGCGGTCAAACTCAGGGTAGTCCTGTGCGATCCGCTCAATGCTGCGGGCATAGCGGTCGGTATAAGCCAGCGTGGCCCCATCCGGCGCATTGATGCGTGCCAGCACCACGCCACGGTCCTCCAGCGGCGACAGTTCACGCTTCAAACCGCCCCACGCCCACCACGACACCAACGCACTGCACAGCATCACCAGCAGCACCAGATAGCGCCGCTTGAGTGTCCACGCCAACATCCCAACGTAGCTGCGCGTCACCCAGTCCAGCACCGCATCCATGTGCGACTCAAACCACGTGGGGTGGGGGTTATGCCGCAGCAGCAAGGACGACATCATGGGTGACAAGGTGAGTGCCACCAGACCCGACACCACCACGGCACCGGCCAGGGCCAGGGCAAACTCGGTAAACAAGCGCCCCGTGCGCCCGGGAGCAAAAGCCAGCGGCGCATAGACGGCCACCAGCGTCAGGGTCATCGCCACGATCGCAAAGCCAACCTCACGCGCACCTTTGATGGCGGCCTGAAAAGGCGGCAAGCCGTCCTCGATGTGGCGGTAGATGTTCTCCAGCATGACGATCGCGTCATCGACCACCAGACCGATCGCCAGCACCAGCGCCAACAGGGTCAAGGTATTGACCGAAAATCCCGCCAGCGCCATCAGGGCAAAACTGCCGACCAGCGACACCGGAATGGTGACCAGTGGGATCAGCGATGCCCGAAGGGTGCGCAAAAACACAAAGATGACCAGAGCCACCAGCACAGTGGCCTCAACGATGGTTTTGAACACGGCCTTGATCGACAGGTCGATAAAGATCGAGTTGTCATTGGCAACCTCGACCTGCACCCCGGGCGGCAGGTCGCGTTGCAGTTTGGGCAGCAGGTTCATCACCCCACGGGCCAAGTCCAAGGGGTTGGCCGTCGATTGTTTGATCACCCCCACGCCGATGGCATCGCGGCCATTGATGCGAACAGACGAGCGTTCATCGACCGGAGCCTGTTCCGCATGGGCCACGTCGCCGATGCGAACGGTCTGGCCATTGACGCTGCGAATCACGACGGCCTCAAACTCCTCGGGCCGTTGCAAGTCGGTGGCGGTCGTCACGTTGAACTCGCGCTGTGTGCTCTCGATGCGACCGGCTGGCACCTCCAGGTTGGCGCGACGCAGTGCGTCTTCCAGGTCTTGCACCGTCAATTGGTAGGCCGCCAGCCGGTCGGTATCCACGCTGATCCGCATGGCAAACATGCGCTCACCAAAGATGGACACCTCGGCGGCACCTGGAGCGGTTTGCAGCACGGGCTTGATCAGCGTGTTGGCCAGGGCCGAGAGTTGCAGCGCGCTGTGCGTGTCAGAGCTGATTGCCAAAAAAATCACCGGAAAGGATTCGGCCTCCACCTTAGCGATCACGGGTTCGTCGATGCCTTGGGGCAGACGCTGTCGCACACGGGACACCTTGTCGCGCACATCGGCGGCGGCCGCATCGGCATCACGGCTCAAGGCAAAGCGCACGGTGATCCGGCTGCTCTCCTGGCGGCTGGTCGATGTGATCACATCCACGCCCTCAATGCCAGACAGCGAGTCTTCCAGCACTTTGGTCACCTGGGTTTCCATCACGGCGCTGGACGCACCCGCAAAAATCGTGCTGACCGACACAACAGGCTCGTCAATTTTGGGATATTCACGCACGGTCAGGCGGTCGAATGACACCGCGCCGATCAATAGCACCAGCAGCGATAAAACGGTGGCGAAGACCGGACGGCGAATGGAAGTTTCGGCTAATTGCATGGGTAAAAACGTTTCAAGAAAAATACAGGCGAAAGGGTATCACACCCATAACAAAGGAGATATCAACAATGCTCTATTCACGGGCATCAGATGCAGTTTGTTGATGGGTCAGCTTTTGATACGCCTTGAACAAAAACGCCACCCGGCTGGCATCGTCAGGTTTGCCGATATAGCTGTATGCCGCATCGACCGCAATATCCAGTGCAGCATGGGCGGCGCTCAGGTTATCTGGCATGGTATCGGGGTGATACAGCCACGCCAAGGTTTTATCGGGGTGAGCTGTGCGGGCATCGAGTATCCCCTGCGCTTTGGCTTCTATGGTTGCAATAGCAGACTGTGCAGTATCTACGGGCGTTACAGCCGTTTTGGATTTTGATTTTTTGGGCGGTGCGGGCCACGAAAAATTGTTATAGACAATACCTACCGAATAACGATAACGACTTTCAAGCCGACCACAGGTGTAGCGCATCCAGGCATTGTGCATGGTCGATGTGAGTATGCCAAATTGATAAAGCGTGGCATTGGGCAGCATGAAATTGGCATCACCACAGATCACTTCCGAATCAAAGTAGCCAGTAGGCACAAACCGACGATTTTCAGACGATACACGTGGTATGAGTAAATAGGGCTGGTCAGTTTGTCGAATTTCACCAAACAGATGTGGCACATTGGCCAACTTTTGCGTTGTGGCTCTGGAACTGGCAAGTCGCATGGCCCTGACGGATGAGATTCTTTGTTGCAATTCTGGAGAATCCAGGCGATCTTGCTCGGTCACGCTTACTAACCATAGGCAGTATCTTGGCAGGCCGTTAATAAACTCATCCGCCCCCAAAAATTGATGAATATATTTGGCTGCAATGGGGTCATTATTGCGAATGCTGTCAGCCTGTTGTTGCGAAAGTAAAAGATGCCCCCCATCGTTTGGCATATTGCCAAACACCATCTCACTCATCCCTGAACTGATAGGTGTACGTCGTTTTTGCAATACAACATCAGGCGCATTAACGAGATAGGGGTTGATTCTTTTAACTTTTTTGCGATCAGGCTTGCCATTGACTTCATTAACATCGGGGTAATTCCAGATGACTTTTTGGGGTCTGTCGTCCAATGCAAATCCAATAATGATGCAATGCACTGCCGCCACGCCACGGCCCTCGTTGCTCCATCGAAAGGTACGATGGGCAAAATTGATATGAACGCCCTGCTTCAGCATCCATGTCCACAATATGCCAACCTGCTCACCCTGGGTAATGCTATTGGTCGATACAAAAGCGCACCCTATGGATAGTGAAGTACGCAGCGCATCGGTCGGTAACTTTGCCAGTTGCGTTGGTGTCATATCATAAAAATAAGCTGCCGCACAAACATACCAGGCCGCCACATAATCCAGCACACCTGCCCCTTCTATGCCATTAAATATCAGTGCCATGTCTTCTTTTTGTTGTGCGTTTTGGTATTGACGGCCCACATACGGCGGATTGCCCACCACAAAACTGCATTGATCGGCAGGCAGCAAACTATTCCAGTCGGTACGCAGCGCGTTGGTGTGGATAATATTGGGGTGTGCTGTCAGCGGCAGTCGCACATAAGGTGTGCCGTCCGATGTTTTGACGCGCAGATTCATCTGATGATCGGTCAGCCACAGTGCGACGG
>CAIJOK010000090.1 GCA_903822205.1 uncultured beta proteobacterium | reverse complement strand
TGATAGCCAAGACACGACAGAATATGTTGCTTGACGAGAGACGTGATCAATACAACACACTTGGATGGATAGGTCTTACAGAAATGGAAAACGATAGGCACAGGCCAGATGGCTGTAGGCGCGAATGTCTAAAGTTGAGTCTGAGGTTTTCTTGAACGAAAAAAAGCTCAAGTTGTGACCGCGCACGGTATAGCTTGTAGATCAGAAAAAATCACATCCAATCTGTCACTCACGATGACCGCCCAAGTCACCACCCAATTGGCAACCCGCTATGGGTCAATTTTCAGTCGGCATCAACACCGTGTGTCTAAATGTCAATATTGCCGGCTTGCAGTGCGTTGGTCTCAATGAATTCTCGGCGGGGTTCAACCTCGTCGCCCATCAGCATCGTAAACACCCGGTCAGCCTCGATCGTGTCGTCAATTTGAACCCGCAACAAGGTGCGAACGGCGGGATCCATGGTGGTTTCCCACAGTTGCTCGGGGTTCATTTCGCCCAGACCTTTGTAGCGCTGGCGGCTGGTGCTGGCCTCAGCCTGGGCGATTAACCAGGCCATGGCCTCGCGAAAGTCACCCACTTTTTGCTCTTTTTGACGCTCACCCTCGCCGCGTGTCACCCTGGCCCCAGCGCCCAGCAGTCCACGAAAAGTCTGGGCAGATTCGCACAAGGTGGCGTAATCAGCCCCATGAACAAAATCTTGGGTGATCACACTGCATTTGAGGTTGCCGTGCAAATGCCTGCTGACACGCAACAGGGGCTTGTCCGTGCGCACATCGAACTCACTGGATACCAAGGCATCGGGCAAACCGGCCTGTAGGGCTGCGGCCGATTGGGCGGCCTCTGCGACGGTATCCAGGTTAATGACCACCCCGTCAGCGATGGCCCGCAGGGCAGGCGCATCCATGAAATGCCCCAAACGGGCTATCACGGCCTGCGATACCTGATGCTTGCGCGCCAGTTCAGCCAAAGTGTCGCCAACCAGCAAGGCGTTTGCGCTGCCGCCGGTGTGGACTGCGGCCCCCACCAGGGCTATCCGCAGCAAAAAATTGTCCAAGTCTGCGGCACCTTGCAGGTAAAGCTCTTCGCGTCCAGCTTTGACCTTGTACAGCGGAGGCTGGGCGATGTAGATGTGGCCGCGTTCCACCAGCTCTGGCATCTGGCGATAAAAAAACGTGAGCAGCAAAGTGCGGATGTGTGCGCCGTCTACGTCGGCATCGGTCATGATGATGATGCGGTGGTAGCGCAGTTTGGCTGCATCAAAGTCATCGTTGCCCGTGGTGCCGCCGGCCTTGCCGATGCCGGTGCCCAGGGCGGTGATCAGGGTGAGAATTTCGGTGCTGGTCAGCAGTTTTTCGTAACGGGCTTTTTCAACGTTCAAAATTTTGCCGCGCAGGGGCAAGATGGCCTGAAACTTGCGGTCGCGCCCCTGCTTGGCGCTGCCGCCGGCAGAGTCGCCCTCCACGATGTAAATTTCGCACAGCGCCGGGTCTTTCTCTTGGCAGTCTGCCAGTTTGCCGGGCAGGCCCATGCCGTCCAAAACCCCTTTGCGACGGGTCAAATCGCGGGCTTTGCGGGCGGCCTCGCGGGCACGGGCAGCCTCGATGATTTTGCCAACGATGATTTTGGCATCGACTGGACACTCTTGCAGATAGTCAAACAGCAGTTTGCTGACGATGTCTTCAACCGGACCGCGAACCTCAGAGCTGACCAGTTTGTCCTTGGTCTGGCTGCTAAATTTTGGCTCAGGCACTTTGACGCTCAACACGCAGGTCAGGCCTTCGCGCATGTCGTCGCCGGTCACCTCAACCTTGGCTTTTTTGGCCAATTCGGTGTCGTCGATGTATTTGTTGATCACCCGCGTCATGGCTGCTCGCAGACCGGTCAGATGGGTGCCGCCATCACGCTGCGGAATGTTGTTGGTAAAGCAAAGCACCTGTTCGTTGTAGCCACTGTTCCACTGCATGGCCACTTCAACACCAATGTTGGTGTTTTGGTCGCTCTGGCGGTCGCCCAAGGCATGAAAAATATGGGGGTTCAGGATGGTTTTGCCCTTGTTGATAAAAGTGACAAACCCTCGCACGCCGCAGGCCCCTGAAAAATCGTCTTCTTTGCCGGTGCGCTCGTCCTTGAGACGAATCCTCACGCCGTTGTTCAAAAAGCTCAGTTCACGCAGGCGTTTGGCCAAAACGTCGTAATGAAAATCGTTGTTTTGCTGAAAAATCTCGGCATCAGGCAAAAAGTGAACCTCGGTACCGCGACGCTCAGTGGCACCGATCACCTTCATGGGCGAGACTAGGATGCCATCAACGGTGTCGATGATCCGGTTTTGCACAAAGCCCTTGCTAAATTCAAGCACATGTACCTTGTGGTCACGGCGAACCGTCAGGCGCAGCATTTTGGACAGCGCATTGACACAACTCACCCCCACACCGTGCAGACCGCCTGAGACCTTGTAGCTGTTTTGGTTGAACTTGCCGCCAGCGTGAAGCTCCGTCAGGGCAATCTCAGCCGCACTGCGACGCGGTTCGTTCTTGTCGTCCATCTTGACCCCGGTGGGAATACCCCGCCCGTTATCGACCACGCTGACCGAGTTGTCGGGGTGGATGGTGACCAAAATATCGTCGCAATGCCCGGCCAATGACTCGTCGATCGCGTTGTCCACCACCTCAAACACCAGATGATGCAACCCTGTGCCGTCCGAGGTGTCGCCGATGTACATGCCCGGGCGTTTGCGAACGGCCTCAAGGCCCTCCAATATCTGGATGGAACCTTCGCCGTAGGCCTCGGATGCACCCACCTGGTGGGCATCGATGACGGGCTGAAAGTTGGAACTGTCCTCCGAGCCAACACCGGTATGAACCTGATCTTGCGTCAGGGCATCCGGGGGCGTGATGGGGTCATTGGGGTTGGCGAGAACGGGATCACGCGATGGGGACGGCATGTGGGCTTCGGTCATGGCTGGTTCGGTATGCTATAAAAACCAAACCCGCAAGAACAAGGGGTTCGTCGCGGGTTTGTGACGAGAACACCCACAGAGGCAGCGTGCCTACAGTCGTGGGGTGGGGCTGCGAACATCAAAGACGCATGGGCATGACCACGTACTTGAAATGGGGATTGTCGGGAATGGTGAACAACACCGAGCTGTTACCGTCCGAAAACTCCAGTGTGACCATGTCCTGGTTCATGTTGGCCAAGACATCGATCAGGTACGTCACATTAAAGCCGATTTCGATACTTTCACCGCTGAAATCAACGTCCAGCTCATCGACGGCCTCTTCTTGTTCGGCATTGCTAGCAGCCACGCGCAGTGTGCCAGGGTCCATATTGAGACGGATGCCCTTGAACTTGTCGCTGGTCAAAATGGCGGCGCGTTGCAGCGATGACAAAAGAGCCGTGCGCCCCAAGGTCACGGCGTACTGGTGGTTGCGCGGGATCACACGGTTGTAGTCCGGAAACTTGCCATCGACCAGCTTGGTGACAAACTCAAGACCCTCAAAGCTGAATTTAGCCTGGTTGCTGGCAAACTGCATCTCGATGTCGCCGTCGCTGTCTGACAGCAGGCGCTCAAGCTCAAGCACCGTCTTGCGCGGCAAAATAACCTCCTGCTTGGGCACTTCAACCTCAAGTGTGGCTGCGGCAAACGCCAAACGGTGACCATCGGTGGCCACCAGACTGAGCTGCTGGCCTTCGGCGACAAACAAAATGCCGTTCAAGTAGTAGCGAATGTCATGCACCGCCATGGCAAACGACACCTGCCGCATCAGCGCTCTGAGGGTTTTTTGCGGAACACTGAAAACCGGGCCAAAGTCGGCAGATTCCTGTACCAGCGGAAAGTCTTCAGCGGGCATGGATTGAAGGGTGAACTTGCTTTTGCCACCTTTCAAGATCAACCGGGTGGCATCGGACTCAAGCGACACAGACTGGTCTGTGGGCAAGGATTTGAGAATGTCGATCATCTTGCGTGCGCCGACGGTGGTACTGAAGTCACCCTCGCCGCCGCCCAGCGTGGCGGTGGTTCGAATCTGAATTTCAAGGTCGCTGGTGGTGAATTCGATCGATTCACCGGTCTTGCGCAGGAGTGCATTGGTCAAAATAGGCAAAGTGTGGTGGCGGTCAACGATGCCCGAAACCGACTGCAATGCGGACAAAACCTGGGCCTGTGGAGCTTTAAAAACAATCATTGGTTCCTCTGGGGGTAAATGGGTGGGGAAACGTGTCGCCGCTTGAAGTGCCACGGCAGACGATCATGGACCCTGAAGGCAAGAAGGGCCGCGCAGATGGCCAAGCAACCAAGGCCGGGGCATCCGCTCTGCAAGGTACGCCATTTTCTCACGCCATGATCCTGCGCAAGTCATCCCTTCAGGGTTTGCTCCAGCACGTGTAACTGCTGATTAAGCTCACTGATTTGCTGGCGTTCGGCACTGATTTTGCGGACCGCGTGTAGCACGGTGGTGTGATCGCGCCCACCGAAGAGTTCGCCGATCTCGGGCAGGCTTTTTTGGGTCAGTTCTTTGGCTAGGTACATGGCGATCTGACGCGCCCGGGCGATATTGGCGGGGCGTTTTTTGGAGTACATGTCGGCGATTTTGATCTTGCAGTAGTCGGCCACGGTTTTTTGGATGTTCTCTACCGAAATCTGACGGTTCTGGATGGACAGAAGGTCGCGCAGGGCCTCGCGTGCCAAGAGGATCGAGATCGCTTTTTGGTTGAAATGCGAGAAAGCCAGAATTTTGCGCAGGGCACCTTCAAGCTCACGCACATTGGATCGCACGTTTTTAGCCACAAAAAATGCCACATCCTCGGGCATGACGATGCCCTCAGCCTGGGCTTTGGTGATCAAAATGGCCACCCGCATTTCCAGCTCTGGGGGTTCAATGGCCACCGTCAGGCCAGAATCAAACCGTGACACCAGACGCTCTGTGATGTGGGCAAGGCCTTTGGGGTAGGTGTCGCTCGTCATCACGATGTGCGATTTTTTGGCCAGCAGGGCCTCAAAGGCATTAAAGAATTCTTCTTGTGTTCGCTCTTTGTTGGCGATAAATTGCACATCGTCGATCAGCAGCAAATCAAGCGAGTGGTAGTAAGCCTTGAACTCATCAAAGGCTTTGCGTTGATAGGCCTTGACGACATCGGTCACAAACTGCTCGGCGTGAATGTACAAAACCTTGGCATCGGGCCGGTTGGCGATGAGTTGGTTGCCCACAGCATGCATCAGATGGGTCTTGCCCAGGCCCACACCGCCGTAGATGAACAGGGGGTTGTACAGATGCCCTGGAGCGTTAGCCACGTGCATGGCGGCAGCGCGAGCCAAGCGGTTGGCGCTGCCCTCAATCAGCGCATCAAAAGTCAAAGCGACATTCAGTCGATTGAGAAAGGGCGCGTGGGTTTGGCTTGGCTCTGCCTCTGACAAGATGCCATGAACCGAGGTGGGGCGGGATGCCAGAACGCGTTTGACTTCGGGGTCACGGGCCACCAGCGCCAGTTCCACTTGAACTGGCTGGCCGGTGATCTGCTCCATCAGGACGGCCAGCCGTGCGCTGTACTGGGTGCGTATCCACTGCATCTTGAAGTGGTTGGCGACAAAAATGGTGACGCTGGACAAATCGTCGGCGACTTGGGCCGAGAGGGGTTTGATCCAAGTTTGAAATTGTTGCTCAGGCAGCTCTTTGGCGAGTTGATCGATGCAGGCCTGCCAGTAAACGGGTTTGACCGGTATGGAAGCAGACGCAGTGGCTGTCGATGTCACGGGTGAAAGGGGAGCCTCGATCATGGAGCAATTGGCGTGATGGGCGTGATGGGCGTGAAGGGCGTGGAAGGAGGACTGGTAGGAAGGGCGCTAAGGGGTGGGGTTTGGGTGCGATTCTAGGTGACCCCATCCTGCAAAGATGGGAGTAAGCGGCCATCCATGCAGCAATAATTGCAAAAAATAAACTACACTATATTTTATGCATCAATGGATACTTAGGCAAGTAGAGCCTGCATTGGTAGCTATTGTTTTTATACTATATGATGTAGTTTATTTATTTTAAACTTCGTCATTGTTCATGCTCTGCGTCACGGGCAGACTGCGTTTGGGGCAAAACTCCGCCAGTACACCTCATCACCCTCTGTCCCATCACTGCGGTGGCGGTTACAGACTCTGGCCAGCACAAATAACAGGTCACTCAGCCGATTAAGGTACTGCACAGCGGTGGGTGTAGCACACGGATCAATCAAGGCGACTACGGTGCGCTCAGCGCGTCGGGCGACTGTCCTGCAAACGTGGGCCTGCGACGCAGCCCGTGTGCCTGCTGGCAAGATGAATTCTTGCAGTGGGGGCAGCGTCTTGTTGTACAGGGCCAGCGCCGTGTCCAGCATCTGTACTGCATCGCTTCGCAACAGGCTGACCCCCGGCATGGACAACTCACCGCCCAGATCAAAAAGCTGGTGTTGCACCGTCACCAGCAAAGGTTGTACCTCCTTAGGCAAGGCCTCACACAGCAACAAGCCGATGTGGGCATTCAGCTCATCGACATCACCCATGGCGCACACCCGCAGGCTGTCCTTGGACACACGGGTGTTGTCACCTAGCCCTGTGCTGCCGTCGTCACCGGTGCGGGTGGCGATTTGGCTGAGTCGATAGCCCATCAAAAATCTCCTGTGTTGTGGATAGACACCGCCGTCGTGCCAAGCCGTATCGAAGTATCAGGCTGTGGCACTGGGCAAGCTTTTGGCGACTGTTTTGAACAGAAAGTTCATCACATCACCGTCTTGAACGATGTAATCCTTGCCTTCTGCGCGCATTTTTCCGGCATCTTTGGCACCTTGCTCGCCTTGGTAAGTGATGAAATCGTCGTAGGCGATCGTTTGGGCGCGGATGTAGCCGGTTTCAAAGTCAGTGTGGATCACGCCCGCAGCCTGTGGGCCAGTGTCGCCCACGTGGATGGTCCAGGCCCGCACCTCTTTGATACCCGCCGTGAAGTAAGTTTGCAGTCCCAGCAACTGATAGGCTGCCCGGATCAGCCGGTTTAAGCCAGGTTCGGTCAGGCCCAGATCCGCCAAAAACAGCAAGCGATCAGCATCGTCCATATCCGCCAGCTCGGACTCCAGCTTGGCGCTGATCGCCACCACCGGTGCGCCTTGATCGGCAGCATAGGCCGTCAGACGATCCAGCAGGGGGTTGTTGGCAAAGCCGTCTTCAGCCACATTGGCGACAAACATCGCAGGCTTAGCGGTGATCAAAAAAAACTGTTTGAGGAGTGGCCATTCCTCATGGCTAAAAGCCACACTGCGAACCGGCTTGACCTGATTCAAGGCTGCCTGGCATTTTTCAAGAATATCCACCAACCGGGCGGCCTCTTTGTCGCCGCCTGATTTGGCCGCTTTTTGGTAGCGGGCCAGCGCTTTATCAACGGTGGCCAGGTCGGCCAGGCACAGCTCAGTCTGAATCACGTCAATGTCTGAAACGGGGTCAACACGGCCACTCACATGGACGACGTTGCTGTCTTCAAAGCAGCGCACCACATTGATGATGGCATCGGTTTCGCGGATGTGCGCCAAAAACTTGTTACCCAGGCCCTCGCCGGTACTGGCACCGGCCACCAAGCCCGCAATATCGACAAATTCGACCACCGCACGCTGCACCCGCTGCGGTTTGACAATGTCAGCCAAAGCATCCAGCCTGGGGTCAGGCACGGTCACCACGCCCACATTGGGCTCAATCGTGCAAAAAGGGTAGTTCTCCGCAGCAATGCCAGCTTGGGTCAGGGCGTTGAATAGCGTTGATTTACCCACATTGGGCAGGCCCACAATGCCACATTTCATAACTTTTCCTTGGTAAAAGTTTGGGTGTCAAGCACCAAAGCGGCGTTTATACAGGACGGTGAGCTGGCAGCAATGTTTGTTTTTGCCCTACGATCGGGCATTAACACCCCGGAGCACCTCCATGTCAGCAGCCCCCACCCCTCCATTGGTGCCCGTCACCACCGATGCCGATCCCGTAGAAACCCGCGAATGGCAAGAGGCTTTGAGCGCCGTCATCCAACATGCAGGCACTGACCGTGCGCAGTTTTTGCTGCAACAGTTGCAAGAGCACGCCCTGCAAAGCGGCCTGGATACACCCTTTGCCGCCACCACGGCCTATATCAACACGATCGCACCACAGCAAGAGGCCATTTGCCCGGGCAACATCGAGATCGAAGAGCGGCTGCGGGCCTATATGCGCTGGAACGCCATGGCGATGGTGGTCAAGGCCAACCGCCATCATCCTGACGACGGAGGCGATCTGGGCGGCCACATTGGGTCGTTTGCGTCGCTGGCCCATTTGTTTGGCGCGGGCTTTAACCATTTTTGGCATGCCGAAAGTGACAAAGATGGCACCACGCACGGCGGCGATTGCCTCTACATTCAGGGCCACGTGGCCCCAGGTGTCTATGCCCGCGCCTATCTGGAGGGCCGATTGAGCGAAGAGCAACTGCTCCACTTTCGCCAAGAGACCGGCGGCAGGGGCCTGTCTAGCTACCCGCACCCCAAACTGATGCCTGAGTTTTGGCAATTCCCCACCGTGTCCATGGGGTTGGGGCCGCTGATGGGCATTTACCAGGCACGGTTTCTCAAATACCTGCATGCACGTGGCATCGCCGACACCGCTCTACGCAAGGTCTGGGTGTTTTGTGGCGATGGCGAGATGGACGAGGTGGAGAGCCTAGGGGCCATCGGACTGGCGGCGCGTGAAAAACTGGACAACCTGATTTTTGTCATCAATTGCAATCTGCAAAGGCTGGACGGCCCGGTGCGCGGCAACGGCAAGATCGTGCAAGAGCTTGAGGGCACCTTTAGAGGTGCAGGCTGGAATGTGATCAAGCTGCTGTGGGGCAGCGACTGGGACGATCTGCTGGCCCGTGACACCGACGGCGCTCTGCGGCACGTGATGATGGACACGCCTGATGGTGACTATCAGGCCTTTAAGGCCAACGACGGGGCTTATGTGCGTCGCCACTTTTTTGAGCGTGACCCCCGCACGGCGGCCATGGTGGCCAACATGACGGATCAGGAGATATGGAATCTGCGCCGTGGCGGACATGACCCCCAAAAAGTCTATGCCGCATACGCCGCTGCCGTCAGGCACACCGGTCAGCCCACGGTGCTGCTGGTCAAGACCGTCAAGGGCTTTGGCATGGGCAAAAGCGGCGAGGGCAAAAACAATGTGCATCAGATCAAAAAACTGACGGACGACGACATCAGGGCCTTCCGTGACCGGTTCAACATCCCCATCCCGGACAGCCAGATCGCCGACATTCCGTTTTACAAACCGGCCGATGACACCCCCGAGATGCTTTACCTGCATGAACGCCGCCAGGCGCTGGGAGGCTATCTGCCCCACCGCCGCACCCGGGCCGATGAGGCCTTGGCGGTGCCGCCGCTAGGAGCTTTTGCACCCGTGCTGGAGCCAGGCACAGCAGGGCGCGAAACCTCGACCACGCAGGCGTTTGTCCGTTTTTTAACGTTGTTGTTGCGAGACCCCGTTCTGGGGCCACGGGTGGTGCCTATCTTGGTGGACGAGGCCCGCACCTTTGGCATGGAGGGCCTGTTCAGGCAGATCGGCATCTACAACCCCGCCGGTCAGCGCTACACCCCCGTCGATAAAGACCAGGTGATGTACTACAAAGAAGATGCCAAGGGGCAGGTGCTGCAAGAGGGCATCAATGAAGCCGGCGGCATGAGCAGTTGGATAGCGGCGGCCACCAGCTACAGCACCAGCAACCGCATCATGCTGCCGTTTTATGCGTTTTATTCGATGTTCGGGTTTCAGCGTGTGGGCGATTTGGCCTGGGCTGCTGGCGACATGCAGGCGCGTGGCTTTTTGCTGGGCGGCACGTCGGGGCGCACCACGCTCAACGGCGAGGGTTTGCAGCACGAAGACGGCCACAGCCACATCTTGGCCGCCACTATTCCCAATTGCATCAGCTATGACCCCAGCTTTGCCCATGAAGTGGGTGTCATCCTGCACCACGGGCTGCGGCGGATGGTGGAGCATCAGGACAACGTGTTTTATTACCTGACGCTGCTCAATGAAAACTACGCCATGCCGGGCCTGGTGCCAGGCACCGAGGACCAAATCCTCAAAGGCATGTATTTGTGCAGCCCGGGCAGCACCGATGGTGGGCCTGCTGCCAGTCCACGGGTGCAGTTGCTGGGGTGTGGGTCCATTTTGCGCGAGAGCCTGGCCGCCCAACAACTGCTGCAAGCCGATTGGGGCGTGGCCGCCGATGTGTGGAGTTGCCCCAGCTTGACCGAACTGGCGCGTGATGGTCAGGCTTGCGAGCGTGATCGATTGCTGCACCCAACCCAGCCGCCACGGATGCCATTTGTGGCGCAGCAATTGCAGGGCCACCCGGGGCCGGTGGTGGCCACCACCGACTATGTCAGGGCTTTTGCCGAGCAGATTCGTGCATTTATTCCGGCTGGCCGCCTCTACAAAGTGCTGGGCACCGACGGCTTTGGGCGCAGCGACTTCAGGGTCAAACTGCGCCGGCACTTTGAGGTCTGCCGCCATTTCATTGTGCTCTCAGCCCTGCAAGCGCTCTGCGAAGACGGCATCGCGCCCCTTGTCACCTCGGCCACACTGGCCACCGCCATTGCCAAGTACGGCATTGACACCGACAAAATCAACCCCCTTTACGCCTGAACGGCACACACCTGAATCACCACCATGTCAATCATTGAAATCAAAATCCCGGACATTGGCGACTTTTCCAATGTCGCTGTCATCGAGCTGCTGGTCAAAGCGGGCGACCGCATTCGCACCGAACAGTCGCTGATCACCGTCGAGTCTGACAAGGCCGCGATGGAAATTCCGTCCAGCCAGTCGGGCGTGGTCACCGAGATGAAAGTGGCGCTGGGCGACCGCGTCAGTCAGGGCGACGTGATCTTGCTGCTTGAGATGGCAGACACAGCCAGCCAAGCCGCCATTCCCGCCACCCCCCATCAGGCTGCAATGCCCGTCAATCAGGCATCTATTGCTACTAATGTGATAGCTTACCAGGAAGCGCCTGTGAATGCCGCGCCGCAGGGCCTGCCCCACGCATCGCCATCGGTACGCCAATTGGCGCGAGAGCTGGGGGTGCCGCTGACCGCCGTGACCGGCAGTGGCCCGCATGGGCGCATCACCCATGAGGATGTTCAGTCTGCGGTGTCATCCATGCCTTCCCTGCCCAACACATCAGCCAACACATCAACCCATACGCCTGCCAGCACACCCGCCCTTGCGCCTGATACCGTCAAAGTTGCTGGGGTTGTTGGGCTGGATGTGCTGCCGTGGCCACAGATAGACTTTGCCCAATTTGGCAGCATCGAACGCAAAGAGCTGTCGCGCATCCAAAAAATCAGCGCCGCCAATCTGTCACGCAATGCCATCGTCATTCCGGCAGTCACCCTGCACGACGATGCCGATGTGACCGATCTGGAAGCCTTTCGCGTGTCGATCAATCTGGAAAATAAGTCAAATCAGAGCAACCCAAAGCAGTCCGGAACCAAGGTCACACTGCTGGCTTTTTTGGTCAAGGCATGCGCCGCAGCGCTCAAACAATACCCTGATTTCAACAGTTCACTCGACGGCAACACGCTGATCCGAAAGAACTATTTCCATCTGGGCTTTGCCACTGACACGCCCAACGGGCTGATGGTGCCCGTCATCAGGGGTGTCGATCAAAAAGGCATTTTGCAGATCAGCCAAGAGCTGTCCGATTTGTCGCAAAAAGCGCGTGAGGGCAAGATCGGCCCGTCAGATTTGAGCGGTGGTAACTTCACCGTTACCAGTCTGGGCGGCATTGGGGGGCGCTATTTCACGCCCATCATCAACGCGCCCGAGGTGGC
>CAIJOK010000089.1 GCA_903822205.1 uncultured beta proteobacterium | reverse complement strand
GATACGTATACATGAGCTATAAACATAATAGCAATATGAGCTGATTTCAAGAGCATTGGCGTGGAAAATGGCTTGTAACCCATGTCCATTGGATAGCCAAATTGGTATCACTACAAAATCCAAGAGATCAGGTTGTCTGATCTTGTTGATGTGCGCTTCAAAAGCAGAAGTATCTGCAAATCCGAAGTTATACTCCGAAAAATTTATTGGGAGTATAAGTATGAAGTATGGCGATGTTCGTTGAGCAATCGGCTGCCGCGCAAACAGCTTATTCGGGACTGGCACAGGCTGCACGCCAGCGCGACCTACAGAGATCCATCGCTGACTTGCCTGGCGGCTTTGTCAGTAAAAAAATCAAGGGGATCGAATACTGGTACTACCAATTCAAGTTGCCTGACGGCAAGCCGCAGCAGACATACATCGGCCCCAACGATGAGTCCACGCGTACACTTATCGCAAAACACAACGACCCAAGCGCCCAGCAAGCCAAGAAGCACCTAGGCAATATGTGCGAGGCCGCCATCGCTTTCGGTTGCTATCAGGTGATTCCCAAGCACGCCAGAGTACTGGTACGTCTGACCGATTACGGACTTTTTCGATCGGGTGGTGTGCTAGTCGGAACCCACGCCTATCTCTCTTACCAGAATCGCTTGGGTGTGCTGTGGACGGGTGGAGAAACCACGGTGGACCTAGACTTTGCTCATCCTGGCAAAAACATCTCTTTGACCCTCAATACGGACCTCAAAATCGATGGACACGCTGCCATCGATTCACTGAAAATGGGATTTCTTCCAGTCAATGCAGGAACACGCTACATCAAAGAGGATGAGCCAGACTTTGACCTGGATTTTTTGACGTGTGTCCATCGCCTGGGCGATCAGCCGGTACACATGCCCCAGCTCAACCTGTCACTACAGCCTTTGAAGTTCATGGAGTTTTCCATTCAGGACCCGGTGATTTCGGTGCTGGTGGCATCCAGTGGGCCGATCGTGGTGAACGTGCCCCGTCCCGAGCGCTACGCATTGGCTAAACTGATTCTTTACAAGGAGCGTCTGGCTGGCAATCATCCGGAAAAAGCCACCAAAGACTTGCGACAGGCGGCGACCTTGATCCATTACCTGAGTAGGCGAGAGCCAGAAGCTTTGCTGGAGGCCTGGGATGATTTGCTCACACGTGGCCCTGGTTGGCGCAGCCGGGCCAAAGACGGTTTGGATGCCTTGCACGCACGACACCCCAACATCGCCTGCGCCATCACTATGATTTGTGATTACTGATCTAAATTTCGCGGTTTTCGCCCCTCGCACATCACAATGATTCAAGCAGGTTAGCCATTTCAACGGCCACATGAGCGGCATCGCGCCCCTTGTCAGTTTGACGTGCTTGGGTCAACAGGGTCAGTGTCACCAAAAAAATACAAGCTGCGTGGCGTAAATTTAGTGGGTGGATTCAATTAGGGCCTGTTAACAAATAACCTGTTCAATTCTGTTTAATCGGATACCATTTTGGGTGCATGGTGGCAGAAGCGTTAGGGATCGTTAACAAATAAATTGTCCAACTTATTTATTAACGGTCTCTTAAGTCAGAAAAATAAAGTTATTTAGCATTGAATGCAATAATTTAATTTACCAAAAAATTGTTC
>CAIJOK010000088.1 GCA_903822205.1 uncultured beta proteobacterium | reverse complement strand
TGTGATTGACCTGCTGGCCCAAGCGATAGACGCTGCACGCCATGTTCGGCCTGCACCTGCCTTACCAGCTATTCCGGCACACCTGCTTGAGAAAGATGGCGCTCAAATTGCAGCATGAGGCGGGGGGACTAAACGGTTACATTTAGACTGACACCGACCGGTCAAAAAGTGTTTCGGGCGCGATGTCCAAGTTACCAGGCCAACACACGGTGCCCAAGGCAACGTAGGCCTGTTTGAACAATAATACATTCGTCAGGCGTGAGAACACCCCACGCTGCAAGTAAGGGCGGGCATCAAACAGGCGATGGTCTCCAGTGTTAAACCAGATATCCAGTGAAAAATCATCATTTGCTACAACGTGAACGACGGTTTCCACAGTCAATACCTAGCGTAATGGGTCAATAGCAAAAGGTGTCTGACCCGCAACAGCGAGGTCCCAGTCAGCCAGCAATGATTCGCGCTGGATTTCAATCCAAGCCTGAACCAAACGGGTCTTTGCTATCGGGAAACTCCCCCCAAGTAGCTCTCCATCGTTAATCGAAAACGAAGCTTCTTGGCCTTGGTACTTGGCGTGAATGTGCGGCAATTTATGTCGTTCATCATCAAAAAAGTAAATGCAGATGATGATCCCGTAAAACATGCTGATGGTTGGCATGGTGTGTTCCTGAAAAATGCACTAACGCCAAGTGTAGAGAAAACCAAGTACCTGTTTCGTATGCGGACCCAGTTGTTGCAAGTCAGCGCAGACGAACTGCGTTTTGGCACACGCATCGTGATGATCGTCAACGCCCGCAGTGGCTTGCCCGCGATGCGACCCTTTACCTGCCAACACTGTTGACGTGAAACAACGAACCTGTCGCCCGTATGAAGCGAAGCGGAATACGGGTAGTCTCGACACAAATGCCCTGGATGATGAATACGAAGGGACTTCCCACTTGCTGGTAACGGCATCAACGCGCCATGGCAAGTGTGTCTGTCACAGGCTCGTCATAACATGAGTGTGGCCATCAAATTTGATGGACTCATTTTTAACTTTGACAACAGACCATTTTTGGGCAGTAGCCGCTGGCATACCCAAGGGGAACACAAGTAGATGGATAATTTTGGTCATGCAACTCAATCCATCCAAACTTGACGCTCACCTGCACAAAGGCCTTGGCAGCCTCTACACCCTGCACGGCGACGAGCCTTTGCTGATTTTGGAGGCCCAGGATGCCATTCGTGCAGCAGCTCGCAGCCGTGGCTTTACAGAGCGCAGCTCTCACACGGTGTCTGGTGCCTATTTTGACTGGAGCGAAATTTTGGCAGCAGCCGGCAGCGTCAGCCTGTTTGCCGACAAACAAATCCTGGAGGTTTCCATTCCAACCGGCAAGCCCGGCAAAGAGGGTGGTGTGGCCTTGCAACGCCTGGCCAAACAGACGCTTGGCAGTGATTCCATCCTGACGATGGTCACCTTGCCGCGTCTGGACAAGACCACCAAGGGCAGCAACTGGTTTGCGGCACTTGAGGCCGGTATGACGCTGGAGGTGGCATCGGTTGACCGGTCGGCCTTGCCACAGTGGATCGCCCAAAGGATGGCTGCACAGGGCCAGCGTGTGGCGACAGGCATCGAGGGCCAGCAGACCTTGCAGTTTTTTACCGACCAGGTAGAGGGCAACTTGCTGGCCGCGCACCAAGAGATTCAAAAGCTGGCATTGTTGTTTGCCCCTGGAGAATTAAGCCAATCGCAAATTGAAAGCGCTGTGCAAAATGTGGCCCGCTACGATGTTTTTAAGCTGACAGAGTCTGTTCTGAGTGGACAGTATGAGCGGATGTTGCGCATGTTGTCTGGCCTACAGGCTGAAGATTGCAGCGCAGTGCTGGTCCATTACACCCTGGCCGAGGACATTCGTGCCCTCAAGCGTGTCAAAGCAGCCATCAGCCAGGGCAGGCCGCTGCCGGTGGCACTGCGCGAGCAGCACATTTGGGGCACCAAAGAGCGTTTGTTTGAGCGCGTCTTGCCACGATTGAGCGATGCCGCTCTGGCCGCACTGTTGCAGTCAGCGCACCAGGTGGACGGGATTGTCAAAGGACTCAAGCAGCCTGACTGGCCGGATGACCCCTGGCAGGCCCTACAGCGTCTGGCATTTGATCTGTGCCGTCAATGCGCACCCGCCATGGGCAAAGGACAGCGCTGACGCACATCCGCCCTCTCGTTTCGTCGTCGATCACACGCTACGGTTGCGGGCCAACGGCGGGTGGTCGGCAAAGTAGCGCTCAATGCCCTGCATCAGCGCATCGGCTATCTGTCGCAAATAGGTATCGCTGCCCAGCAAGCTCTCTTCTTCTGGGTTGCTGATAAAGGCTGCCTCAACCAGCACACTGGGTATGTCCGGTGCCCGCAACACCGCAAAGCCGGCTTGTTCTACGCGGGGCCGGTGCAGTTTGCCCACACGCCCGATCTCGCCCAGCATCACTTGGCCAAGTTTCAGGCTGTCCTTGATCTGGGCCGTGGTGCTCATGTCCAGCAGGGCGCGTTTAAGCTGCACGTCTGTGGCATTGACGTTGATGCCACCGATCAGATCGGCCTGGTTCTCATGGTCGGCCAGGTTGCGTGCCACCGTGCTCGATGCCGCGCCCTGGCTGAGTGCAAAGACGCTGGCCCCTTGGGGGCGTGGACTGAAAAAAGCATCGGCATGCAAGCTGATGAACAGATCGGCCTGCACCCGTCGGGCCTTATTGACCCTGGCTTGCAAGGGCACAAAAAAGTCAGTCTCACGCGTCAAAAAAGCACGCATGGCGTTGCCGTTGTGCCTGGACGCATTGATGCGTTCGCGCATCAGGTGGGCCAAATGCAGCACCACATCTTTTTCTCGGGTGCCGGCTGGGCCGATGGCCCCCGGGTCTTCGCCACCGTGACCGGCATCGATAGCGATGATGATCAGGCGGTCCGTTTGTACACGCTGTGCCTTGTTTTTGCCCGTCACCAAAGCGTCTTTAGCTATCATATTTGCATTATTTGCATTATTTGCATAACTTGCGCTATCGCCATTGACCGATGCAGCAGGATGGATTTTTTGGGCGATCAGATCGCCCAAGGGGTCAGCCGCGTCTGATGAAGCAGGGGCGAGGGGCGCGCTGGCGGTGATGGCCGGCTGTGGGCTGCTATCTTTGAGCCTATCGGCTATCAAGGCCAGCAGCGGGTCGATCTCACGGGTGGGGTAAAGGTCAAAAACCAGCCTGTGACGGTAGGCAGCAACCGGCGGCAGGGCGAACACTTGCGGCGCGATGGTTTGCTTCAGATCAACCACCAGCCGCACCACGCCAGGACTGAACTGCCCAACCCTGATGCCGTTGATGGTGGGGTCGCTGGGGCCTACCTTGGCCACCAGTTCCTTCAGGGCAGCATTGAGTTCTATGTTCAGGATATCGACAGCCAACCTGGGCGGGTCAGGGACAAAATAGGGTTTGAAGCTCAGCGGTGCGTCGGACTCAATGGTGACACGCGAATAGTCTGGCGCAGGCCACACCCGCACGGCCAGAATACTGGCACCGTAAGCCCCCAGATCGACACCGAGAAGCAGCACGGCAGCCCCGGACTGCAAGATCAGGCGGCGCTTCATGCCGATACGTCTGTGACCACGTGGGCCGGCATAGGCATCTCTGGCACGGTCAGACAGTCTGCCTGTTCGTCCAGCAAATAGGCCCCCAGTGGGCTGTGCGCAGTCAAGACGATATGGCGTATTTCGTCGGGTGTGGCGGTGATCTGGATCACCAGATCGGCCTGCGGCACACAGCCTGCAACCTTTTCGGGCCACTCGGCCAGCTTGATGCCCTGGCCAGCAAAAATGTCCCGAAAACCCGCATCGGCCCATTCATGCGGGCTGTCAAACCGGTAAAAATCAAAATGCCAAAACGTGCATGAGGGAGTGAACATGGGCAGTTCATACGACTCAAGCACGGCATAGGTAGGGCTTTTGATACGGCCGGATACCCCCAGACTGCGCAGCAGGTGGCGAACCAGCGTGGTTTTACCGGCCCCCAGGTCGCCTTGCAGGGCCAGATACACGCTTGATGATGAGGGCTGGTCAGCCAGAGAAGTCACCAGTCGAGCAGCCATGTGGATGGCAAACTGCCTGGTGGCGGCTTCGTCGTTCCAACGGGTCGTTTTTACAATCGGCGGGTGAATCAGTCCACTGCACATGGCGATGACATCGTCTCCAAAATTCAGGCATGGGGGCGGGCGTTGGGGTTTGCCCAAATCGGGGTCACAGGGGTTGATTTGACGGCGGCACGGGCCGGATTATCCGCGTGGCTGGCCCAGGGCTTTCATGGCGACATGGCCTATATGGCGGCACACGACCGCACAAAACCGTCCATGCTGATGGCGGACACCCGGAGCGTGGTCATGGCCCGGATGGACTACCTGCCTGCTACCACCCCCGCAGACTGGCAAGCCGTCGAGCGGACAAATTTAACCAATCCCAATACGGCAGTGGTGTCGGTCTATGCCAGGGCACGGGACTACCACAAGGTGCTGCGCGGCAGGCTGCGGCAGTTGGGTGAACAGATCAACCGCGCCATCGGGCCGCTAAAGTACCGCGTCGTATGCGACTCTGCCCCTTTGCCAGAGGCAGAGCTGGCTGGGCGCAGCGGTCTGGGATGGCGCGGTAAAAACACCTTGCTGGTCAGTCGCCATGCGGGGTCGATGTTTTTTTTGGGGGGCATTTTGTTGGACGTGGCTCTGCCTGAGGGTGCGCCGGCCAGTCACCACTGTGGAAGCTGCCACGCCTGCATCACAGCCTGCCCCACTCGGGCCATCGTAGCCCCCTACCAAGTGGATGCCAGACGCTGCATTTCGTACCTGACCATCGAGCACAGCGGGCCGATAGCCCGAGAGCTACGTCCCCTGATGGGCAACCGCATCTATGGCTGTGACGACTGTCAACTGGGGTGTCCGTGGAACAAGTTTGCCGTGCGCAGCGCCCTGGCCGATTTTGATCTGCGCCCAGGCCGTGTGGGCAGTCAATTGGTCAGTTTGTTTGACTGGACTGCGGACGCGTTTGATCACAACACACGGGGCAGTCCGATCCGCCGTATCGGGCACGAACGCTGGCTGCGCAACATTGCCGTGGCGCTGGGCAACGCGCTGCGCACAGCACCATCGCCTGGCGCAGTCATGGCGGAGACAGCAGCCCTGCAACGCCACGCCGGTCACCCCAGCGCCCTGGTGCGAGAGCACGTCGCCTGGGCGCTGGCGCAGAGGCTGTGGTAGACCGTTATTCAACGCGACTCGGGCAGCTGAAACTTGACCCCCTATGCTCCAGCCGGATCGCCGACCAACTTTTCAAAAAACGGTGGATCCTGGAATGGGTCGTTGGCAAGGACTGCGAGTCATTCTTGCGCCTTTGGTTTAAGGCCCCTTGCGGCAAGCTTCTTTGCATCCTTTATTTCGTAATCCTTCAAGTAAGCTCACATGGCACGCGACAACGTACACATCATCAATTGGCTGTGTGAAAACAACAAGCCCCCTAACGATAAAGCTACCGGCGGAGCGAAGCGGAGTCAGGTGCAGCGCAATTTTAGGCAACGGCCTTATACCTGCGGACGTTGATTTCCAGTAGTCTTCAAAATTTTATGATGGCCCTTATCTCTGCGATCCACGAGCTTGCAACCCGGTCGGTTTTGACGTTCCCGAAGATCGGCCACCATTTCATCCAAACTATAGTGATACCGGGCGGCGTAATCATCCCGGATTCTCCATACTTCAGCGATAATTTCATCGCTATACATCATTATTATCCTCCGGCAATAATTCCATAGGCGTACAAATTTCAGGACAAGAATACCCAGATGCCGCGCAGATAGCACGAATGATAGGTTTTTTTGTGGCATTGTCGATATGGCGGCAATTCCATGTGAGCAGATAATCCATACCATGAACCGCCGCAACCGCGACATGCAGCGCGTCGGCTTTGGCAAGCTCTGGTATCCCGCCTTCCGCAATCAACTTTTCAGAAAAGGCTTGTATCTCCTCATCAATTACCAGTTTGGCGATTCCCTGTAAGACTCCCAAGCGCCTTGCAGCCGCATCTGGATGACCGTCCGATGCTTCAGCAATCACCAAGGCTGAAGTAAAAAGCTCGTATTGATCCCGCGCATCATCCCACCATTGGGTGGTTATTTGCTGCCAAGCCGCAGCCCTTACGTCACGGCTTGGCCTTGCAGTGAGATAGCTGGGAATCGAAGTCTCGATGTAAACGCTCTTTTTCATTGCTTGTTTCAACAGTTCAAGATATACCAGCACACCGGTTTTCAAGTCAAATGTGCTGCTGGGTCAGTTGTGTGAGCAGATGCCTCTGCACTATAGCCCAACAGCAGCGTACCAAAATGACTCATCCCTCTGCATTAACGACGCATAGCACTGCATGACGCATCACATCCGACTGTGTGCCTGATGACTACCGAATAAACATCACGGCTTATTCACCCAAAACCCCGTGCCCGCATCCAGCAGTTTATTGGCAGCCGTAAAGTCCAGATAACCCTTGCCGGTAATATAGTCCGTCAATACTGTGCCACCTTTTGCATCAAGTTGGGGCGAATAAAAATACCATTTTGACTCTGCATTGTCCCAAGCCCACAGCGTGGTCAGGTTTTGCGGCACCACACTTGCCACTGGCGGCGAGGTGCTCAGGGCACTGTTAAATCCATTGGCTTTCAAAGCCGCGCCGATGGCGATCAGGTTCCATCCCGCAGCCAGCGCCTTTGCGCTGCCAGATTGAAAGTCCACGCCCCGCACAACCGTGCCATTGGGCAGGGTGACGGTAAAAGGTTGCTTGACATTGACCCAAAAGCCCTCACCGGCCCCCACGGCGCTTAACACCCCAAAGCCCTTGCCAGCGGCATAGTTTTGCAGTTCTTGCGTGGTCATGGTGGGTGAATAAAACTGCCATCCGTTTTTGGGTGCATCCCACTTCCAGACGGTGGTTGTGCGGGCTGCGTCACCAAAAACAGATGCCACCGGCAATGATTGGTTCCAGCCATTGCCCAACAGGTTCCAGCCCGCAGTCAGCGTGAGCGTATCTCCGGGTACGCCTGGGGTGGAGCTGTCCAAAACGCTCCAGCCTATACGGGCGACCTGCGTTGTGGTTGTTGTGGTAGCGACTGTGCTGGTTGTTGTTGTCGTTGGCGCAGTTGTGGTGGTTGTGCGTAATGGTGTGCTCGTGGTGGTGGTTGGCGCTACTGTCGTGGTCGTGCGTAATGCTGTGCTCGTAGTGGTTGAACGTGCCGCCGTGCTGGTGGTGGTTGTGCGTAATGCTGTGCTGGTGGTGGTAACTGTGGTGCTGGTCGTTGTCGTCACCAAAGGATCAAAAGACTGTCCGGCCCGCACGAGGCGAACCTGGAATGCATAGCGCAGATAGTCGTCGTCCGCGCTGCCATCGTAGAAATCGACGAACCAAGCGTCGCTCGAACTACCGGCATAGGCCGAAGCCGACCAGAAATTCGACGGACTGGTGTTAGGAAAAGCCGCCGAATTGATCGCAGGATATGATGCCGATTCCACGATGGTTTGCAATTCTGTGAGATTTGGTAAGCGCCAGTCGCTGTGGCCAACAAAGGTAGTTGTGCCTGTCAGTGCATTGGCCTGATCGAAGGTGTAGCCTTTGCCTGTGCCAGTACAGGTTTTTCCATCCCACGTTTTTCCCATCTCACAGCGCATCCATACAAGCCTTGTGGAAGGGTCGGTCACTGTGCCATCGCCGTTATCCAAGTATCTTGACATGGTTGATACCACGGTCGTTGTGGTAACCGATGCCGTGGTTGTGGTTGTTGGCGCTACCGTGGTGGTTGTGCGTAACGCCGTGCTGGTGGTGGTCGTTGTTGGCACTACTGTGGTGGTCGTAGGTGCAACCGTCGTCGTTGTAGTTGAAGGTACGGCTGTGGTGGTCGTAGGTGCAACCGTCGTCGTTGTAGTGGTAGGTACGGCTGTGGTCGTCGTTGTAGTTGAAGGTACGGCTGTGGTCGTTGTTGTTGGTGTCACCGTAGTTGCGGCCCGCACGAGGCGAACCTGAAAAGCACTGCTCTTATTGGTGTTATCCGCGTTGCTATAGTTGAAATTAACATACCAAGCGCTGCCCGTTGAGCCGGAATATCCAGAAACCGACCAAAAGTCAGAATATCCATTCAAGCCCACTTGCGTATCAGGAAATACCCGTGAATTAATGCTTGGATTAATTGCACTGTAGTCCACCAGACTGATTAACTCGTCTTCGGTAGGTAAGCGCCAGTCGGTTTTACCCGCCAGACTGTTGCTTAATTGCTGGGCCTGATCCCATGTGTAAATGCCTGCTGTGCCCGTACAGATCCCTGCTGCGCTTAATGTTTGGCCCACAGCGCAACGCTGCCACATCAGCCCTGTGGGTGTGTGTGTGACCGTGCCGTCGGCTTGATCCACATAGTCGCTGGTGGGGCGTGCAATATCCAAAAGGCCACCCGGTAGTCCGGCCCGAACGAGGCGAACCTTAATGGCATTGCTCTTGTTACCGCTGTAATACGCGCCTCCACTGTTGAAAGCAACAAACCAAGCGCCGCCGGTATAGCCCGGAAGTACAGAAGCTGACCAGAAATTAGACGAGCTGGTACCAGGAAACGCCACCGAGTTGATCGAGGGGTTAGATACCGATCGATCCACGATGGTCTGTAGCTCACGGATATTGGGCACACGCCAATCGTTATGGTCTGCAAAGGCAGTTGTTCCCGTAAGTGCATTGGCTTGATCGAATGTGTAGCTGTTAGCCGTGCCACCACATCCAAAGTTATCCAAAGCCTGCCCCATCGCACACCGCATCCAGATCAAGCCCGTGGTCGGGTCTGTCACTGTGCCGTCGCCGTTGTCAGAATACGTCTTGGCCGCCAGCGCATGGCTTGCGATACCCATGAACAACAAAACCAACGCCAGTCGGCGCAGCAGGGTAAAAAAGTGTGACAGAGTTTTCATGGCAATCATCATCCTATTAAAAAGTGAAACGAATGCCACGGGCTGTGGCAAGTGAAGAGGGGCGCATAGTACCCAAAAACCTTGCGAATGCAAAATTAAATCGAGCCTCGTAGCCCGTGTAAAGCAAAGCGGAATACGGGAATGACCACCCCCCGCCTACGGCGTACCCCTCCACCGTCTGAATTCATCGGTGGGCGAAGCGAATCTTCTGGAATGATGGTGTGCGCCCAGCATGGGCACGAACTTATGGGGTGAAAGTCCCCTGTGGGAGAACCGAGTTGGACTCATAGCAAGCAATCGTAACCACTGGCATCCAAGGACACAGCGCGACTTGCAGCAATGCAGGCCATGAGGGTGCAGAAGTCAGCAGCGGCCATCGTAGATGTTCAGGAGTCAGAACATCAAAGGGCCAAACAACGAGACACAAGGAGCAGACGTGAAGACCTCGACCCCATCCATCAAGCCTGAACGGGCTAGATGCGGGCGGCGACCAACACGCACCGAGCCTTGAAACATGGCAAAGAAGAAAGGTAAAACTTCGCCTGGCGAGCCGACTTGTTGAACCGCCCACTGCGCGGACCCGCACGGTGGGTGGTGTGGGGGGCGACGGTTAGAAACCGTTGCCTACCCGATTAGGCTGTTTGCCACTGAAGTTTTTGTACACGCGCAAGATCAACACTGTTTTTTGCTTGCCAAAGATCGTGATTGTCTTGCATCGCAAGCCAACTCTCTGGGCTTCTACCAAGAGCCTTGGAGAGGCGCAGCGCCATTTCTGGGGTAATACGGCTAATACCATTCAGAATACGATTTAAAGTGGATGGCGCAACATCGAGCTTCTCGGCAAGCTCACGCCCGCTAATGTTATTTGGCTCCAAATATACGCCAACAATAAATTCGCCAGGATGAGGGGGATTGTGCATGAGCATTAGTGATAATCCTCGTAATTAAGAACGTAAACATTTCCTTCGCTGAACTCAAAAGTAACTCGCCAATTGCCATTTACGCAGATAGACCAGCGCCCCTTTTCTTGACCAAGAAGAGTATGCAAACGAAATCCAGGAATATCCAGATCGTCGATAACTTGAGCCGTATCAAGCGCGGTAAGTTGAAGGCGCAACCGTTTTGCATGGATCGGTTGCACGCCCGCAACGCTTCCCGTTTCAAACAACTTTGCAAGTCCTTTGTGCTTGAACGATTTAATCATACAGCCATGATAACACGCTGTTGCGTGTTGCGCAACAAAAACTTGCCTAACGTCTGAATTCAGCGGATGCCGTAGGCGGTCCGATGGAATGATGCGTTAGGCATGTTCGTGGAGTTTTATGGTTTCAGCTTGTTGCTTTCTGCCCATCTTGTAATGGCTCCTTTAGACGTGGGCGCAGACCCAAGGAAACGCTCCTGCTTGGTAATATCAGAGACAAAACTGCCTTTTTTAAAGAACAAAAACATCTGTATCAGGTCATAACCCAGTTCTGAGAAAAGTTTGGTTGGATATTTGAATAAATGAAAAACAATCCACGGTACGACCCACATTGATAATTTCGTGTTGGTAACGGCAGAAACGATTTCAGCAAGTTCTTTTTGGCTTTTAGGCCCATCACTCCAGCCAATATCAATCGTGTTGTTATTAATATCTTCCCCAGAGTAAATAGCCGCCTTAACAAGGCACGGTGCAAGGTCATCAGTCATGACATACGACCACTTAGTCGTCATATCGCCCACTGCATAGAACCGACCAGATTTCACGCCATTGGCAATGTAGTCTGAGCTTTGATCGAGAAAAGCAGGAGCACGTACAAACACATAGGGAACTCCACTCGCCTTAATCAAATCTTCCGCCACTTTCTTCGCATGGAAGTGTGGAACGCTGGATGCCTCCTCACAATTGACAATGCTAAGAAAAACAAAACGTTTTATTTTGGCTCTTGCGGCGGCTTCAATTAGATTTTTGTTCCCTAAAAAGTCAGTTTCAAGAGTTTCCTTCATATATCCGTTTGCAGAACTAATAACCACGTCTACATTTTTCAAAGCAGCATCCAAAGATGTGGGATCCATCATGTCTCCTTTAACCCACTCCAACGCAGTATTTGTTCCTGCTGATGCACATCTCCTTGACATGGCTCTCACGACTGTATTTTTTTCTAGCACTAAGTTCTGTACAATTTTACTGCCCAAGAAACCTGTTGCACCCACCACAAGTATTTTCTTTCCAATGTGTGCTGTCGGCTTGGTGTTCTCGTCATTCGTCATAAAATATCCTCCTTGTCGATTTGTAGAAAATGGGATATTTCCCATTAGCAAATATCTGCCTAACGTCTGAATTCAGCGGTGAGCGAAGCGAATCTTCTGGAATGATGGGCTAGGCAATAATTTTTTCATAGTCAGCGTGTGAACCAATCCAAATCCATTGAATTCCACCATCAGCATCAATACAAATAGCTCGATCATGCTGCCCAACTCGCACCGACCATAATTCTTCAATGCGCTTTAGTTGCAAAGAAGGATGGCGATGATTTTCCTTAAGTCGCTCAAAATTTTTATTTGCAAGCTCTCGAATTTCAATAGGAAGTTTCGCGTATAACAACCAGAAATCAGATGATGTACAGTGCGTCAAAGTTGGCGTGCCTTTCCTTGAGCAAATTCATCTTTCGCATTCTTAATGAGTTGGTTAAATTTTCCCGCATTAAAATCCGAGGCAATCTGTTTATCCCAGATCTCGTTTTCAATCTCAAAAAACCAATCTCGAAACATAGTAAATTCTTCTTTCGGTAGGTTTTGAACACGGGATTCAAGTTCTTCAATTTCGCTCATGTCAGTGATTCCATGTTAAGTCAGAAAAATAAAGTTATTTAGCATTGAATGCAATAATTTAATTTACCAAAAAAATGTTCAAGATGTCACTTTCAAAGTATCGTAAGCTGTTGATTTTTATAGCAAAACACGAATAGTTGAATTTGATCTAACAATT
>CAIJOK010000087.1 GCA_903822205.1 uncultured beta proteobacterium | reverse complement strand
TGTGATTGACCTGCTGGCCCAAGCGATAGACGCTGCACGCCATGTTCGGCCTGCACCTGCCTTACCAGCTATTCCGGCACACCTGCTTGAGAAAGATGGCGCTCAAATTGCAGCATGAGGCGGGGGGACTAAACGGTTACCCTCTGTGGGGAGAGGGTTAGGGTGAGGGGTCTAAACGATTACGTTACAAGTATTTCAAATCAGAAAATCATGCATTCCGTAAAATCGTGCATGGAATCTAATTATTTAATATGTATTCAAATGATCCAAAATTTCACTAAACATCTTCTGTCCAATCTTTAGTCGGCTTGCGTCAGGATATGGAGCAATGTCTTGTAAAGTGAATTGCTTATAAATCAACTTCTTGACTGAATAATTGAACTGAACCAGTGCCCATTAACACCCATGCCTGTGACCATAGATGACTACAAACGCGGCATATCATATTATTTTGAAATATC
This sequence comes from uncultured beta proteobacterium, assembly GCA_903822205.1. Taxonomy (GTDB): domain Bacteria; phylum Pseudomonadota; class Gammaproteobacteria; order Burkholderiales; family Burkholderiaceae_C; genus Rhodoferax. The sequence goes on along the minus strand of CAIJOK010000087.1, from coordinate 53,256 downwards.
ACAATGTACTCATTTGCCAGTGGACCAAGCAGACCTTTCGTGGTATTTAACGTCCCAATCCCAGCGAAAGTTTGTGACGTGGTACAGAAAATTCAGAAATCATTTAAAGCCTGCACAAAGATTGTTGGACTATATTAAAGCGCCATGACAAAGTAACCTGTCACTGTTATGCATTCATAGCGACACCCCGGATGATGACATTGGCCCTGTAGCCTGGATGAAGTGCAACGGAATCCAGCGCATTCGTGTTTGCTCTCCCGTATTCCGCTTTGCTTCATACGGGCTACAGGTTCGTTGTTTCACATTGGAAACAGCAAGCACATGGACAGGGGTGCGCCCCTTAATGTGACCACCATCGCAACATTTGCAGGCCCATTCTTCATCATCATGGGCATCGCTTTGGATTTATGACTGTGACTACAGGCCAAGCCTGCCCACAGCCCTGCTTGCCACATCGCGGGCTTGTGCATCGATCGCCAGCAAGTCCCCCAGGGACGTTGGCACCGATACCGTGACCGCAGACAGGGTGTCAAGATTGACGGCGTAGATTTGGTCAAACCTGATCTGACCCGACAAAAATGCCGCCACCGCCACTTCGTTGGCGGCATTGAGTACCGCCGTGGTGCCAGGTGTGGCGGCCAGCGCTGACCACGCCAAAGGCAGACAGGGGAAACGCTTGGCGTGTCCGTGCTCAGCCACAGACTCAAACGTCAGACTGGCCATTGCGTGAAAGTCAAGCGCGGCCGCCCCGGACACCATGCGGTCAGGCCACGACAAACCGTAGGCGATGGGTACTTTCATGTCAGGCGTACCCAATTGCGCGATCACCGAATGGTCGCGGTACTGCACCATGGAATGGATGACGCTCTGGGGGTGGATCAGCACTTCGATCTGTGCCGGATCAACGCCAAACAAGTAGTGCGCCTCGATGACCTCAAGCGCTTTGTTCATCATGGTGGCCGAGTCCACCGAGATTTTGCGCCCCATTGCCCAGGTAGGGTGGCTACAGGCCTGTTCAGGCGTGATGCTGGCAAAGGTGGCGGGGTCCCGCTGCCTGAAAGGCCCGCCCGATGCCGTCAAAATGATCTTGTCGATCTGTTGCGACCAAACGCTGGCATCATCAGGCAGGGACTGAAACACCGCCGAATGCTCGCTGTCGATGGGCAATAGCCGTGCGTGACCCTCTGCCACCGCCTGCAAAAAGTACGCACCACCCATCACCAGCGCCTCTTTGTTGGCCAGCAACAAACGCTTGCCAGAGCGCGCTGCCGCCAGGCACGAGGCCAAGCCAGCGGCCCCCACAATAGCGGCCATGACAGTATCCACCTGCGCATCTGCGGCGACCCTAGCGATGGCCTCATCGCCCCATAACACTTGGGTGGACAGGCCCAAGGCACGGCATTGGTGGGCCAAATCAGCCCCGTGCGACGCACTGGCCATGACGGCAAAGTGGGGCTGGAATGCTACACATTGCTGAACCATCAGATCAACCCGGGTATGCGCAGACAGAGCAAACACCTTGAACCGATCGGGGTGGCGGGCGATGACCTGTAAGGTATTGATGCCGATCGACCCCGTGGAGCCTAGCACGGCCACACTTTGCACGGGACAGGGGTAAGCGTGAGACTTAGACACCCAAGGCCTTACCACGTATAAAACATCATGGCCAGAGGCAGTGCAGGAAGCAGGGCATCTACCCTGTCCAGCACACCGCCATGACCAGGCAACAAGGCGCTGCTGTCCTTGACCCCAGCGCTGCGCTTAACCAAAGACTCGATCAGATCACCAGTCACGCTCATGGCCACCATGGTGCCACACGCCAAGCCTGCAAACAGTGTGCCCTTGGCATTGACGTGGGTAAACCAACTGGGCACGGCCACAGTCAGGGCCACGTCCGCCTGATGCCAGGCCCAGGCCAGTACCATCACGCAAACCACACCGCCAACCACGCCTTCCCAGCTTTTAGCGGGGCTGATCGAAATGGCCAGCTTGCGGCGACAAAACCGCCCACCCAAGGCACGGCCTGCAAAATAGGCACCGATGTCTGCCGCCCAAACCAGCGCCAGCACGGAAAAAACAAAATTGATACCCACCTGCCGCGCCTGCACCAGTGCAAGCCAGGCCGTTCCCAACGCCAGAAGGCCCGATACCAGACGCAACCACCGAGGGTACAGTGCCCAAACTTGCACTCCCAGGTACAAAACAACGCCCCCCAACAAGACCCACATCATGACGGCCAGTGGCCACAGCCACACCGGAGCCGTCTGCCATAACCCCGCCCACCCCAACAGACTGCCGACACCCAGGGACAAACCACACACCGTCCACGATGACGATCTGCCCAGCCCGTTCAGTGTGGACCATTCCCAAGCACCCACTGCCAAGAACACTAGCATCAAGCCGCCAAATACCCAAGGCGCAGGATACAAAAGTGCTGACAGCAAAACGCCCAGTAGCACCAAAGCAGTGACCAGACGCTGTTGCAGCATGGGCTAAAGCGCTGTGGACCTAAGCCACAGCGGGCGACGGCGGAATGCACACCTGGTCAGAGGTTTTGCCAAAGCGTCGTTCTCGGCGACCAAAGGCCGCGATGGCCAGATCAAGCTCAGTTTCATCAAAATCAGGCCACAGTTTGTCGGTAAAAACAAATTCGGAATAAGCCGATTGCCACAGCAAAAAATTGCTGATACGCCACTCGCCACCGGTGCGAATGACCAAGTCGGGGTCAGGCACATGGGCCAGGGCCATGGCTTGGCTTAAGTGCTGCTCGGTGACTGCGATGCCTTGGCTGGCCAAACGGGCCGCAGCCTGCACAATGTCCCAACGTCCGCCGTAGTTAAAGCAAATGTTCAAAATCAAACGGGCATTCGGGGCGGTGAGGGCCTCGGCCTTCTCGATGCCCTGAAGAACACGCGCTGATAGGCCGACACGCTCGCCGATAAAGCGAAGCTGAACCCCGTCGGCGTGAAGCTGCGGAACTTCACGCCCCAGTGCGACGGCAAACAAGTCCATCAGGCCGGAGACTTCTTCAACTGGGCGCTGCCAGTTTTCGGATGAAAACGCAAAGACGGTCAACACCTTGACACCCCGGGCATCGCAAGCCCGTGCGCAACGCTTGAGCGAATCAACGCCCTGTTTGTGACCCGCAATTCTGGGCAAAAAACGCTTGGAGGCCCAACGACCGTTGCCGTCCATGACGATGGCAATATGGTGGGGAACGGGGGGAGCGAGAGCAGTGGGGGCGGACATGGCAGATCAGACCGCCATGATGTCGTGTTCTTTGGCCAGCACCAGTTGGTCGATCACGGTGATGTGCTTGTCTGTCGCCTTTTGAATCTCAAGCTCCAGACGCTTTTGGTCGTCCTCAGAAGCCTGTTTGTCTTTGACCATTTTTTTGATGGCCTCGTTGGCATCGCGCCGCAAGCTGCGCACGGCTATCCTGGCAGCCTCGCCCTCATTGCGTACCAGTTTGGTCAATTCACGACGACGCTCCTCAGACATGGCAGGCATGGGCACTCGGATCAAGTCGCCCATAGACGAAGGGTTCAAGCCTAAATCGCTGTCGCGGATGGCCTTTTCAATCTTGGCCCCCATGCCTTTTTCCCAGGGCTGAATGCTGACCGTGCGTGAATCAAGCAAAGATACGTTAGCCACTTGGCTGATGGGCAGCGACTGACCGTAGTAGTCCACATGCACTGTGTCAAGAATGGCGGGGTTGGCCCTGCCGGTACGAATTTTGCCAAGGTTGTGTTTGAAGGCCTCGATGGATTGCCCCATGCGGGCCTCGGTGGATGGCTTGATGTCGGCGATTGACATGATGACTCTCTGAAGCAGGGTTCAAAAAAGTTAGGCATACACCAAAGTGCCTTCATCCTGACCGGTGATCACACGCTCCAAAGCACCGTGTTTCAAGATGGAAAAGACATTGATCGGCAATTTTTGATCACGACACAAGGCAAACGCCGTGGCATCCATGATGCCCAGGTTTTGTGCGATGGCCGAATCAAAAGAGATTTGGTGGTAGCGTGTGGCCAATGGGTCTTTTTGGGGGTCTGCCGTATACACACCATCGACCTTGGTGGCTTTAAGGACAATTTCGGCACCGATTTCGGCTCCTCGCAGAGCCGCCGCTGTGTCGGTGGTAAAGAAGGGGTTGCCCGTGCCGGCAGCAAAAATCACCACTTTGCCTTCTTCAAGGTACTGCAATGCTTTGGGGCGAACGTAAGGCTCAACCACCTGCTCAATGGCAATGGCCGACATAACCCGCGCCGTAAGTCCGGCTTTGTTCATGGTGTCCCCCAGCGCCAGAGCGTTCATCACCGTCGCCAACATACCCATGTAGTCGGCTGTCGCGCGATCCATGCCCACCGCGCCCCCTGCGACACCTCTGAAAATATTGCCTCCACCGATCACGACAGCGATCTGAACGCCCAGCCGGGTCACATCGGCGATCTCGCCCACCACGCGCACGATCGTGCTGTGGTTGATGCCAAAGCTGTCATTGCCCATCAGGGCTTCGCCGGACAATTTGAGCAAAATGCGCCGGTAGGCAGGCATCGAATTGGACATGAACACCCCTGTGAAAATTGAATGAATGGTTACGAGCTTGATTGTTTGGCAGCAGCCACCTGCGCAGCGACCTCGGCAGCAAAGTCTTCAGATTTCTTTTCGATGCCATCGCCCACCACGTACAGCGTGAACGATCGCACGGTGGTGTTGGCGGCTTTCAGCATTTGCTCGACTGTTTGTTTGTCATTTTTGACAAACGACTGATTGAGCAAAGAAACCTCTCGCAAAAACTTTTGCACCCCGCCGTCAATGCGTTTGACCACAATTTCAGGGGACTGCACGGGTTTGCCTGCGGCGGTGGCCACTGCGGCATCCTCGGCAGCTTTGGCAGCAGCCACCGAGCGCTCACGTGCCACCAGTTCTGCGGGTACATCCTGACTGGACAAGGCGACAGGTTTCATGGCAGCCACGTGCATGGCCACGTCCTTGGCTGCGGCCGTGTCACCGTCAAATTCAACGACTGCACCGATGCGTGTGCCGTGCAGGTAACAGGCCAGTTGATGTGCACTGGCAAAACGCTTGAAACGCCGAAAACTCATGTTCTCGCCAATTTTTCCAATCAGCCCCTTGCGAACATCGTCGAGGGTAGGGCCGAAACCATCCGCGCTGTAAGGCAAGACACCCAAGGCTTGCACATCTTGGGGGCCGTGTTGGGCGATCAGTGTGGCGGCAGCGTTGGCCAATGCCAAAAAGCTGTCGTTTTTGGTGACAAAGTCGGTCTCGCAATTGACCTCAAGCAGTGCGCCCACAGACAGACCATTGACACCGTCGGTACAGACACCATAGGTGACGACACCTTCGGCGGTGATGCGGCCAGAGGCCTTGCCGGCCTTGCTGCCCAGTTTGACGCGCAACAGCTCTTCGGCTTTGGCCATGTCGCCATCGGCCTCGGTCAATGCGCGTTTGCATTCCATCATGGGGGCATCGGTTTTGCCACGCAGTTCTGCCACCATGCTTGCGGTAATTGCAGCCATTTGTTTTGTTCTCCAGTTTTTTACACAGTCAATTCAAAAAGGGCCGTTCAGCCCCTTTGTGAAGAGGCCAAAGGGACTAGTCGGCAGCCTCATCCACTTCGACAAACTCGTCGTCGCTTTCGGCGGAGACAGCCCGCACCACCTCATCCATGGCGTTGGTACGACCCTCAATGATGGCATCGGCGATGCCACGAGCGTACAAAGTGATGGCCTTGGCTGAGTCATCATTGCCAGGAATAACGTAATCGATACCCTCTGGCGAATGGTTGGAATCCACCACAGCCACCAAAGGGATGCCCAGTTTGCGGGCTTCTGCAATCGCTATCTTGTGGTAACCCACATCGATCACGAAGATGGCATCAGGCAGGCCCGTCATGTCCTGAATACCGCCGATGTCTTTTTCAAGCTTGTCCAGTTCGCGCGAAAACACCAATTGCTCTTTTTTGCTCATGCTGTCCAAGCCCGCCTCTTGTCGCGCCTTAAGGTCTTTGAGGCGCTTTAAGGACGTTTTGACCGTCTTGAAGTTGGTCAGCATACCGCCCAGCCAGCGCTGATCAACATAAGGAACGCCGGCACGCAGGGCCTCTGCGGCGATGGTCTCACGGGCTTGGCGTTTCGTTCCGACCATCAAAACAACACCTTGCTTGGCCGCGACCTGGCGCACAAAACGGGTTGCATCCAGAAACAAGGGCAAGGAGCGCTCAAGGTTGATGATGTGGATTTTGTTGCGATGGCCGTAAATGTAGGGGGCCATTTTGGGGTTCCAGAAGCGGGTTTGGTGGCCAAAATGGACACCGGCTTCTAGCATGTCTTGCATGGAGATAGGCATAAAAATTCCAAAGGTTGGGTCTTAAATCCAGCTTGTTTTGCCTAACGGGCGGCGTATCAAAGCCACCTGGGACATGAGGCAACACCTTGTGGAGGCTGGTTTGCGATTGCTTCGGTGCGCCTGCAATCTACCTGCAAAACAGGCTCAGGGCGCAAAAAGCTGTTGAAGTGTAGCACTGGCTTTTTGTGTGTTTTGGCTATGTGTACAGGCCCGTTTTGCGCCACTTCAAAGCGCGGCCCATGCGACAGGGGCTTTCATAGAATGTCGGTCCTTCCGACATTGACCTCATGTTTAGTTTCTTCAAAAAAAAATCCTTCGCCAAGCCACCACCTGCCCCCACAGCGGACGTTTCAGGTGTCGCCTCTGCGCCCCTCTCGCTACCACCGACAGAAGCAGATGTCGCCGTGCAACCTGTGCGCCGGTCCTGGCTGGAGCGGCTGAAAGCAGGCCTCAAAAAAACAGGGTCGGCCATTGCCGGGGTGTTTGTCGGTACGCAGATCGATGAGGCCCTGTACGACGACCTTGAGGCCGCATTGCTGATGGCCGATACCGGCTGTCCGGCCACAGACCGCTTGCTCAAGATTCTCCGCTTGCGCGTCAAAGAAACCCAAGCCACTCATCCCCAGGCTGTTCGTGGCCTGTTGGTCGATGCGTTGTCCGATTTGCTAAGACCCTTGCAAAAATCACTGGTTATAGGTCCGTGCCAGCCTACGGTGATTTTGGTGGTGGGGGTGAACGGGGCCGGCAAAACAACTTCCATTGGCAAGCTGACGCAACACCTCGCCGCGTCGGGGGCCACCGTGTTGCTGGCTGCAGCGGATACCTTCAGGGCTGCCGCTCGCGAGCAGTTGGGCATCTGGGCCGACCGCAATGCCGTCCAAATCATCAGCCAGGCAGGTGGCGACCCCGCAGCCGTGGCCTTTGACGCGGTGAACGCGGGGCGTGCCAGGGGCAATGATGTTGTGTTGGTCGATACAGCAGGTCGCCTAGGCACCCAAAAGCACCTGATGGATGAGCTTAAAAAAATCAAGCGGGTGATTCAAAAGGCGGATGCCTCGGCCCCGCATGAAGTTTTGTTGGTCATCGACGGTAACACCGGCCAAAACGCCGTGGCCCAAGTCAAGGCTTTCGACGATGCCCTGGGTTTAACAGGCCTCGTCGTGACCAAGCTTGACGGCACGGCCAAGGGCGGTGTGCTGGCCGCTATCGCCCATGAGCGCCCCATTCCGGTCTATTTCATCGGCATCGGAGAAAAGCTGGAAGACCTAGAAACCTTTGATGCCCAAGAATTTTCCCAGGCTTTGCTGGCCTGATGTCGCTGATCTGATCCGCCTTGCTCACCCTTATTGCACCCTTATTGCACCCTTATTGCACCCTTTTGCACCTTTTTGACCATGACCCATCTCCTGCCCTCCATTCAGGTCGAAACCGGCCCTAACCCTACAGCGGCCATCATCTGGCTGCACGGCCTAGGGGCCGACGGCGGCGACTTTGCCAGCCTGGTGCCACAACTTGATCTGACCGGTGTGCAGGCCGTCCGATTTATCTTTCCTCATGCGCCGGTGATGCCCGTCACCTGGAACGGCGGCTGCGTCATGCCGGCGTGGTATGACATTCATGGTTCAGACCTGGTCAGTCACCAAGATGAGGCCGGCATTCGCGCTTCCGAGCGCCGTGTGGTGGCCCTGATCGCGCAAGAGATGGGACGCGGCATCGCCGCCAGTCGCATCGTGCTGGCGGGGTTTTCGCAGGGATGCGCCATGGCCTTGCACACCGGTTTGCGTTACCCGCAGTCACTGGCCGGCATCGTGGCGCTGTCGGGTTATTTGCCCCTGCTTGACACCTTGGCCGCCGAGCGCTCACAGGCCAATGCCCACACCCCCGTCTTTATGGCCCATGGCATTCGCGACACGGTGGTGGTGCCTGCCCGTGGCCAAGCCTGCCGCGACCTGCTACACAGCCTGGGCTATTCGGTGCAGTGGCACACTTACCCCATGCCGCACTGCGTCTTGCCGCGCGAGGTGGCTGATATATCTGATTTCTTACGGCAAGTATTGGGGTCTTAGCGAAATTTCCGCAGCAAGGTCAGCCTCGACCACGTACGAGGTGTCGCAGTCTGGGCCACAGTCTGAACTGCTGCCTGTTTGGGTACGCGGGCGGGTCCCCTGTCCCTGATAATTTGCGCCATGAGCATCAACCTTAGAGACACAGACGGCATGGTCGGAATGCGCGTGGCAGGCCGTCTGGCCGCAGAGCTGTTGGACTACCTGACCCCCCACATTTGCCCGGGCATCACCACCAACCAGATCGATCGTCTGGCCGAGGACTACACCACACGGGTGCAAGGCGCAGTGTCGGCCCCTCTGCATTACGCGCCGCAGGGCCACACCCCCTACCCTAAGTCCATCTGCACCTCGGTCAACCACCAGGTGTGCCACGGTATTCCCAATGACAAGCCCCTCAAGGGCGGCGATATCCTGAATGTGGATGTCACCCTGATCAAAGACGGCTGGCACGGCGACACCAGCCGCATGTTCATGGTGGGCCATGTCAGCATCGCTGCACGTCGCCTGTGTCGCCTCAGCTTTGAGGCCATGTGGAAGGGCATCTTGCAGGTCAGGGCCGGTGCATGTCTGGGCGATGTGGGACATGCCATTCAAATCTATGCTGAGGGCCACGGCCTGAGCGTGGTGCGCGAATACTGCGGTCATGGCATTGGGCGCAATTTTCATGAAGACCCCCAGGTGCTGCACTACGGCAAGGCCGGCACCGGTGAGTTGCTACAGGCTGGTATGACCCTGACCATTGAGCCAATGTTGAACGCTGGCCGTCGCGATGTCCGATCCATGAGCGACGGCTGGACCATCGTGACCAAAGACCATTCGTTGTCAGCCCAGTGGGAGCACACCGTGCTGGTCACCGACACGGGTTATGAGGTTCTCACCCTGTCCGCCAACAGCCCTGACGTACCCGCTTTTGTGCTGTCACCGGCCAAAACATAAAAAGAAATTAAGTACGGTATAAATCGTACAAAAACACCATTGATGCACTGCTGAATTGCATTGATTGCTATAAAAAGATGATTTATCAAGTAAATAACATTTTATGAGTAGTTTGCCCGTGAATGATTGGACGATTCTGCGTGGGCAATTCCGTGCCGACAAGGCAGCCCTGTTAGCCTGCTTGGCCGACCGCCGGTTTTTACCCCGCAGCATCCATACCGTGCTGCATCAGCTCTCTGATCTGGCCGATGCCCTGCTGATCACCCTGTGGCACAAAGCGGGGTTTGACGACAGCTTTGCCCTGGTAGCGGTAGGCGGGTTTGGAAGACAACAGTTGTTTCCGTATTCGGACATTGACGTGCTGGTGCTGCTGCCGTCAGACCAGTCGCCCGATGACGACCCTGCACTGAAGGTTCGCATCGAGGGCTTTATCAGCGCTTGCTGGGATGCGGGTCTTGAGATCGGCTCAAGCGTTCGCAATGTGAGCGACTGCCTGGCGCAATCAGCAGCCGACGTGACCGTGCAGACTGCGCTGCTTGAGGCCCGACTGATCACAGGCTGTCGCGGCCTGCTGGACGATTTGCATCGGCAATTTGTGGCCACTATCGACCCGCGAGCATTTTTTGTGGCCAAAACCCTTGAGATGCGCCAGCGTCACACCCAGTTTGAAAATACCCCTTACGCGCTTGAGCCTGACTGCAAAGAGTCGCCCGGTGGACTGCGCGATTTGCACGTGGTCTTATGGGTGGCGCGGGCTGCGGGCTTTGGTGGCGACTGGAAGTTGTTGGCCCAAAACGGCCTGACGACGGCATTTGAACTGAAGCAGATCATGCGTTACGAGGCTCTGCTGCACTTGATCAGGGCGCGCTTGCATCTGCACGCCAAGCGGCGTGAAGACCGCCTGGTGTTTGACCTGCAAAGCGTCCTGGCTCAGTCTTTTGGCTATCAGCCGCCTGACCTTGCCACCGATGCCAGGGCTTTTGCACGCCCCAGCGAAGAGCTGATGCGCCACTACTATTTGGCCGCCAAGGCCGTCACCCAACTCAATCAAATATTGCTGCTGAACATTGAGGCGCGGCTTAACCCATCCAGCCGCCCCTTGCAACCCTTGAATGAGCATTTTTTGGACAATGCCGGTATGGTTGAGGTGGCCAGCGACGACCTGTACCACCGCCATCCTCACGCCATTTTGCAGACGTTTTTGGTCTATCAAACCTATGCCGGTCTTTTGGGCCTATCGGCACGCACCCTGCGTGCCCTGTACAACGCCCGACCTTTGATGGATGGCAAATTCAGACGTGACCCCGTCAATCGGGCTACCTTTTGCCAGATTTTGATGCAGCAAGACGGCATCACCCATGCCATGCGGCTGATGAACCAAACGTCTGTGCTGGGTCGCTATCTGTGGGCCTTTCGCCACACCGTGGGGCAGATGCAGCACGATCTGTTTCACGTCTATACAGTCGATCAGCACATTTTGATGGTGCTGCGCAACCTGCGCCGGTTTTTTATCGTCGAGCACGCCCATGAATACCCGTTTTGCTCGCAACTGGCCAGCGACTGGCATCAGCCCTGGGTGCTGTACACGGCAGCGCTGTTTCATGACATTGCCAAAGGCAGGGGCGGCGATCACTCCCAACTGGGGGCTGTCGCCGTGCGACGTTTTTGCCGACAAAGCCATCTGTCGCACGATGACAGCCAGTTGATCGAATTTATCGTTCGCGAGCACCTGACCATGAGCCGCATTGCCCAAAAGTCAGACATCAGCGACCCTGACGTGATCACCCAGTTTGCCAAACAGCTTGGGTCTGAGCGGTATTTGACAGCGCTCTATTTGTTTACCGTCGCAGACATCCGGGCCACCAGCCCCAAGGTCTGGAATGCCTGGAAGGGCAAGCTGCTGGAGGATTTGTACCGCGCCACACTGCGGGCTTTGGGGGGTCACACGCCAGACCCCGACACCGAAGTTAAGCAAAGACAGCATGAGGCTTTGGTGTTATTGGCCCCTTACGCACTGCCGTTTGGGGCACACACTGCGTTCTGGAATACCTTGGACGTGGGGTATTTCATGCGCCACGATGCCTCCGTCATTGCCTGGCACACGCGGCAACTGTCGCGGCATCTGTGTACAACCACGCCGGTGGTCCGTGCCCATCCGTCTCCGGTGGGCGAGGGCCTGCAAGTGGTGGTCTATACCCCCGACCAAGCTGACCTGTTTGCGCGTATCTGCGGCTATTTTGACCATGGTGGATTCAGCATTTTGGATGCCCGCATTCACACGACACAGAAGGGCTATGCGCTGGACACCTTTGAGGTCATCACCACCCATCTGGGCGACCATTACCGCGAGCTGATCAGCATGATTCAGTCTGAGCTGTCCAAGGTGATCGCAACGGCTGGGCCACTGCCTGAACCTGCGCGCAGCCGTGTGTCGCGGCGGGTCAAAAATTTTCCAATCACACCGCGCGTGATGCTCAAGCCCGACGATAGAGCACAGCGCTGGCTGCTCTACATCTCGGCCAGTGACAAGGTAGGGCTTTTGTATTGCGTGGCACGGGTGCTGGCACGCCACCACATCGACCTGCAACTGGCCAGAGTCAATACCCTGGGCGAGCGCGTAGAGGACACGTTTGTGATCCAGGGGGCAGCATTGCAATACAGCCGAGGGCAGATCGAGATCGAAACCGAACTGCTCGCAGCACTGGCCTAGGACCCTATCAGGCTACTTGTTTACCCAAAAACCCGCCCCGACCGGCAAATACAGGTGCTCTGCCAGGTCATACGGCTGATAGCCCTTGGAGGTGGCATAGTCGCTCAAGGCTGTGCCACCTTGCAGCGCCAGACTTGGGGCAAAAAACCGCCATTTGGCGGACGCTGCGTCCCAAGACCAAAGCGTCTTGAGGCTGGGAACGGCGGCCAGGCCATTCGATATGCGCCAGCTCTCTGTGGTGAAGATCAAGGACAAGCCGCTGATGACACCAGTGGACAGGGCTTTGTCAAACGCCGCAGGGGTCAGGGCCTCAGCACCCACGCCCAGCAAGCTCCAGCCACTGGGCAGAGGCGCTATGGGCAAGGACGATACCGATAAACCGGTGCGATCTGGCAAAGACAGCTCGGCTTTGGTATTGACCCAATAGCCTTCTCCCGGGGCAATTTGCTCCAGTACGGCATAACCCTTTTTGGATGCATAAGCGGCCAAATTTGCGGCGGTCATCGATGGGGCATAAAAAGCCCACTGGGCCTGGGCCGGTAGCCACTTCCAGACCGTGACCACGCTACCGGTCACGCCCGCTACAGGAGCGTCAGCGCTGCCAAAGCGGGCGAGCATGATGATGGGGGACAACAAGGGATTGCCCACCAGATTCCAGCCAGACACCAAGTTCACGGTTTCAGTCAGGGGGTCTGCAAAGCTGAGGATGGCGGATACGATCTGCCCCTCAGCGTCACAAAATTCATTCGTGACCTCCATGGCAGATGAGGCAGAAACCTCAAACAGGCCCGAAGAAATTTGGGTGACGGTGGGGGCCGGCGCGTTGGCTGCAGCCAACCGATAGGTGGTTTTCTGCCAACTAATGCCGCCATAACCACCACTGACCTGCACTCTGGCTGCCTGGCCAGCGACAATGCGCTGGTAGGGCATGTCCACCTTTAGGGGAGAGTAAGCGATGGTGGTAAATGTCCAACTGAGCGACACGGGCAGACCGTTGCGGGTGCCCACAAAGTCCGCTTGGTACTGTGTGCCATAGTCCAGCACAGACAGTGGCACGATGGCGGCCGCGCTGGTGGGCACATGGGGGTCTGATGGAGATGCCAGCAATTGAACCTGCACCGGCGCACCCCCAGCGGGTTTAAGGGTAAAGCTGCTCACATGCAAAGAATCGCTGGCACCGGCATGGATGCTGACTGGATAGCCCACCCGATTGCTGCCGGCCACAGGATCAGGTGTCTCATTGTCAGACAGAAAGTCACGCACCACATCGGTCTGACCATTGACGGGGTACGTGCCCAGCCAGTCTGCGCGCATTGTCACAGCGTTGCGGGATGTAGCCCCCAAGTCGATCACCAGGTTAGGTGACTTACCGGTGACTGTGCCAATACCAAAACCAGCCTCGGCCATGGCGGGAGCCAAAATGCCAAAGCGGTGATAAATGGCCTGCACGAGACTGCGCACGGCCTTTTGCCCACCGCTGATGCCGCCGCTGATGACCTCACTCACGGTGCTCCACGCATAGCCCGCAGCCGTCAGGCGATTTGCAGGTGCTGCCCCGGTAAATCCTGGCAGACCTAAAGTTTCGTCGTGCGAAATGCCATCAAGGTTGGTTTGCAGGTAGTCAGCATGGGCCTGCGCGGCCTGGTCCAATTGGTCATTGCGTGTGACAGTTGGCAGTCCAACCAACTGGCGTGTTTGGTTGAGTTCAGCCAGTGCGGATGATTTTTCATCCACTGCGTGGGCCGGATGCCATGTCCCCAACGCACACAGCAAGAGCGCCAGTGCAGCGGGGACAAATCTGCGAAGAACGTGTCTGAGCGGCATAAAAGCTCCCTGGTCAATGAAAGCGTGGGGCGTTGCGAATACAGCCCGACCGGTCAGCCCCTGGTGCGACCGGAGAGGTTCCAAAGGAAGTGTCAGTCTTGCGTCAGGACAGTACTGTCAACCGCCACCGGCGCTGAGGAAGGGACAAGCGACGGGAGAAGCGACGAGACAGAAGAGCGAGCAGATGAGCGTGACGGCAGTTTTTCGCGAATACGGGCAGATTTGCCGCTGCGGTCGCGCAGATAGTAAAGTTTGGCGCGGCGAACAGCCCCGCGACGCTTGACCTCAATGCTGGCGATGAGCGGGCTATAGACCTGAAAAGTGCGCTCGACACCCTCACCGCTTGAAATTTTGCGAACGATAAAGCCGCTGTTCCAGCCGCGGTTGCGCTTGGCGATCACGACACCCTCATAGGCTTGGATGCGCTTGCGGCTGCCCTCAACCACGTTCAGATTGACCACGACAGTGTCACCAGGCGCAAAGTCAGGGATGGTTTTGTTTGAGCGAGCGATTTCTTCTTGTTCAAGAGTTTGAATCAGATTCATGGTTTTGTATAACCTCTTATTTATCAGGGGGGTGCTTATCAGGGGGGTGCATTGTATAGGCGGGAATTGCACACAACCGCGTTCTGGGCGTGACACCCCATTGCTGCACCTGACGCGGGTTTTCTGGACTTGCACGACTAGAATCCGCCCTTCGTTCACTGACCCCATTGACCCGATCAAGCAGGAAAATACCTATGGCACCCGGAAAAATACTTGTCGCCCAAGGCGGCGGCCCCACCGCCGTGATCAACCAATCGCTGGTAGGCGTGGCCCTTGAAGCCCGTCGCTTTGGCCACATTGGCCACATTTACGGCGCGCACCACGGTGTGCGCGGCATCATTGACGAAGATTTTGAGGACTTGACGCAAGAGACCAGCCACAACCTTGAACTTGTCGCCAACACCCCATCGTCTGCACTGGGTTCAACGCGCGACAAGCCCGATGAAGCCTACTGTCGCGAGATTTTCAAAGTCTTGCAAGCCCACAAAATCGGTCACTTTTTTTACATCGGCGGCAATGATTCGTCGGACACCGTCCGTATCGTTAGCCAAGAGGCCCGCGCTGCCAACTATCCGTTGCGCAGCATTCATGTGCCCAAAACCATCGACAACGATTTGGTGGGCAACGACCACACCCCCGGCTTTCCGTCAGCAGCCCGCTTTGTGGCGCAGGCCTTTGCTGGTGCCAACCTGGACAACGCCGCTTTGCCGGGTGTCTATGTGGGCGTGGTCATGGGCCGACACGCCGGGTTTTTGACGGCTGCGTCAGCGCTGGGTAAAAAGTTTCCGGACGACGGCCCGCACTTGATCTATTTGCCTGAACGTACCTTTGACCTGCCCCGATTTTTGGGCGATGTCAAGACCATGTACGAGCGCCACGGTCGTTGCGTGATCGCTGTGTCGGAGGGCATCCACGATGCATCCGGTACACCGATCGCCTCACTGCTGTCCAAAGAGCTTGAGCACGATGCCCACGGTAACGTCCAGCTTTCGGGCAACGGCGCTTTGGCTGATCTGCTGTGCGACGAGATCAAATCCAAGCTGGGCATCAAGCGCGTTCGCGGCGATACCTTTGGGTATCTCCAGCGGTCTTTCATCGGTTGCACGTCCGACGTGGATCAGCGTGAGGCTCGCGAAGTGGGTGAAAAAGCCGTTCAGTTTGCCATGTGGGGTGACCGTGATGGATCGGTGGCCATCAAGCGCACAGGGTTTTATTCTGTTGACTATGAACTCTTGCCCGTTGAGGCTGTTGCCGGCAAAACGCGCACCATGGAGGATGACTTCATCACCGAAAGTGGCACCGATGTCACCGACACGTTCAGACTTTATCTGCGTCCATTGTTAGGCTCAGGCATGCCTGATGCCTTTCGGCTGCGCCACCACCCCGTGGCCAAAGTTTTGCACCAATAGGGCAGCACCTTTCAGCATCGGGGCAGCGACAGACCTGATGATGCCCCAAAGATGCCCCAAAGATACCCCAAAGATACCCCATGAAACGCAAGATACCTGCGCTTTCGGTCAACCTCAACAAGGTGGCGCTGGTTCGCAATACCCGGTCGCTGGGCATCCCGGATGTCTTGCGCGCCGCAGACCTGTGTTTGCAAGCAGGGGCCAATGGCATTACGGTGCATCCTCGCCCTGACCAGCGCCACATTCGCACCAGCGATGTGACTGCACTGGCGGCCCTGATGCAATCGTGGCCAGGGCGGCAGTTCAACATCGAGGGCAACCCCTTCCATAATCTGATGGATGTGGCCTTGCTTCTTGTGGAGGCGCATCTGCCTGTTCATCAACTGACGTTTGTTCCTGATGCCGTTGGGCAACAGACCAGCGACCACGGCTTTGATTTGCCAGTTGATGCCAAAAGTCTGGAGCCCAAGATCGCGCAAGCCCGCGCCTGGGGGCTGCAAGTCAGTGTGTTTGTGGATGCCAATGCCCACATGATGGCCGATGTCAAAGCCTGCGGGGCTGACCGCGTCGAGCTTTACACCCAGCCTTATGCCGCAGCATGGGGAACTTCAAGCCAGTCACTGCAACTTGAGCGTTTCGCACAGGCGGCGCTGGCGGCGCAAGTGGCAGGTTTGGGTGTGAATGCAGGTCATGACTTGAACCGCGACAACTTGGCAACATTTTTGGCGCATGTGCCCGGGGTGCGTGAGGTGTCGATCGGTCATGCCCTGATCTCGGACGCGCTGGAGATGGGCTATGCAGCCACTGTGAGGGACTATCTGCGCTGCATTCGCGCCGCAGCATGATATTCGGGGTGGGCACGGACATCTGCGACGTGCGTCGCGTTCGGGCCAGTTTGGATCGGCATGGTAGCCGCTTGGCGAACAAAATCCTCGGCCCCGCCGAGTACACCACCTGGCAGTCGCGCAGCACGGTCTGTCCTGAGCGCGGTGTGCGCTACCTGGCCAGCCGGTTCAGTGCCAAAGAGGCTTTTGGCAAGGCTGCGGGCCTGGGCATCAGGCCACCCATGAGCTGGCATCTGTGCGAGATCAGCCACCGTGCCAGTGGACAGCCCTGTGTGGTACTGCACGGCGGTTTGCGGGATTGGTTTGATGCACAGGGCCTGCGCGCCCACATCAGTCTCAGCGACGAAGCTGACTATGCGGTCAGTTACTGCGTGCTTGAGTTTTTGGATGGACACGGCCAGCACAGTCCTTAGTCCCGCAAGGTGTCTGTGGCTTATTATCCAGACCCATGTCAGGCATCTTGGCCTTCCTTTTTGTCAATGTACGCGCTTGAAATACCCCCATGAACGACACATCCACCCGCTACGTCTCTACCCGGGGACACTCTGATTGCAAACCCTTTTGTGACATTTTGCTCGACGGACTGGCACCAGACGGCGGTCTGTATTTGCCCAAGCGCTATCCCACCGTGGACACGGCCACACTGGGCCGCTGGCGGCAGGTCTATCACCGGCAGGGCTACGCTGATCTGGCGTTTGAGATTTTGTCGCTTTACATCGACGACATTCCACCTGCCGACCTGCGGGCGCTTTGCCACAAAGCCTACACCGCCTTGGTCTTTGGCACGGGCGAGATCGTGCCACTGCGCCACCTGGAGAACGGCCTCTGGATTCAAGCCCTGTCCAACGGCCCCACGCTGGCCTTCAAAGATGTCGCCATGCAACTGCTGGGCCATTTGTTTGAATACGAACTGGCCCGTCGGGGCGAAACCCTGAACATTTTGGGGGCCACCAGTGGCGACACCGGCAGCGCGGCTGAATACGCCATGCGCGGCAAACGCGGGGTTCGCGTTTTCATGATCAGCCCGCAGGGCCGCATGAGCGATTTTCAGCAGGCCCAGATGTTCAGTCTGACCGATGCCAATATCTTTAATATCTCGGTGGATGGCGTGTTTGACGACTGCCAGGATGTGGTCAAGGCCATCAGCAGCGACGCGGACTTTAAGCGCGACTACAAAATTGGCATGGTCAATTCGATCAACTGGGCACGCCTGTTGGCCCAGGTGGTGTACTACTTTGCTGGCTATTTTCAGGCCACCGACACGGGAACGGGCACGGGCACGGACACTGAACCCGTCAGTTTTGCCGTTCCTAGCGGTAACTTTGGCAATGCTTTTGCCGGCCACGTGGCGCGCCAGATGGGACTGCCCATCGCCAGTCTGGTGGTGGCCACCAACGAAAACGACGTGCTGGACGAATTTTTTAAGACCGGTGTCTATCGCCCGCGGGGCAGCGCCAACACACTGGCCACCTCCAGCCCGTCCATGGATATTTCGCGGGCCAGCAACTTTGAGCGTCTGGTGTTTGACCTTCAAGGCCGTGACCCTGCGGCCACGCGGCAACTGTTTGCGGACACCCTGGTGCATGCGGGCCAGTTTGATTTGAGCTTGCATCCAGCGTTTGGTGACCTGGCTGCCCGCTATGGTTTTGTCAGTGGCAAAAGTCTGCACAGCGACCGTATCGCCACCATCCAAGACACTTATGAACGCCACGGCATGATGATCGACCCGCACACGGCTTGCGCCGTCAAGGTCGCCCATGAATACCGTCAGCCTGGCGTTCCGATGATCGTCTTTGAGACCGCTTTGCCGGCCAAATTTGCCCAAACCCTGATCGAGGCCACCGGTCGCAGCCCAGACCGGCCCGCCAGGTTTGACGGCCTCGAAAACCGCCCCCGCCGCATCCACATGATGCCGGCAGATGCCGGGACGATCATGGCCTTTATTGCGGAGCATGCAAACGGCTGTCGCTAGATGAAGATACTGTTGGTTGACGATGCACGGTCGGTGCTTAGGGTCATGACCACCCGGCTGATCAGCTATGGTTATGACGTGATCTGTGCCAACAACGGCGAACAGGCGGTGCAGATGTTTGCCAGCGCCGCCCCTGATCTGGTGCTGATGGACATTGAAATGCCGGTGATGAATGGCTTTGAATCCACCAACCGCATCAGGGCCTTTGAGGCCACCCAGCAATGGGCCTGGACACCGGTGATATTTTTGACATCGTCTGACACGGTTGAAAACCTGGTCACCGCCATCGAGGCCGGCGGTGATGACTTTATGTCCAAGTTTGTTCCTGAGACCGTGCTACAGGCCAAGATGAAGGCCATGAGCCGCATTGCCACCCTGCGCCAGCGCCTGTCTGTGGCCAATCAAAAATTGATGGACTTGGCCAATCAGGATGGTCTGACGGGCCTGTGCAACCGTCGCAGCATGGACTTGCGTATCGACCAACTGCTGGCCCATTCGCCGGATCAAGAGGGGTCTTTGGGTTTGCTGATGATCGACATCGACAACTTCAAAAAATACAACGACCATGACGGTCATCAAGCCGGTGATGCTTGCCTGCGCAAGGTGGCGCATGCGCTCGATCAGACCACTCAGTCTGCCACAGTGCAAAGCCTGTCGCCGGGGGCATTTGCCGCACGGTATGGCGGTGAGGAGTTTGCCGTGGTAGCCCCCGGTGCAGGTGAGGATGCCGTCGGGACACTGGCATTGAAGGTGGTTCAGGCCGTGCGCCAATTGGCCATCCCCCACGCGAACAACGAGTCCTGGGGCATCGTCACCGTTTCGGTCGGGTGTGCCTGCGCCATGATGCCGCTTGCCAATGTCGCCAGCGTGGCCAGTGTGTTTCGCGAAGCGGATGCCAGGCTGTACCAGGCCAAGAAGCAAGGGCGCAATTGCGCTGTTGTTGCCCATCCTTCACCGACATGATCGCCTCTGCCAAATTGTGGATGAACGCTCTCCGTCCATGACGCATGGCGTGCAAAAGGCATAATATAATAAATTATCTACATCATTATTTTGAATAATTTGTTACAGATGCTTATCAATAGTGCTTGTAGCGCTATCTTTTCAGGATTTATAAAGTAGCTTATTTATTGAAAATAACGGTTTTATGGCTTTTTTAACCCAGCTTTCGCAGTTTCCATGGCACCAGACTGCTGCGACCTTGCGCGGGCGCTTGGCTGAGGACCGCCTGGTGCTGACCGCTGGCAGTCTGACCTTTACCACCATCATGGCCTTGGTGCCGCTGGTCACGGTCACTCTGGCGCTGTTTACGGCCTTTCCCATCTTTGCCAAGTTTCAGGGCGTGCTGCAAAAGTGGCTATTGGACAGCCTGGTGCCCGACACCATTGCGCGCCAGGTGCTGGGCTATTTGACCCAGTTTGCCGGCAAGGCCAGTCGCCTGGGTGGCGTGGGGCTGGCGGTGTTATTGGTCACCGCGCTGATGTTGATTTTGACGATCGACCACACCCTGAACAACATCTGGCGGGTTCGCAGGCCGCGCCCTTTGGGCCAGCGTGTGCTGGTGTATTGGGCGGCCATGACGCTGGGGCCTCTGCTGCTGGGCATCAGCCTGACTTTCACATCCTATGCCGTTTCGGCCTCGCGGGGCCTGGTCAGCGGCATGCCGGGGGGGGTACACCTGCTGGTCGATGTGCTGCAATTTTTGCTGATGGCATGGGGCATGGCGGCGCTGTACCACTATGTGCCCAACACCCAGGTGCGCTGGTCGCATGCCTGGGCGGGCGGCCTGCTGGTGTCTGCGGGGTTTGAACTGGCCAAGAAATTGTTGGTGCTCTATTTGGGCCAAGTGCCCACTTATTCGGTGCTGTATGGGGCTTTTGCCACCGTACCAATTTTGCTGATCTGGATTTATGTCGCCTGGCTGATCGTGCTGCAAGGAGCCGTTTTGACCGCCCATCTGCCCAGTCTGACGCAACAGGGACAGCGCCCGGCGCTTGCGCACGGCTGGCCATTTTTATTGGCGTTACAGACCCTGCAACACTTGGCCAGGGTGCGCCATGCGCCCCCGGTGGGGCTGACGTTGCCCCAACTGGCCGAGCTGCTGCGGGTGAATGACCTGCATCTTGAGCCTGTGCTCGAAGGCCTGTGCGACATGGACTGGATCGGCGCATTGCAAGAGCCTGCGGGCGATGTGGCTGCGCGCTACGTGCTGCTGGCTGACCCCTGCACCACCCCACTGGCCCCGCTGCTGGATGCTTGGCTGGTGACACCTGATGATTGCACTCTGGCGTTCAGGCAAAAATGCCAGTGGAGCGCACTGAAACTGCATGACGCGCTACAAACAAAGTAGCATTGCCAAAAACAACCAAACAACCAGCGCGGGCTTGCCTACGCGGCTATTTCAATGTTTTTCGCATCAAACCAACATTTCCAAAGGTCAATGCATTTCCCTAGGAGCCTGTCGGACTTAGGGCATTGATAGCGAGAATCGACCTTTGCGGTCGATGTTCCATAAGTCCGACAGGCTACTAGCGCAAAGCCAACTGCCGTGACTCCGTCGCCTCGTCATAAGTCCTTGCTTTCAGCTTGAATTGACGTACAACCTCCACCATACGTGCGGCCTGCTGGTCCAGACTTGCGGCAGCGGCAGCGGCTTGCTCCACCAAGGCCGCATTCTGTTGGGTCACATTGTCGAGTTGGACAATGGCCTGGTTGATCTGGTCAATGCCGCTTGTCTGCTCGTTGGCTGAGGAGCAGATGTCAGCAATCAGTTCACCAATGCGCCTGACCTGCGTCACGATGTCCCCCATCGACTCGCCGGCCTCGACGACCAGTCTGCTACCAAGAACTACTCTTTCCACACTGATGCCGATCAGACTTTTAATTTCTTTTGCTGCGTCGGCGGATCGCCCAGCCAGACTGCGCACCTCGCTGGCCACCACCGCAAAGCCACGCCCCTGTTCCCCAGCGCGGGCAGCCTCCACAGCCGCGTTAAGGGCCAGGATATTGGTTTGAAAGGCAATGCCATCAATCACGCCAATGATGTCGGCAATCTTGCGAGAGGCGGTGGTGATTTCCTGCATGGTTTTGATCACATGACCGGCTAAGTTGCCACCTTTGACGGCAGCCGCATTGGTTAGAGTCGCCATCTGATTTGCCTGGTGTGCCGTCTCGGAACTGTTTTTGACGGTAGCACTGATCTCCTCCATCGAGGCGGCAGTCTCCTCAAGGTTGCTGGCCTGGGTTTCAGTGCGTTGCGAAAGATCGCGGTTGCCGGCTGAAATTTCTTTAGCACCGGTAGAAATATTTTCAGCGACTGTACATACCTCGCTGACCATGCGGGCTAGACCGTCGCGCATTTGGAGCAGCGCACCCAAAAGACGGGCAGATTCGTCGCGACCGCTCACAACAATATCACTCACCAGATCGCCTTGGGCGACACGGTCAGCGGCCGCTACGGCTGTCAGCAACGGCTGGGTGATGCTGATGGTCAGACACCAGGCCATCAGACCGGCCAGCACCAGCACCACGACACCGACACCGGCAATCACACTGACGGTTTTTTGATTGCTGGCATTGGTTTGCGCCGTGACAGCGTCGGCATGCTGTTTCTGGATCGTGACAAAACTGTCGATTTCAGCTATGCCCTGGGTCAGCAACGGGTCAATCTTGTCGGTAATGATGACACCGGCCTGCTCGGTATTGAACTGCGAGGCCAGATCCACTGCATCCTTGAACTGCATCTCCATCTGTCGATCAATGTCGTCAAGGCGGCCAAACAATTCACGCTCTTTGGTATCAAGCCCATACGCCTCCAGTTTGGTCTTGGCCGCCAAGTAGATAGCACGGTGTTTCTTGGCATGGGCTTCGAATTTTTGCGCACCTTCCACTTTGCTTTGCAGCCCCATGTTCCGTACGGACACCGCGCTTTTCAGCAGTGCGCGGCCCATTTCGTCGGCCAAATCTTGCTGGGTGGTCAAACGCTGCAGCGTCTGTTGCAGCATGGCCTGACTGCTGCTGTTGTTGATGAGTGTTGCCACCTGTATGACGGTGGCGGCCAGCAAGATGAGGGCAAACCCCAGCCCAAGTCGCAGGCCGATTTTGATGTCACGCATGTTCACGGATGCTCCCCATCAATGGACAAGCTGACCGTGGCAGCTACTTGTAAATACCCACACCAATCCAGGTTTCGCCGACCCGTTCCACATAAATTATTTTTTCCGCCATTTTGTCAGTGGTGGGATTGCGAAACTTGTAACTGTCGGTCCAGCCCTTGCCCTTGGTCTTGGCAAGATCACAAATCATCTGAATGAACAGTTTGCCATCCGGATCCTTCAAACCGATCAAGTCCTTTCCGACCAACTTCGCATTGGCACCGTGGCCCAAGACCTTGCCACTGAGTTCGTAATAGCTGATATACAGGTCCCTGTCTTTGAACGTCTTGCCATTGGTGAACTCCTCTGCGGCTTTCTCCGGGCCATTGGCCTTCAGATAGGCCACTGCCTTTTTGACCATGGCCTCAGCTTCAGCGGCTGTGCCCTTGTCAGCGGCGTAGGTCGCTCCGGCCATCATTAAACTCAGGCCGGCTGCGCACAGCAGCCCCTTCAAGAGTGAAAACAATTTCATCATTGATCTCCAAAAAAATTTTGCTATGTGGTGGAACGCCTTATCAGGGTCAACTCACTGCAGACCCCTTGGAATTTTAGGGGTTGTCCTCAAGCTCAAAGCGAGTGAAAACCCTTGGTTTGTGTGGCGAGGAAGAGCTGATGGCCAAAAATTATAAGCATGGAGCGCAGCAACTGTGCTGGACTGGGATTAAGAAAAGCTGTGGCAGACATACACGTTGCTGACGGATGTTGAGAGTGTGTTTCGCAGTCTGAAGGGTGAACTTGGGTTACGCCCTGTGTTCCACCAAAAAGAGGATCTCGCAGATGGGCATCTGTTCATCCCGGTGCTGGCTTACCAATGTGTGCAGGTCATACGCACACGGCTCAAAAAGGAGGGCATCAATGACAGTTGGGCCACATTGCGCAAGACACTGCAAGTGCAACAACGCGTGACGACCAGCATGCACCGGAGTGACGGGCAGACGGTGCATGTGCGCAAGAGCAAAAAAGCAGAGCCGCAGTTGATGCGGATTTACCAAGCGCTCAAACTCAATTCCACGCCCGGTAGCGTCAAAAAATTCGACATGTACGCTTGACCAAGCCATCATCGTGCAGGGCACAGGGCCAATACTCAGTTGGATCCATGCAAGAAAAACCTGAGGCACACGCATGGCACGGACAGGGCACATACAGGGCACAGGGATAACCCAGGACTTGACCACGACGATTGGTCTAAAACAGACTCATTTCACAAAACGACGATTGGCCTGCATCATCAAAATGAACCAAATTCATCAATTTGTGAGCAAGAAACCTATGACTGGTGCGGCTGGCGGGGATCGAACCCACGACCCTTGGCTTCGGAGGCCAATACTCTATCCACTGAGCTACAGCCGCAATGCTGTCATGTGTCAACGCATGGCGATCATAGTCGTGCCGGCTGGCGTTGATGCCAGTCGGTGGCCTGCTGAAACTGGTGCGCCACATTCAGCAGACGTGACTCTGTCAAATAATTGCCGATGAGCTGTAGCCCCACGGGCATATCGGCAGAGCCCAAGCCAACAGGCAGGCTCATGCAGGGCAAACCCGCCAATGAGGCCGGCAGGGTAAAGATGTCGGCCAGGTAGTCCGCCAGGGGGTCATGGCTGTGACCGCCCAGCTTCCAGGCCACGGTGGGGGCCACGGGGCCGGCAATCACATCACACAGTTTGAAGGCCTGCTGAAAATCGTCGGCAATCATGCGGCGAATTTGCTGGGCCTTCAAGTAATAGGCATCGTAATAACCGTGCGACAGCACATACGTGCCGATCATGATGCGGCGCTTCACCTCGTTGCCAAACCCTTGGGCACGGGTTTGGCGGTACATGTCGTTCAAGTCCTGGTAGTCAGGCGCACGGTAACCAAATTTGACCCCGTCAAAACGGCTGAGATTGCTGGAAGCCTCTGCGGGTGCGATCACGTAATAGACAGGAATGGCAAGACGGGTAAGTGGCAAGGACACCGACACCAGCTTGGCACCCATTGACTCGTATTGCCGCAGTGCAACATCGACGGCTGCTCGCACGTCCAGGTCCAGACCTGCGCCCAAAAACTCGGTTGGCACTCCGATGCGCAGACCGCTCAAGGTGTCGCCCAAGGATTGCGAAAAATCTTCGGGTGGCACGTCCAGAGATGTTGAATCCCGATCCGGGTCTGGCCCGCACATGGCAGACAGCAACAAGGCGCAGTCTTGTGCCGTACGTGCCATGGGGCCTGCCTGGTCCAAACTGGAGGCAAAAGCCACCATGCCATAGCGGGAAGCCCTGCCATAGGTGGGTTTGATGCCGGTGACACCGCAAAAGGATGCTGGCTGACGGATAGACCCGCCGGTGTCAGTGCCGGTAGCCGCCAGTATCAGG
The DNA here is from genome assembly GCA_903822205.1 of uncultured beta proteobacterium. Classification (GTDB taxonomy): domain Bacteria; phylum Pseudomonadota; class Gammaproteobacteria; order Burkholderiales; family Burkholderiaceae_C; genus Rhodoferax. The sequence goes on along the minus strand of CAIJOK010000087.1, from coordinate 28,072 downwards.
CGCGCCGCCACAGCCGCTGCACTGCCACCCGATGACCCACCCGGGGTGCGCGTCACGTCCCAGGGGTTTTTGACCGGGCCATAGGCCGAGTTTTCGTTGCCTGACCCCATCGCAAACTCGTCGCAATTAAGTTTGCCAAGGGTCACAGCCCCTTGTGCGGCCAGCCGGGCCACCACGGTGGCATCAAAGGGTGAGCGGTATCCAGCCAACATTTTGGAGCCTGCTGTGGTGACAAAGTTTTGTGTCACAAAGATGTCTTTGTGCGCGATGGGGATGCCCTCAAGCGGTCCAGCATTGCCGCAGGCAAGACGGGCATCAGCGACCCTGGCCTGCGCCAGCGTGGCCTCAGTGTTCATGTCCAAAAAAGCACCCAGGTGGGCGTGCGACTGAGCGCGATCCAAAAAATGCTGGGCAGATTCAAGGGCCGAAACCTGGCGTGTTTGCAGCAAATTGGAGAGCTGCGTCACAGTCAAATCGTGAAGTTCTGAGGGTATGGAGGTCATGGTCAAAATTATCTGGGGACAACGATTGTTGTTATTGCTGAATACTGCATTGATTCTTTATATTACAACTTATATTGATATTGCATCATTGCATCATTGCATCATACTGTTATGCGCGCAGTATTATTTATAGCTATATCAATACATTATTCAATCACTTTAGGCACCAGAAACAAACCGTTCTCCAAGGCTGGGGCGTTGCGCTGGTTGGCCTGTCGCTGATCGGTCTCTGTCACCAGATCGCATCGCAAGCGCAAAGCGATGTCGCCTTGTACGTCAACCGGGTGAGACAGCGGCACGACACCGCAGGTGTCAATGGCCTGAATTTGCTCAACCATACCAAAGAAATCATTGAGTTGCACACACATCGTGTCGCGCTCGCCAGGTGTCAAGGCCAGACGAGACAGGGTTGCAAGGCGATCCAGATCAAGAGCAGTCAAAGGCATAAATTTCAATCGAAACAAGATGTAAAAAACAGGGAACGGCATGAGAATTCAGGTTTTTGCCGGCAGGCTGTCGGTTATTATCCAATCATTGCAGGGCGCTACCATCCCATACACCTACAAGCCCACACCCCCCCCCTTTTTTGAACGCGCTTACCGGGCAACAGACAGGCCAAAGCACCTGATTTGCCTAGAGGATTTATCCATGTTTGGAACATTACGTCAGTATTTTTCAACTGACCTTGCTATCGACCTTGGCACCGCCAATACCCTGATTTACGTCCGCGACAAGGGCATTGTGCTGGACGAGCCGTCGGTGGTGGCCATTCGCCACGAGGGTGGCCCCCAGGGCAAAAAGACCATCCAGGCCGTTGGCAGAGAGGCTAAAGCCATGCTGGGCAAAGTGCCTGGCAACATAGAGGCCATCCGTCCCATGAAGGACGGAGTCATCGCTGACTTTACTGTGACCGAGCAAATGCTCAAGCAGTTCATCAAGATCGTTCATCCCAGGTCCATCTTTAGGCCCAGCCCGCGCATCATCATCTGCGTTCCGTGTGGCTCTACCCAGGTTGAGCGCCGTGCCATTCGCGAAAGTGCCCTGGGTGCAGGTGCCAGCAATGTCTATTTGATCGAAGAGCCTATGGCTGCCGCGATAGGCGCGGGCCTGCCGGTGTCCGAGGCCCGGGGCTCCATGGTGGTCGATATTGGCGGGGGAACGACCGAAGTGGGTGTCATCTCGCTGGGGGGCATTGTTTTTAAAGGCAGTGTGCGCGTGGGGGGTGACAAGTTTGATGAGGCCATCATCAACTACATCCGACGCAACTACGGCATGTTGGTGGGCGAGCCTACCGCCGAGTCCATCAAAAAAAAAATCGGTTCGGCTTTTCCGGGCAGCGAAGTTCGCGAAATGGAAGTCCGCGGTCGCAACATGTCCGAGGGCGTACCGCGCAGTTTCACCATCTCCAGCAACGAAATTTTGGAGGCCCTGACGGACCCCATCAACCACATCGTGTCGGCTGTCAAAACTGCACTTGAGCAAACCCCCCCTGAGCTGGGTGCCGACATTGCCGACCGAGGCATGATGCTGACTGGTGGCGGTGCGTTGCTGCGCGACATTGATCGTTTGCTGAACGAGGAGACCGGCTTGCCTGTGCTGGTCGCCGAAGACCCCCTGACCTGCGTCGTCAGAGGCTGTGGCATCGCCCTGGAGCAAATGGAACGGTTAGGCTCCATTTTTACCAGCGAGTAGTCACCGAAAGTCCGCGATGCCGCTCGGTACGCTGGACAGCCCTCCCCCGCCGTTTTTTAGGCAGGGGCCGTCAGCACTGTCCAAACTGATGGTTTTTAGCACTTTGGCCATTTTTTTGATGGTGGCTGACACCCGCTTTCACATGATGTTGCCAGTGCGTTCGGTCGTGGCCACTGCGCTGTACCCCGTGCAGTGGCTGCTGCTGCGCCCTGTGGGCTGGGTGCATCGCCTGGCAAGCCAGTTTGAAACCCTGAACACAACGCGTGCCAGCGAAGCCGCAGCACGTTACCAGTTGGGCTTGCAGTCACAGCGTGCCTTGCAGGTTGAACAGCTTACCCTGGAAAATTCGCGCCTGCGTGCCCTGCTCGATCTGCGCCAAAGGGTCAATTTGCCTGCCCTGTCGGCGCAGGTTTTGTACGATGCTGCAGACCCCTACTCTCGTAAAGTCATCATCGACAAAGGCACATTGGCCGCCGTTGAAGCCGGCTCACCCGTGTTGGACGAGACCGGTGTTTTGGGTCAAATCACCCGGGTCTACCCCATGGTCAGCGAGGTGACCTTGGTGACCGATCGCGACCAGGCCACACCGGTACAAAACAGCCGTACGGGCACCAGAGGCATTGCCTTTGGTGATGCCTCATCGCGCCACGGAGCGCTTGAACTTCGCTTTATGGATGCCAATGTTGACATGAAGTCTGGCGACCTGCTGACAACCAGCGGTGTCGATGGTGTCTATCCCCCCGGACTGCCTGTTGCCAAAGTGGACAAAATCGACCGCCGTGCTGATGCAGCGTTTGCCCGCATCAGTTGCAAGCCCCTGGCGCTGGTGTCAGGCAGCCTGCATGTTCTGATCATGCGGCCCTTGGCGGGCTACATCAGCGCCCGGCCCACGCCCCCACCCGCAGCCGACAAGCCCGTCAAAGGCAAAAAATCATGATCATGCGCCCAGGTCAGCAGTTGCTACTGCCGGCCAACCCCCTGTTTATCTGGAGTAGCCTGGTGGCGGCACTGGGCATCACCCTGTTGCAAAACATGAGTTTGGGTGTACGCGCCGCCTGGCTGCCTGACTTGGTCGCCCTGGTGTTGGTGTTCTGGACGGTTCACCAGCCGCGCATCATTGGGATGACGGTGGCGTTTACGCTGGGGCTTGTGCTGGATGTTCACCAAAGCACTTTGCTGGGGCAACACGCCATGGCCTACTCGGCCCTGAGCTTTATGGCCATGGCCATTCACCGCAGATTGCTATGGTTTAGCATGCCTCTGCAGGCTGCCCAAGTGCTGTTGTTGTTTGTTGCGGCGCATGCGCTGACCTGTTTGGTACGACTGATGGCCGGTCATGGTTGGCCGGACTGGACCCTGTGTTTTTCTCCGATACTGGAGGCCCTCATGTGGCCGGTCGTCAGTGTGCTGTTGTTGCTGCCTCAAAAGCGCGCTCCTGACCCCGATGCCCACCGGCCCCTATAGCGAGAACCCACCATGCACGTTCACGTCTTGCAACACGTCCCCTTTGAGGGTTTGGGCAGTATGGCTTTGTGGCTGCAACAACAGTCTGCCTGCATCACCACGACGCGCTTGTTTGAAACACCCCAAGGGTACCAAGGGCATCCATGGCCTGATCTGTCTGGCATTGACCTTGTCATCGCCTTGGGGGGGCCGATGAGCGTCAACGACGAGGCCCCATTGGCATGGTTAAAAGACGAAAAGCGATTTTTGGCTGACGCAATGGCCATGGACAAGGCCGTGCTAGGGATTTGCCTGGGTGCCCAATTGATTGCCAGCTCGCTGGGGGCCCGGGTGTATCCGGCTGTGGCCAAAGAGATCGGCTGGCATCCGGTGTTTGGCATTGCGCCTTCTGCGGATGCGGATACCTTTGCCTTTGAGGCCTGTACCACGGTCTTTCAGTGGCACGGCGAGACATTTGACCTGCCCCCCGGGGCCAGGGCGCTGGCTTGCAGTGCGGTCTGTCCCAACCAGGCTTTTCAGGTGGGCACACGGGTGATGGGATTGCAATTTCATCTGGAGACCACCCCCACCAGCGCTTTGGCCCTGATTTGCCACTGTGCTGACGAATTGCGTTTGCCACAGCCCCATGTTCAGACCGAGCAGGCACTGCGTGCCGTGCCCCTTGCTTCATACGCCGCCATCAACCGTCTCATGGACAAGGTTTTGACCTACCTTGTGGAACAGGGGTGAGCGTTAGAAACTCTATATTTTATAAATTAACTACATTATGTTTGATTGCATGTGGGTGCTAATGCACGTCTTTGTTGCACAGACTGCTATTGTTTTTGATTTTATCACGTAGTTAACTTTTTATTTTCAAATTTCTCACATCAAAAACCCATCATGACCCAACCCCATGAACGACGCATAGCGGCTGTTGATTTAGGCTCCAACAGCTTTCGGCTTGAGCTGGGGGTCTATGACAACGGGCGGTTTGAACGCACCGAATACTTAAAGGAAACCGTTCGTTTAGGGGGTGGGATTGACCACAACGGCCATCTCACAATGGATGCCATGCAGCGTGGCTGGGACTGCTTGGCGCGTTTTGGTCAGCGTCTGGTGGGATTTGATGGCTCCAACGTCCTGGCTGTCGCTACCCAAACCCTGCGCGAAGCCTGCAATCGCGATGATTTTTTGGGGCACGGGGCCAAAATTTTGGGGTTTCCCATTCACGTGATCTCTGGCACAGAAGAGGCCCGTCTGATTTATCAAGGGGTGGCACAGGCCCTGCCCCACAGCCTTGAGCGTCGTCTGGTGATCGATATCGGCGGGCGTTCAACCGAGCTGATCTTGGGCCAGGGCGCAGTGCCTGAGGTCATGGACTCTTGCCATGTGGGCAGCATTTCGTGGTCCATGCAGTTTTTTGCAGACCAGCGGTTTGTACAAACGTCCTTTGACGCAGCCGAGGCCGCAGCTCGCGCTGTGCTGGCCCAGGTGCAAAGCGCTTACCGATCGCCCGCGTGGAACACGGCATATGGCTCGGCAGGAACGGTCAGCGCCGTGTCTGATGTGCTGGCTGAGGCCGGCTGGCCTGCGGGGGCGGTTGATCGCACGGGGCTAGACTGGTTAAAAGCTCAACTGCTCAAGGCACAAAGCACACATTCGCTGCATCTGGCCGGCATGCGTGAAGACCGCAAAGCCATCATCGGCGGGGGTTTGAGTATTTTGTGTGCCTTGTTTGATGTGCTGGACATCAGGCAGCTTGTTCTGGCGACAGGCGGGCTGCGACACGGGTTGTTGCTGGATATTTCAGGGCGCTTTGAGGGCGGTCACCGACTGCCATAAACGCGCCGCTCACCATGTTTTGAGCGATTGTCCCAATCACGCTGCCCATCATGCCCAGCTTATCCCTGCCCCACAAAAACCCGTGCCTTGTGCGGTGTGAGCAGCAAGGTTTCTCCAATGGCAAAGGCTTGGTCACGGTAAAGCTGGGCCGAGATATGGGCTTCGATAAGCTGCCCACCGTCGGTGGCCAGGGGGTCAAGCGCTTGAAGCTCCAGCCGAACGATGGGCCCGGCCGGTACAGCGCGGGTAAGGGTGGCGATGATGCCGCCAGGCTGGTCTGTGCTGCCGGCTGCATTGCCCACCGTGGGCGATGCGGTGTAACGCTGAACGTCCAGATCATGCGGCCTGACGTAGGCACAGGCTTTTTGGTCATGTACCAGACTGTGCTCTGGCGTGGCCAGCCGCACCCCGTGGTGTGCCGCACCGATGAGCATTTCTCCGGCGTGGGCGCGGCCATGAAACAAATTGACATCGCCTAAAAAACCATAGACAAAAGGACTGGCGGGGTGGTCCCACACGTCCTGCGGTGTGCCAATTTGCGCAACCTGACCGGCATTCATCAGCACCACGCGGTCGGCCACTTCAAGGGCCTCTTCTTGATCATGGGTGACAAAAATGCTGGTGACGTGCAGGTCATCGTGCAGGCGGCGCAGCCAACGTCGCAGCTCTTTGCGAACCTTGGCATCCAGGGCACCAAAAGGCTCGTCCAACAACAGCATTTGAGGCTCGACCGCCAACGCACGTGCCAGAGCAATGCGCTGGCGCTGTCCGCCCGACAACTGTGCCGGATACTGATCCGCCAGCCAGTCAAGCTGCACCAAACTCAGTAAATCATGGACTTTTTGGCGGATGACGGCAGCCGATGGGCGCAGGGCGCGAGGCTTCATTCGCAGGCCAAAAGCCACGTTGTCAAACACGCTCATGTGCCTGAACAGGGCATAGTGCTGAAAGACAAAGCCCACACGGCGATCTCGCACGTGTTCATGGGTGGTGTCTTTGCCGTCGCACACAATGTTGCCGGCATCCGCAGTCTCAAGCCCGGCAATGATGCGCAGCAAGGTGGTTTTGCCGCAGCCTGACGGCCCCAACAGGGCGACCAACTCGCCCGACTCGATGTCCACACTGACATCCTGCAAGGCATGAAAGCTGCCAAAGTTTTTGCTGATATGGCTGATTTGAAGACTCATGGTGGGGCTGCAAAATGAACGTGATACAACGACTATCTGGACAAACGCGATGGCGATGGTGGCAACAGGCTGTTGCTGTCTTGCAAGTCGCGTTCAAATCGCCATTCAACGACAGCCTTGACCAACAAGGTGACCAGGGCCAACAGGGCCAGCAGCGATGCAACGGCAAAGGCCGCGACCGACTGGTATTCGTTGTACAAAATCTCAACATGCAGCGGCAATGTGTTGGTTTGCCCACGGATATGGCCAGATACCACGGACACGGCACCAAACTCGCCCATGGCGCGGGCGTTGCACAAGATGACCCCATAGACCAGCCCCCATTTGATATTGGGCAGTGTCACATGCCAAAAGGTTTGCCAGCCGGTGGCCCCCAGCACGGTTGCGGCTTGCTCTTCTTCGGTGCCCTGCGCTTGCATCAGCGGGATCAACTCTCGGGCAATGAAAGGAAAAGTGACAAACACCGTGGCCAGAATAATGCCTGGCACAGCAAAAACAATGTGGATATCGTGATCGGCCAGCCATGGCCCGATAAAGCCCTGAGCGCCAAACATCAACACATAGATCAAACCAGCCACCACGGGCGACACCGAAAAAGGCAGATCGACCAGTGTGGTCAGCAGGGCCTTGCCGCCAAACTCATACTTGGCGATCGCCCAGGCGGCGGACACCCCAAACACCAGGTTCAAGGGCACGGCCACTGCAGCGGTGATCAAGGTCAGGCGGATGGCGCTCCAGGCATCAGGCTCACGCAAAGCAGCCATTGCGGCAGGCAGGCCTTGGCGCAAGGCCTCGGTAAACACGGCTGCAAGCGGCAAGAGCAAAAACAAAAACACAAAGCCCAGCGCCACAGCGATCAGCGTTTGCCTGACAGCAGAATGCTCTGTGATGCCCGAACGACGGGCCACGCGTAAAGTGCTCATGATCTGCCGCCCAAACGCCGACGTTGCCAGCTTTGCAGCGCGTTGATGACCAACAGCAAGGCAAACGAGATGACCAGCATGACCGTGGCCACAGCCGTGGCACCCGCATAGTCGTATTGCTCAAGCTTGCCGATGATGATGAGCGGGGTGATCTCGGACACCATGGGCATGTTGCCCGCGATAAAGATGACCGACCCATATTCACCCACCGCACGAGCAAACGCCATGGAAAACCCCGTCAGCAGCGCGGGCATCAGCGCAGGCAAGATCACATGCCAAAAGGTTTGCCAGCGACTGGCCCCCAGGCAAACGGCGGCCTCTTCTTGTTCGGCCTCAAAGTCTGCCAAGACAGGCTGCACCGTCCGCACCACAAACGGCAAACCAATAAAGATGAGCGCGATCAAGATGCCTTTGGGGTTAAAGGCCAGCGCAATGCCGTAGGGCGCAAACCACTGTCCCACCCAGCCATTGCTGGCTAGCAGTGCGGTGAGTGCAATGCCCGCCACCGCTGTTGGCAAGGCAAACGGCAGATCGACCAGGGCATCAATGAACTTTTTGCCCAAAAAGTTATAGCGAACCAGCACCCACGCCAGCAGCAGGCCGATCACGCCATTGACCAAAGCGGCCAGCAGCGACACGCCAAAGGTCAGCCGGTAAGAGGCCAGCACACGCGGACTGGCAATGGCCGTCCAAAGCTGGTCCAGGCTGAGGGTGCAGGTCTTGAACAGCAAACTGGACAGCGGGATCAGAACGATCAGCGCCAGATAAAACAGGGTGTAGCCCAGTGTCAGGTGAAAGCCCGGCAGGCTGCGCCGCGACGTACGTCTGGGCCGGACAGAGGGTGCTGTCTTTGCTGCGGGGGCAGTCATCACAGGGCTGATCTCGCAATAATCACAAATCTCACGACTTATTTGACCGTGTAAAGCTGGTCAAAAAGGCCACCATCGTTGAAGTGAACCTTTTGGGCCTGCGAGAGCGACCCAAAAAATTCGCTCACGGTAAACAGTTGGATAGGCGACAAAGTGCTTGCGTACTTTTTAAGCACCGTCTGTGACCGTGGGCGCAGACCGTGCTTGGCGGCGATTTCTTGGGCGGTGTCAGAGTAAAGGTAGTCCAGGTAAGCGCGGGCCAGTGCGCCTGATCCTTTTTTGGCGATCGTGCGCTCCACGACCGCAACAGGGTTTTCAGCAAGGATGCTGACGGACGGATGAACCGCTGACACCCGTCCTGCGCCAAATTCGCGCTGCACGGACACCACCTCGGACTCAAAGGTGATCAGCACATCGCCAATGTTGCGCTGGATAAAGATGGTGGTGGCATCGCGACCGCCTTTGGCCAGAATGGGGACGTTTTTGTACAGTTTGCGGACAAACTCAGCCGCATCGGCATCGCTGCCGCCGGTCTTACGCACATAGCCCCACGCCGCCAGATAGGCCATGCGACCATTGCCACCGGTCTTTGGATTGACCACGATCACCTGCACATCAGGGCGCGTCAGGTCACGCCAGTCCTTGATGTTTTTGGGGTTGCCCGTGCGGGTTAAAAACAGCATGGTCGATGTGGTGGGGGCGGCGTTGTCCGGAAAACGCTTGGCCCAGTCTTTGGCCACGATGCCGGCATCGGCCAAAAATTCAACATCTGAGGTGGTGTTCATGGTCACCACATCGGCTTCCAGCCCATCGTTGACGGCACGCGCTTGGGCGCTTGAGCCGCCATGCGATTGATCGACCCTGACATCCTGACCGGTGGTTTGTTTGTAGTGTGCGACAAAAGCCGCGTTGTACTCTTTGTAAAACTCGCGCGACACGTCGTAAGAGGCATTCAGCAAAGCGGACGACGCTATTGATTGTGTAGCTACCAATGCAGTGCTGACAAGCATCAGAGCGGTTTTTAAGTTCAATTTCATGGGACAAACAAGGACAATGGATGCTGCATAAGCTGGCAATTGTGCCCACAATACCGGCCTGGCCAACGACAGATTTTCTATTTGTTTATATGCAACTGACGCAAAACCACGAGCCGGTAGCCCGTATGAAGCGAAGCGGAATACGGGGTGTGTCGCGTTCCCACGCTCTTTGCGCTGGGATGGGGCTGGATGATCAATTTACAATAATTTTTATACATCAAAAATTACATAAAATAGGCTACACTGCTTACCAGTACAGCATAGTTCGCTATGTTTTTTGTACTTATCATGTAAGTTATTTATTTTTTTCAGCGTACACCCAAATCGGGATAGCGTCAAAGCTGGTGTCCCTAAAATTCTCAGTGCCTATCAACTGCCGACAGGAGATCCTCATGGGATTGACTTATGCCAGCGTGCGTTTAACCAACCTTTTCAATCGTCAGTTTGTCACGGTCAATGCCCTGGTGGATACGGGCGCAACATTCATGTGTGTCACCGAAGAGGTTGCCGTTCAACTGGGTTTTGACACGACCGAAGTGAGCCTGCAAACCGTCACTTTGGCAGATGGCCATCAGCGCAAAGTGCCCAAAATTGCGCCCATCGAAATTGCTTTTGAAAACCGCAGCTATGTAACGGAGGCTGTTGTTCTGGGCAATGAGCCTTTGTTGGGCGTGATTCCTCTGGAAGCCATGGATTTGGTGGTTGACCCGCGTTTGCAAAAACTGGTCGTCAATCCACAACATCCCAACTACCCTGTTGCTTTGGCCAAATAACCCTCCGGTCCGCTACAGCCATCGTTACACCCATCGTTACACCCATCGTTACAGCCACCGTTTTGCGGCTTGGACCAGGCTAAGGTGATCGCCAGTGCTTTGTAGCGTGACAGTCCCCTCTAGGCATGGGGCGGCCAGGTGAGGCAACACGCGCCGAGTTTGACGGGCCACGGGTGTGCCGTTGCTGACAAGCTGCACCGCAGGCCCCAACAGGCGGGTTAAATGATCCACCGCAAAGGGGTAATGGGTGCAGCCCAATACCAAGGTGTCGATCTCATGCGCTTGTTGGCCAAACACACCCATAGCGCCTGTGTAATCGGCACACAGTGCCACTATTTTTGCAGTGTCATGGCGTTCTATGGCATCGGCCAGTCCGTCACAGGGCTGACAGACAAAGATGGCCCGGTCAGACAAGGATCGCTGCAAGGCCAAAAATTTGGGACTGTTCAAGGTGGCGCGTGTGGCCATGACACCGATGCGCCTTGTCTGGCTGAGAGCCAGCGCGGGCTTGAGGGCTGGCTCGACACCGATGATGGGCAGACCAGGATAGTCGCTGCGCAGCAGGTGAATGGCGGCGGCTGTGGCGGTGTTACAGGCAACCACCAGGGCCTTGACGGGCAACGGCTGATCTTCAACCAGGAGACGGGCGATGTGGCGTGATCGCTCGACCACAAAATCAGGATCGCGCTCGCCATAAGGTGCATGGGCACTGTCGGCAACATAGACAAAGTCTTCACAGGGCAGTTCAGCGTGTAGCGCCCTGAGGATGCTCAAGCCACCTACGCCGCTGTCAAATACTCCGATGGGATGCTTCACCGATTCGCCTCAATCGCGTTGGGTTAGTGGTTAGTGGTTAGTGGTTAGTGGTTAGTGGTCAGCGAGATGCAATGGTGATGCCCTTGAATTCTCCGCTGGCAATGCGCTGCTGCCACTGGGCCGGGCCAGTGCTGTGAACATTGGCCCCGCTGGCAGACACCGCCACCGTGACCGGCATGTCCACGACATCAAATTCATAGATGGCCTCCATGCCCAGGTCTGCAAAACCAAGCACCCGTGCGGTTTTGATGGCCCGGGCCACCAGATAGGCGGCACCGCCCACCGCCATCAAATAGGCCGATCGGTGTTGACGGATGGCCTCGATGGCCACCGGGCCGCGCTCGGCCTTGCCGATCATGGCCAACAGGCCGGTCTGTGACAGCATCATGTCGGTAAAGCCATCCATGCGAGTGGCCGTGGTGGGGCCGGCCGGGCCGACGGCCTCATTGCCCACGGGGTCAACCGGCCCTACGTAATAAATCACGCGATTGGCAAAACTGACCGGCAAGGGCTTGCCTGCGGCCAAGAGGCCCTGGATGCGCTGATGGGCGGCATCGCGACCGGTCAGCATCTTGCCAGACAACAGCAGGGTGTCGCCGGGCTGCCAACTGGCCACATCATCGCGGGTGAGCGTATTCAGATCGACTTTTTTACTTTGGGTGTCGTCAGGCATCCACGTGACATCAGGCCACAGGTCAAGAGACGGAGGGGTTAAATAAACCGGGCCGCTGCCGTCCAGACAAAAATGCGCATGGCGGGCCGCAGCGCAATTGGGGATCAGGGCGACAGGCTTGCTGGCTGCATGGGTGGGGTACATCTTGATCTTGATGTCCAGCACCGTGGTCAGACCGCCCAGCCCCTGGGCACCGATGCCCAGTGCATTAACCTTGTCGTAAAGCTCAAGGCGCAGACTGTCTGTCTGACTGAGTGCCGCACCGCTGGCCGACCTGGCTTGCAGTTCGTCCATGTCCACGCAGTCCATCAGGCTTTGCTTGGCCATCAAGACGGCTTTTTCGGCAGTGCCGCCAATGCCCAGGCCCAAGATGCCCGGTGGACACCAGCCCGCCCCCAGGGTGGGGACGGTTTTGAGCACCCAGTCCACAATGGAGTCGCCGGGGTTGAGCATGGCTAGCTTGCTTTTGTTCTCCGATCCACCGCCCTTGGCCGCTACGGTGATGTCCACGGTGTGGCCAGGAACGATCTCGGTGTGAATGACCGCAGGCGTGTTGTCCCTCGTGTTTTTGCGCAAAAACACAGGGTCTGCGACCACGCTGGCCCGCAAGGGGTTTTCGGGGTTCAAATAGGCACGGCGCACCCCTTCGTTCACGGCATCGTCCAATGTGCCGGTAAACCCTGTCCAGCGCACATCCATACCCACTTTGAGGAAGACATTGACGATGCCGGTGTCTTGGCAAATAGGCCGGTGACCGATGGCGCACAGCCGGCTGTTGGTCAAAATCTGCGCCATGGCATCCCGGGCGGCGGCGCTCTGTTCACGCTGGTAAGCACGCGCCAAATGGGCGATAAAGTCTGTTGGGTGGTAGTAACTGATGAACTGTAGGGCTGCAGCGATGGACTCGCTCAGGTCATTTTGACAAATGGGAGGGTGCATGGTGATGGTTCCTGGGTGCTTGGGTGCTTGGGTGGATGGCTGGTGGATGGATCGTGGATCGTCTGCCGTCGATCCTAAAATGCGATGATCGCCCAAAACGCAATACCCCCCGCTTCCCCCCCCTAAACTCCCATCATCAGGACACGCTTGTGAAATTTATTTTGGACAACTGGATGCTCATTGCCGTCGCGCTGTCTGCGGGCATCATGCTGTTTTTGCCTGTACTGAGCGGTGCAGGGCAAGGCCATCTCACCCCCGATCTGGCTGTGCAGTGGATCAACCGTGACAGGGCTGTGGTGATCGACGTTTGTGAGGCCAGCGAGTTTGCCAGCGGTCACGTGATCGATGCCAAAAACATCCCCCTGGGCCAGTTGGACGACAAACTGGTCAAGGCCGTTAAAAACAAGGCGTTGCCGGTGATTTTTGTGTGTCAGTCTGGCAGCCGCAGCGCCCGTGCTGTGGGCATCGCCAAAGGTTTGGGGTACGACAGGGCGCAATCGCTGGCCGGTGGGCTGAATGCCTGGCGCAGTGCCAATTTGCCGCTTGAAAAATCCTCCTAAACGTCTTTAACCCCAGTACCCTATGCAAACCGTCAAAATTTATACCACTGCCGTGTGCCCCTACTGCCTGCGGGCCAAACAACTATTGAAGGCACGCGGTGTGTTGCAGATCGACGAAATACGCGTTGACCAAAACCCTGCTGACCGCGATCGGATGATGGAGATCACAGGCAAGCGCACAGTGCCCCAGATTTTTATCGGCAACACCCATGTTGGCGGCTGCGATGACTTGATCGCGCTGGATACCCAAGGTGGTCTGCTGCCCCTGCTGCAAGTCGCCTAAGATAATCAGCGCTTTTTTGAGTTCCGCCGCATCGCCTGGTTGTGGCTGGACCAGCCCCCGAGCACCGTTCTTGTTACCAGGATTTTTTTTCACTGAATTTTTTTAACCGAAAGAGCCACCATGGCAGACACCAAAGACCCTATTTTTCAAATTCAGCGCGTCTATCTCAAGGGAGCCTCGCTTGAGCAACCCAATTCCCCTGCCATTTTGCTAGAGCAAACCGCGCCCGCCATTGACATTCAATTGAACGTCAATGCCCAGTCTGTGGCCGAGGGCATCTTTGAGGTCGCCATCACTGCGACTGTCCATACCAAAATTCAGGACAAAACTGTGTTTTTGATCGAGGTGACACAGGCTGGCATCTTTGAGATTCGCAACCTTCCACCCGAACAGATGAACCCCATTCTGGGCATTGCCTGTCCCCAGATCGTCTATCCTTACCTGCGCGGCAACGTCGCTGATTTGGTTCAGCGCGGGGGCTTTCCGCCGGTGCATTTGTCCGAGATCAACTTTCAGGCCATGTACGAGCAACAACAAAAGGCGCTGGCTGATCAGGCAGATGCATCGCTTCAGGTTCAACAGCCGGCCACCGTCCAGTAAAACCTGGCGATGCTTCCTTGGCGATGTCGATAGTGATGTCGATGGTGGTGTCGATGGTGATAACGCTTGCAGCAGCGGCGTAGGCTGCCATGAAAATCGCCATCATCGGGGCCGGTGCCTGGGGCACAGCGCTTGCGGTCAGCGCTACAGCCAACCCCCTGCACCAGGTAACGCTTGGTGTGCGCGACGCTGATCACCTACAGCGTCTGCAAAACCACCGTGAAAACCCGCGCTATTTGCCGGGCGTTGTGCTGCCTGGCGCGTTGGCGTTTGCGTCTTTGGATAGCCCTGAATGGCTGGATGGCACAGTGTCTTGCGCTGACCTGACGGTCATCGCTACCCCCATGTCGGCCTTGCGCCAAATTTTGGGCATCTTGCAGTTTGTCCGTTGTCCGGTGGCTTGGCTTTGCAAGGGTTTTGAAGCCCCCATTTCTGGCCACCTGGGGCTGATGGGCCATGAAATTCAAGCGCAGAGCGCCCCCGGTTTGTCGGTTGGCATGTTGAGCGGCCCTAGCTTTGCCGCCGAACTGGCGCGGGGGCTGCCTACAGCCTTGGTGGCGGCCAGTGTTCATGCACAGGTTCGCCAGGCCTTGGTGTCCGCATTTCACTGCCCCGCTCTGCGCATCTATGCCAACGATGACATCGTGGGGGTTGAAGTGGGTGGAGCGGTTAAAAACGTGTTGGCGATAGCCACCGGGTTGTGTGATGGTTTGGGCTTGGGGCTGAATGCCCGCGCCGCGCTGATCACCCGCGGTTTAGCCGAAATGACCCGACTGGGCGTGGCTTTGGGCGCTCGTGCCGAAACCTTCATGGGTCTCAGCGGCCTGGGTGATCTGGTATTGACGGCCACCGGTGATATGTCCCGCAACCGTCAGGTGGGTTTGGCGCTGGCTGCCGCGCAAACGCTGGCGCAGGCCACGCGGTCCACACAGTCTGGTGTTGTCGTTGAAGGTGTTTACAGTGCCCGAACGGTTCTGCAACGCGCTGTCCATCTGGGGGTTACCATGCCGATTACCCAGTCTGTCGTGGCTTTGCTGGACGGTCAGAGCACTTTGCAACAGGCAGTTGCCAGTCTGATGGGGCGTGATCCTGCATCAGAACCAGGATAGCCCTTATGGGGGTCATGACTTGAATACGATGACAACGATGGGTGTTTTTTTTGATTTTTCGCCAGAATCAGTGGCATCACTGGCCCAGGCAGATGTTGCCAGAGCGCTGCAAGAAGATACCGGTCATGCTGCCTGCGACCTGACGGCCGGTCTGATCGATGCCCGTCATCGGGCGCGGGCCGTCGTGTTGGCGCGTGAGGCAGCCATCATTTGCGGTGTACCTTGGGTGTCAGCCGCTTTGCTACAGCTTGACCCCACCGCCCAGATCAACTGGCAGGTTGCCGAGGCCCAGCTTTGCCAGCCTGGCCAGGTGGTGCTTGAGATTGAAGGGTCTGCCCGTGCCTTGCTGACTGCCGAGCGCACGGCGCTTAACTTTTTGCAACTCCTAAGCGCTGTGGCCACCCAAACCCGTGACTATGTTCTGGCGATACACGAGGTACCCGGATCACACGCACAGATCGTCGATACCCGCAAAACCCTGCCGGGCCTGCGGTTGGCCCAAAAATACGCAGTGCGCACCGGCGGCGGCTTTAACCACCGCATGGGCCTGTACGACGCAGTTTTGATCAAAGAGAACCACATCGCCGCAGCCGGTGGAATCACTGCCGTCTTGCAACGCGCAGCGCAACTTGCGCCTATGGCCCGATTTATCGAGATCGAGGTTGAGACCCTGGACCAGTTGTCCGAGGCCCTGGATGCCGGCGCAAGCATGGTGCTGCTTGACAACATGAGCCTGGCGCAACTGCGTGAAGCGGTTCACATCACAGCGGGACGGGCCATTTTGGAAGTCTCAGGCGGTGTCACCCTGGCAACGGTGCGCACCATCGCGGCAACAGGCGTTGACCGGATATCGATCGGGTCTTTGACAAAATCCATCAAAGCCATTGATTTTTCGATGCGATTTGCCTCTTGATGGCCTCTCTCCTTTCTTTTCTCTCCTCATTTCAACTGCGTCCCTACACCCAAGGATATGACCGATGCGTCTGCCAACAGAGGTTTTAAGACAGCTTGACTACGAACAGCCACAGCAAGGTGATGCACCAGGTGCGATATCAGGTGCGATATCAGGTGGCATGGTATGCACCATCCAACACGCTTGGGCACGGGTGCCTGTCGAGCCTTCACCCACCGAGCGAGTGGCCCTCAAAGACCGCATTCGCTACCTGCTCAAAGTGCGCAACGCCGTCATGGTGTCGCACTATTACGTTCACCCCGATCTGCAAGACCTGGCAACAGAGACCGGTGGCATCGTCAGCGATTCGCTTGAAATGGCGCGGTTTGGGCGGGACCACACTGCGCAGACCCTGGTGGTCTCCGGGGTGCGCTTTATGGGCGAAACCGCCAAAATTTTGTCGCCCCACAAACAGGTGCTGATGCCCGACCTGAATGCGACGTGCTCGCTTGACTTGGGGTGTCCTGACGCTGCATTCAGCGCTTTTTGTGATGCCCACCCCGACCGTACCGTGGTGGTCTATGCCAACACCAGCGCGGCGGTCAAGGCCCGCGCAGACTGGCTGGTCACCTCCAGTTGTGCGCTGGAGATCGTTTTGGCACTTCACGACAGCGGGCACAAAATTTTGTGGGCACCGGATCGCCATCTGGGAAGCTACATTCAAAGCCAAACCGGTGCAGACATGCTGATGTGGAGCGGTGCGTGCATCGTGCATGATGAGTTCAAAGCCGCTGAGCTATTGGCCCTCAAGCACCAACACCCCGATGCACGGGTGCTGGTGCATCCTGAATCTCCACCGGGTGTCATTGCCTTGGCCGATGGGGTGGGGTCAACCTCGGCCATCCTGAAGGCCGCCCGCGACATGGAGTCCACAAGGTTTATTGTGGCCACCGACAACGGCTTGATGCACCAATTGCGCGCCCAAAACCCCCACAAAGTGTTTATGGAAGCCCCCACTGCGGGCAGCAGCGCCACCTGCAAAAGCTGCGCCCATTGCCCCTGGATGGCCATGAACGGCCTGGCCGATGTCGCAAGCGTGCTAGATACCCTGGACAACCCCATTCACATTGACCCTGCGCTGATCGACAGGGCACGTTTGCCGATCGACCGGATGCTGGCCTTTACGGCCCAACGCAGGAGCGGTCAAGCCGCAGCAGGCAGTCTAGTGGCCCAAATGGGTGCAGCTTGATGCCCGGGAGCGCGGACAAGCCTGCGCTGGCTGTTCGGGGTTTCTTTTATCTTTGCGGGTGGTTTTCCAACCCATGACGGTCAGTCATCCCACTGTATAGAATCAGTCGGCAAATTAGGCCTCTCACAAAGTCGTGCGTGTTCATTCATCTCCACAACCCTCCCATGTCCATGAAACTTATCGGATCAAACACCAGCCCCTACGTGCGCAAAGTGCGCATCGTGATGGCCGAGAAAAAGCTTGACTACGTCTTTGTGCTTGAAAACGTTTGGTCTGACGATACCAGCATCGCCCAGTCCAACCCCCTCGGCAAGGTGCCATGCTTGGTGATGGAGGGCAACGAGGTTCTTCACGATTCGCGTGTGATCGTGGAATATTTAGACACCCTGTCACCCGTTGGCAAACTCATCCCTGCCGTGGGACGTGAACGCGCCGAGATCAAAACTTGGGAGTCCCTAGCAGATGGCGTGTTAGACGCTGCCGTGCTGGCGCGCCTTGAGTCCACTTGGGTGGGGCGCAGCGATGACCAGCGTTGCCAGGCCTGGATCTGCCGCCAAATGGGCAAGATCGACGCTGCACTGGCCGCCATGAACCTAGACGTTGGCGACAAGCCCTTTTGCGCCGGCATTCACTTAAGTCTGGCCGACATCGCCGTGGGAGTCGCTCTGGGTTACCTGGACTTTCGCTTTCCGGGCGTTGACTGGCGCGGACGTTGTACCAATCTGGCCCGCTTGCACGACAAGCTGATGCAGCGTAACAGTTTTATCGACACCTGCCCGTCCTAAACGGTGTTCACGCCACACCCACAGCCACACCCGTTGGCCACACCCGTTGATGCGGGGAGGGTGTTTGGGCGCAAACATCGGCGTGTAGCGTTGAGTTGAGTTACTTTACTTTAAGTCCTCTTCAGCCCTGTTTTTTAAGCGACTGAATCAGGGGCAAAATTTTGTCCCTCAGGGCCTGCTGCGTGATGGGGCCAATCTGCTTGTAGCGAATGATGCCGGCTTTGTCGATCAAAAAGCTCTCAGGCACACCATACAAACCAAAGTCAATCCCGATACGGCCATCGTGGTCGGTGATCACGGTGCTGTAAGGGTTGCCAAAGCGTGACAGCCAGGTTGTGCCCGCCGCGTCGCTGTCCTTGTAGTCCAGGCCCACGATGGGCACGGTGTTGGTTTTTGCAAATTCAACCAGTAGAGGGTGTTCCTCACGGCAGGCCACACACCAGGATGCCCAGGCATTGAGCAGCCATACCTGCCCCAACATGTCCTTGCTGCCCAGTCGCTGCCCTGCCGCATTCAGCACAGGGGCTGAAAAAGCCGGGGCCGGTTTGCCGATCAGCGGCGACGGTATTTCACGGGGGTCACGGGTGAGTCCAATGGCCAAAAACACCAGCAACACCGCAAAAAGAGCCAACGGGATGTAGGTTTTTTTCATGCTGACACCCCCGCTGCAAGGCCCACGTTGATGGGATGGGCTACTTGGGGTGGGGTCACTTTTTTGCGGTAGCGTTTGTCCAGCGCAGCCATGCCGCCACCCAAGGCCATCAGCAGGCAACCCGCCCAAATCCACGGCACAAAAGGCTTGTGGTAGACGCGCATCGCCCATGCGGTTTTGTCACCACCTTCGAGTTGTTCGCCCAGCGACACATACACATCGCGGATGAAACCGCTGTCAATCGCGGCCTCGGTCATGGGCATGGACGACGAAAAATACGTGCGTTTTTGGGGGTGCAAAGTTTTAAGCACCCGGCCGTCCTTGAGCAGCTCAACCGTTCCCACATCGGCCATGTAATTGGGGCCGGGTTGTTGGCTGATGGCGGTCAGGCGTAAGGTATAGCCCCCCACAGTCACCGTGTCGCCAATGGCCATGCGCACATCTTTTTCGGCCTCGTAGCCCTTGACCATGGTGATGCCCACCACGCACACGGCAATGCCAATGTGTGCGACGTGCATACCCCAAAATGCAAGGGGTGTCATGTGCCAGTGTGCGGTGTCTTTGATTTGTCTGGCCATTTGCCAAAGCGATGCCAAAATAATCCAGATGGCCAGCGACAAGCTAAGCGCCACCAGCGCCAACCATTCACCCGCCAGCAGGGGCGCTGTGCTGCCCAACAAGACCGATATGGCGGCCAGTGGCCACAGTTTGCGGGCCAGATCGGTCGCACTGTCTGTCTTCCAGCGGGCAAACGCCCCGGCCACCATCAAGAACAACACCGGCCACATGATGGGCGCGAAAACGCTGTTGAAGTAAGGCGCGCCGACTGATAGCTTGCCCAGGTTGAGTGCGTCGATGATCAAGGGGTAGAGCGTGCCCAGCAGCACGGCCGCCGCAGCAGTGGTCAATAAAACATTGTTGAGCAGCAAAAAGGTCTCACGCGAGACAAAGGCAAACGTACCGCTTGAACGAACCCTTCCGGCACGAGCCGCAAACAGCAGCAGCGAGCTGCCGACCACCACGGCCAAAAACACCAAAATAAACACACCGCGTTTGGGGTCGGACGCAAACGCATGGACAGAGGTCAGCACCCCGGAACGCACCAAAAATGTCCCTAATAGGCTGAGCGCAAAGGCCAGCAGGGACAAGATGATGGTCCAATTGCGAAACAAGCCACGTTTGTCGGTGACGGCCAGCGAATGGATGAGCGCAGTGCCTACCAACCAGGGCAAAAAGGAAGCGTTTTCAACGGGGTCCCAAAACCACCAGCCGCCCCAGCCCAGCTCGTAATAGGCCCACCACGACCCCAACGCAATGCCCAGTGTCAGACAGATCCAAGCGGCAGTGGCCCAGGGGCGACTCCAGCGTGCCCAGGCCGCATCCAGCCGCCCTCCCAGCAGGGCGGCCATCGAAAAAGCAAACGGCACCGCCATGCCCACATAGCCCATGTAAAGCATGGGCGGGTGAAACACCAGGCCAGGGTCTTGCAACAAAGGATTTAAGTCACGACCATCGGCAGGGATGTCGCTCAGGCGAATAAAGGGGTTGGAGGTGACTAACATGAACAGCAAAAAGCCCACGGCCACCAGGGCCATCACCCCCAATACCCGCGCCACCATCACATCAGGCAACTGGCGCGAAAAGAGGGAGATGGCCATCATCCACGAGCACAACATCACCAGCCACAGCAGCAAGGAACCCTCATGGCCGCCCCAGACCGCAGCGATGCGGTAAATGTCTGGCAGTTTGGTGTTGGAATGCTCGGCCACGTACAACACAGAAAAGTCGCTGGTGTAAAACGAATAGGTCAGGCAGACGATGGCAAAACTGCTTAAAAACCACAGTGCCCGTGCGCCAGGCTTGGCCAGCGCCATCCAGTCGGTGCGTCCGGTTTGCCCACCAGCCAGGCTTAAAACGCCGGTTGCCGTAGCGACCAGCAGTGCAAGAATCAATGCAAAATGTCCGATTTCAGGGATCATGGTGTGTTAAGAGTGTCTGTATCAATGAGGTAAAAGAAGGCCGTGAAGATGCTAACCGAAGTTGAAATAAGGGTGGCATCCCGTCACCCAGCCAAAATGTGACATGGCTATGACGCAAACCCAGTGGTGATCAGATCGGCGTGTCAGATACAAGCATGTCGCAAGCATGTCGCAAGAATGTCGTGTCAAGGGCCATATCCTGATCGTAAGGCCAGGTCATTTCGCAAAATAAAATACCTACCTAATAAAATCTATATTCATAGCGCACTATGCTTTGCTGGTAAGCATAGTAGCCGACTTTATTAAATTTTTTAGGTAACAAATTTACTGTCATCAGCTTTCAGGGTGACACAGGGGCCTCGCTGGACACCCATTTTTGGTCCATAGCGTCGCCGTTGGACTCGGTGATGCGGATGCGGCCAGGCAGGTAGCCCAGCGCGGGGACGAGCCAGATTTCCACTTTTTGATCGTAGGTTTGGCGCGGGCTGCGAACCAGTTTGATAGCGGGCTGTGCGCCACCCGGCAGGTCCAGCGTTTCGGCAGCGCCAAAGGCAAACACCCACAGGTCGGCATCGCGCGGGCCAATGGTGGGCAGGGTCAGGGTTGTGCCCGGGCCGTACCGGTTTGGCGCACTGGCCACCAGGGCTGCGAGTTGCACCAGCACACTCAAGCGATCTTGTGCGCCGTTTGGCAGTACAGCATCAGGCGTGTTGGCACTGAACGTCACCAAGCCGCGTTCACGGTTGAAATGCGCGGCCAGTTCGCTGCGGTATTTGTCAGAAAAGCGATCGGGCAACAAGCCTTCATCGCCGATCTGGCCTCGGCTGGTCTGGACTCTGGACTGCCCCAAAGCCCCAAAACTCAAGCGTGCCTGGTAACTGTGCTCCGACCGTATCCACAAAAGCTCACCGTGCAGGGGCAATGGAAACTTGCTCGACTCAATCTGGTACAACAGTTTGACCGAGGCGGGCACTTTGTCTGGATTGACCACGACAGAACGTGTGCTGGCAGAGGTTGGGGCGATAGGCCCTGCCTGTGCCAACGGCTGGGTGGATGCCTGGGCTGGTACAGCAGACGATAAAGCGGACGATGAAGCTGTGACGCTGCCCCCTTCAACCTTGTTCTGGTTCATCTCGTTGATCTCATTCACAGGCGATTCCCCTGTGGCCACGGATGCCAAATCGCTCAGGCTGCCAACAAGTGGAAGTGGCGGTGATGCTGGTTTTGACACCACAGGTTTGGGCCGTGCGGGGGCACTGCCTGTCGCTTGGACGGTCACGGTCTTTGCCTTTGTCAAAACCGCCGGCACAGGCAACAAGGTGGCCGTGGTGGCAAGGGTGGTGTTAATGGCGTTCGTGGCGTTCGTAGCGTTGATAGCCGATGGGATGACACGCATCACCACAGGGGACTGCACCACGGGTGATGCAAGTGGCAATGCCGCAGACAAGGCCTGCAACAGTGACAGGTGCGCTGCAAGCACCAGTGCGATCAAAATCAGTCGAGGTTGAAGTGTCATAGGGGCAAAGAAGGATGAAAACAACGATGAAAACAGGTTGGGTCTCGTCGATCGGATGAGCACAGCGGGCATCACCCGACATGACAAGACAGCACGAATACAATCATTATACAAAATAAATTACATACATGATAATAGATGGAAATGATAGCGCTGTATGCACGATTGATAAGCGTTAGGCACTTTTTGTGCCTTTCGTATTATGTTGATAACTTTTTGTATGATGATGCATAGACCTCCTCACCCCACAAACTCACCCACGCCCTCTCAAACGCATCATCTTGTGCGCTGATGACTTTGCCGTCAACGCCAGCGTGTCTTTAAGCATTGACCGCTCAATTTGTCCGTGCAGCTCGGGCAGACTACGAGGTAACTGATGCATTTAGGTTGATCTGCTACGTGATAATTCAATGCAGTGGCCAAATTCAAGTCAAGCCAAAATCAACCCATCATCCAATGTCCAAGTCGAATCAACGCCAAAAACACATCACTGCACCCAACTCAGCACAGATCGATGCGGTGCGCCGCTTGATCGATGGTGGTGACACGGTGCAGGCCCGAAAGCGTCTTGACGCATTGCGCAAGTCATATCCCGACTTCAAACCCTTGCTCAAATTGGCCTGGGACATAGAAGATAGCGGCGGTCATCCTGTTTTTGCCACAGCCCGTGCGTACGAATGGCATCGAGCCGCACCCCGCAGCGGCGTGGCACTGAGGGCCTTGTCCGAAAGTTCCCTCTCTGCAGGCTATTCAGCCATCTGTGCCTGTGCTCTTCAACGTCTGTCTGCGATAGAAAACGAGCAAGACGACTTAAAAATTCCCCAATCATTCGACTCTGAGCTTGGCACAATGAGTCTGGAGCAGGCTGAAGCGATTGATCTTTCACGAATGCACCTTGCTGATGGCAATTCAGCGGCTGCAATAGCAGTGCTGAAAAACGTTGATCACCCGTCGGCACGCAACAATTTGGCCCTTGCGCTGTTCATATCCGGTGACCTGGTGCAGGCACGCGATGTCATTGAAGCCAATTGGCGGGCTTATCCAGACAACCTGTTTGCCCTAGAAAGCGCCGTGCGCTGGCGGTGCTGGGTGGACGGCCTGGATCGCTGCATGGGTTTTGCCGCCCCATTGCAACATACCCGACCACGCCGCGTTGAAGACGCTATGGCACAAATTACAGCATTACGCTTTTTGGGTGACGAAAAAGCGGTTCAACGGGCTTGGCAAAGTTCAAAAAATGCATCGTACTGGCATGATGCTGCCGATAGTTTTCGAAAAACATTTGTCAGTTTGAAAGAACCGGGGTCAGAATTACCCGGCAGCAGTTACATGTGGTTTCCTGAGCCATGGATAAAACAATTAACAAAATTTATTGACAAAAACAAAATATCCACAGAGTCTCAATGGAATGCAAGCTGTGAGGCTGAAATTGCAAGCTGTGATGCCCACGTGGATTATCTTGTCCGTGCTGTCGATTTGGGCGATGCCACAACACGTTTTCTTGCGTTGTCCGTTCTCAAGCAACGCGCCAAGCGATCCGACCCTGCGGCAACAGCAGGCCTGGAAACCTTACTGACACACTCCAACGGGCCGGACAAGGTCCGGATGGATACCTTGCATTGGTTCACTGAGCAAGGATTGAAAAAACGATCTGATCCTGTTCAGATTTGGCTATCTGGCAAATTGCAGACCATTCGGTCATACGATGTGTGCATTACAGATGAGCCACGCCCCTGTCATTTATCACCTGAAGGTGCAGCCATCCACGAGCAAGTCCTCCAAGCCGTCGAACATCACCAATATCAAAAAGCGCTGATACTGGCGCAGACATTATTCAAAATGTACCCTGACGATCCACTTGCCCTATCCAATCTGGCCGCGATCAAAGAGGGACTTGGGCACTCTGTTGAAGAGGTTGCTGCCCTTTACCGTCGGGCTTATGAGTTGGCTCCGGACTATCTTTTTGCGCGATGTGGACTGGCACGCTGTCATGCTCGCAAAGGTAAGCTCAAAGAAGCACACCATTTATTGGACGGGCTGATGGAGCGTGAACAGTTTCACCGCACCGAATACCGCAGTTTGCTATTGACACAGAAAGCGCTGGCATCAGCGGCCGGCAACCACGACGCTAAAGAAAATCTGAGCAGATTGTTATTTGAATTTGAATCTCTCCAGGGTGATTGATCGGGCCACGGGGCGCTATTTGCAGCAGACAATCCCAATCCCTCACCACCCGGCAAGGGTCAATTCCTGGTTTATGCCGCCGAGGATGGTCGCGACATGATCATAGATGAAAATGATAGCACCATATGCACTCTTGACAAGCATCAGGCGCTCTTTTTGCCTTTCGTATTGTGTTGATAACTTTTTGTATGCTGCTCGGCAGGTCAAGGCGATGCAAACCCCTGTACAGTTTGCATCATGACGCATAGACATCCTCACGCCACGCCGCCCCCTAAGCGCATCATCATTTGCGCTGACGACTTTGCCATCAACGCCAGCGTGTCTTTGGGCATCGCTGCGCTGGCGGCCCAGGGGCGCATCAGCGCGGCCAGCGTGATGGTGTTGTCACCGCGCTGGGCGCAGGATGCCTCTTTGCTGCGGCCCGTATGTGACCGAATCGACGTGGGCTTGCACCTAGACTGGACCAGCAGTTGCGCCCAGTCATCTGGGCACGGCATGTCCCTGGAGGCCGCCATGTGCAGGGCGGTGCTGGGCGGTTTTGATGTGTCGCGTTCACGCGCAGTGATCGACAAGCAACTTGACTTGTTTGAGCGGCACTGGCACAGGCCGCCAGATTATGTGGATGGTCACCAGCATGTGCAACAGTTTTCGGGCATCCGGTCAGCGCTGGTTGAGGTCTTGACCCACCGCTACGCCGGTCTGCCTTGCCGGCCCTATTTGCGTATTTCGCGCCCCCCGCGTGGCGCAGCCTATCCCAAGGCCCGTTTGATCGCCTTGATGGGGGCTGATGCGCTGATCAGAATAGCGCACCATGCCCAATTGACAGGCGTGACCAGCCTGCTGGGGGTGTATGACTTTGCGGGGGGCGCGAGTCGCTTTGGAACTTTGATGGTGCAATGGCTGGCCCAGATTCCAAACGGTGGGATCATCATGTGCCATCCGGCCCAGGCCGCAGAGCCAGGGGACGCTTTGGGTGTGGCACGGTGGCAAGAGTTTGTCTATCTGGGCGGCATCCAGTTTTTGGCCGACTTGCAATGTGCCAGCGCTGAGCTGGCACGAGGGCCACACCACGGTATGGCTCACGCATCACCTCCCCACCCCCCCCCATGACCGGAAGATGACATCCTATGAAACCCCTGACCGCCCCTCAAAAATCCTGGCTCACCCTGGCCGCGCTGTGGCTGGTGCTGTTGGTGCTGGCTGCGCTGCGGCCGCTGGCCGTGCCCGATGAAGGCCGCTATGGCGAGATTGGCCGGTGGATGCTGGTGAGCGGTGACTGGCTGACTCCCCGCTTGAACGGCATCCCGTTCTTTCACAAGCCCCCCTACCTGTATTGGCTAGAAGCCATCAGCCTGTGGGCCTTTGGGGTTCATGCCTGGGCTTTGCGCCTGGTGCCGGCTTTGCACGCGGGGCTGATGCTAGTGGCCTTGTATCTGGCGGCCCGTGCCATCAGCACTGACGTGGTGGCACGCCGTGCGGCCATCATGTTGGGCACGGGCCTGGGGTTTTGGGTGGGGGGGCAGTATGTCAATCACGATATGCTGGTGGCCGCCTGGATCAGCGTTGCCATCTGGTGCTTTGCCACAGCCCTGATGGCCAGCCCCAAACCGTCGCTGTGGCTGGCGCGGATGGGTTTTGTGGCTTGTGCCTTGGGCATGCTGAGCAAGGGGCTGATTGGGGTGGTCTTGCCCGGCGGGGTGATTCTGGTTTGGTTGATCTGGATGGGTCAGGTCAAAAAACTCATGCAGTTGCCGTGGATCAGCGGCCTGGCCTTATGGGGGCTTGTCGCCCTGCCGTGGTTTGTGTTGGCGCAGCACACCTATCCTGATTTTTTGAACTACATGTTTGTGGGGCAGCAGTTTCACCGTTACACCGCAGCGGTCTATAACAACCCCCAGCCCTGGTGGTTTTATGCTCTGGCACTGGCCGTGTTGTTGTTTCCGTGGGTGTTTTTGGCGCTGGGTCAGGTGCGCAGGGTCACGGCCCTGACACTGACCCGGTCTTTGGTGATGAGCACAGCCTGGTGGCGCTTATGCTGGGCTTGGGTGCTGGTCATTGGGGTCTTTTTCTCGATTCCCCACTCCAAATTGATCGGCTACATCCTGCCGGTCTTGCCGCCACTGGCACTGTTGGCGGCATTGGGCTGGGACAGACTGATGGCACGGCGCAGTCATGCCGGCAGGGTGTTTGGGGGGGTGTGCGGGTTTAATCTGTGCCTGGCTGTCATTTTGGTGACGCTGGTTGGCGATGTGACGCGCTCTGGCCGCGCCCAGGATGTGGCCCGGGCATTGGCCTGCGCTGCCCGTCCTGACGACACGGTGTACGTAATGGGTGCGTATCCATATGACCTGCCGTTTTATGCCCAAACCACGCGGCCCCTGGTCGTTATGGCTGACTGGCCCATGCTGCGACGGCAGGCGGGTGACGGCTGGCAGCGTGAGCTGTTTGAGGGCGCAGATTTTGATGCAGCAGCGGCCCGTTCCCTGCAACCCCTGCAAACGCTGACCCAAGCAGGCGCATCCCCGGGGGGCTGGCTGGTGATGCCTGCAAGCAAACAAACCAGCCCAACGCCCAAAGTGCCAGGCTGGACGGTGTTTTATCAGGGGGCCGGCTGGACGCTGTACCGGTCTGCTGCGAATCAGGGCAAAGGTGAGGGTAAAGATGAGGGTAAAGATGAGGGTAAAGGTAAAGGCAAGTGACATGCTTGAAAGAAACCAACAGAGATCAATGGCGAAACAAAGCCATGAGCGAAATGACGGAAGTGGGCCATGTGTTCAAAGACTGCCCTGAGTCATCCCATCAGGCACATTCACCATGGGCAGCAGCGCAGCAGAGCAATCGCTTGCCAATGCCGCTGGGGTTCAAGTCTTGCGCTGACGCTTTATGTGGGCTATTCACTAAAATGAGAATCAATTTCCTTTCAGGATCAACACCATGCCACCCATCCAGTTTGCCACCCCTGCCCCGACATTTGAAGATGTCTGGCGCATGTTTCAAGAAAATGCCCAACAGTCCAAGGAAGACCATCGCTTGATGAAAGAGCGCATGGCCGAGACTGACCGCCAGATGAGGGAGACCGAACGCCAAATGAAAGAGCGTTCAGCCGAGACCGATCGCCAGATGAGGGAGACCGAACGCCAGATGAGGGAGACCGAACGCCAGACGAAAGAGCATTTGGCAGAAACCGAACGCCAGATGAAAGAGCATTTGGCCGAGACTGAACGCGTGATGAAGGAACGCTCTGCCGTTCTGAGCAAACAACTGGGCGAGTTGGGTAATTGGCTGGGTGAATTTGTAGAGCACATGGTTGCACCAGCCGTGGTGCGCCTGTTTCAAGAGCAAGGCCTGGAGGTTCACGAATTCTTTTCAAACGTGGCATCCAAACGCAATGGCGAGGGCCTTGAAATCGACCTGCTGGTGGTGAATGACGGTGTGCTGGTTGCCGTGGAATGTAAAAGCCAATTGACCCTGGCGCATGTGGACAAGCACTTGGAACGCATGGAAAAACTCAAGCGCCTGCTGCCTTTGTACAAAAACCACCGCGCTCTGGGCGCACTGGCAAC
>CAIJOK010000086.1 GCA_903822205.1 uncultured beta proteobacterium | reverse complement strand
TGTGGACCCGTATCTGGCCACCCATCAGTTTGACCAGTTCCATGCTGATGGACAGTCCCAGACCTGTGCCGCCATATTTGCGCGATGTGCTGGCATCGGCCTGAATGAAAGGTTGAAACAAGCGTTGGACCACTTCGTCGCGCATGCCCTCGCCGTTGTCTGTCACACGCAAGGTAACACCCGGCTGACCACCGGCAAGTGTGCAGGGTTCCACGCGCAAAGCCACTTGCCCAGGGCGGTTGGCGCGGTTGCCAGTGAACTTGATGGCGTTGCCAATCAGGTTGATCAACACCTGGCGCAGCCTGGTGGGGTCTGAATAAATCCAGAGCGGCAATTCGGGCGCAACCCCTACGGACAAATCAATGTATTTGGCCTTGGCAGTGCCCGTCAACAGTTGCACCACACTGTGTGCCACGTCGTTCAAAGGCGTGGCGATATGTTCAACGCTCAGTTTGCCGGCCTCAATTTTGGAATAGTCCAAAATGTCATTCAAGATGCCGAGCAGAGCCTGTGAGGACTGGTAAATGGTGGTCAGCATTCGATACTGTTCGTGACTCAGATCAGATTGCTGGAGCAGATCAACCATGCCGATCACACCGTTCATGGGGGTGCGAATTTCATGGCTCATGTTGGCCAAAAACTCAGACTTGGAACGGTTGGCTGCCAAAGCGGTTTGTTCTGCCTGCTTCTGCAACACCATGGACGATTGAAGCGCTTGATGATCCAGCTTGCTTTGGTGGATGTTGCGCGCCATTCCAATCAGTTTGACAAGGCCGGTGGTCTTGTCCTGAACGCGAGAGCCATTGGCGCTGTGCCATGCGTAGTCGCCGTCCTTGTGGCGTACACGGTACTCCAAACCGCTCAGGCTGATGCCGGTTTCAAAAATGTGTTGAACGGCGGACTGGCAAACGCAAACATCCTCAGGGTGGATGAATTGGGTAAACAATTGGCCGACAACTTCGTGTTCGTCATGCCCCAGCAAGCTTGTCCACTGCGGAGACACATAGTCAAACACCCCATCCGGTGTGATCGTGAAGATCACGTCACTCAGGTTTTCTACCAAGGTCACATAGTGCTGGTGACTGATGCGTAACTTATCTGCTTGTTTTTGAAGGGCAAGGTGCTTTTGTCTCTGAAATTGGGTGATGCGTTCCAACGCAGTGACGTGGTAGCGTCGTACAGCAAAACCGATGATTGCGGTCAACAAAGACAGCACGATGCTCAGCGCAAAGCCCACAGCGGCCACCAGATGGGGTTTGTGTGTCAAGTTGATCGCACCATAGCCAGGTGGCGAGTGAAATGACAAAGTCCAGGTGTGTCCGCCAAATGCCAGTGGCAAGATGCAGTTGAATTGCGATGTACCGTCCAAACCTGAAGTTCCACCAGATCTGTACATCAGACTGGCCTGGGACTGTGTGCGACCGTCATAGATTTCCAGATCAATTTTTTGGGTTCCATAGGGCAGGGCGTGGGCCACAAACTCGGCCATGTGAAACGGTGCACCCACCCAGCCCAACAATTGGGCACGACGTAGAGCCGGCTGATCGGGCACAGCGCCGTGTCGATAGACTGGCAGGTAGAGAACAAAATCTGGTTTCCGAATGCCAACCTGCGCTGGCGGTGGCTTTTTGGAGGTCATGGACACTGTGGCGTTGTCGCGTGCGCGTGCCATGGCCGCTTGCTCGGCAGGGTCGGTGTAGGGGTCAAAGCCCAGCATCTCGCGATGCTTGTGGGATCGTGGTTCAAGGTACACGATGGGCGCATAAAAATTGCGGGGTGTGTCAGGACTGACACGGTAGCCTGGCAGTCCATCACGGCGCATGGACGCGATGTGGCGCTCCAGGTTTTTGGCTGTGACTTGCTCAATAAATGACACGCCCACTTGACCAGAGTGACTCTGTTCATCACCCAAGGATTCGTAATAGGCATGAAAATTCTGCTGTGTCACTTGGTTGGATGCATCGAAAAGGCCAACAAAACCTTTCAGCATCAACGCATGATTCGCCAAATTTCGCTCAATCGTGTTCACGATCAGGCTTGCATCTTGCGCAAAGCCTTCAAAAACCAATTGTTCGGCATCCAGGCTGGCCTGATACCACAACACAGTGGTTGTGGCCAGCCCGCCGATCAGCATCAGCAAGGCCACAATGACAGGCGACAAGCTGTGGGTAACTTTGGGAACGGGCTGATTGTCGGGTGTCGTATCGGTGAGGTTCATGGGGACAGCGAATCTAAACAAACGTCTGAGGTTTTCCCACGTTAGGTGGGCTTGCCAGCCAATCCTGCACGCACTATGACGTAGCCAGGTGTGCGTCGATCAGCGCTTGCACCTGGTTAAAAGCGTGCGACATGTCAGCGGTCAGCGCAATAGACACTGCGGTATCTCTGTCTGTCGCAGCAGTTTCAATGTTTTGACATAGAACACCCAGTGCAAAGGCCCCCACAGTGCGGGCAGCCGATTTGAGGGCGTGTGTCTCATCCGCCAGACTTTGAAGATTGCCCGCTTGTGCAGCGTCCTGGATGACCGTGATTTGGGCTTTGGTGTTTTGCAAAAATTTGGCGAGCAATCGCTGGTGCATCTCGGGGTTATCGCCCACCAGTTCATTCAGGGCGTTGGCATCCCAGATGGGAACAGACGTT
>CAIJOK010000085.1 GCA_903822205.1 uncultured beta proteobacterium | reverse complement strand
TTTAACTGAATAGCAATGTGGGCAATTTAATTTATTTAACATATCTCAATATCAATCCACGTTTAAAAGAATACATAAAATTAGCAATTATATACAAAAATGTCAGATTCAAAATATTTGGAATTGAAGTGAACCAGTGCCGTCCTCGCACAAACTGGTGAAAGTCAGGATGAACAAAATCCAGAAAAGATCGGCCCAATAAATGCTGCGCTGACGGTGCGCCCAGCATCGCCACAGTGGCCGGATTGACGTAGATCAGCCGCATGTCACGATGCACCGCAATGGCTTCACGCGTCCAGTCGATCAGGGTTCTATAGCGGGTCTCGCTCTGTTGTAACGCTATTTCAGCATCCATTCGCTCAAGCTCGGCGGAGGCACGCAGCCCCACACGCTCCAGCGTAGCCTCAGCAAAGGCCCGATTGGCCAGAGGATGTCGTCCTATTACGGCGATCAAGCCGATAGGCTGGCCAGTGTGACTCCAGAGCGTGACCCCGATATAACTGTCAGCGCAAAGTTCAAGTAGCGCCTTGTCCTCGGGGAAAAGCTGACACACGCTGGCCGGATAACAGCAGACTTTTTTGCCGACAACCTCACCGCAAGGCGTGTCACAGAGGGCATACGTCACGTTGGCTTCAAACCGGCCATCATGCCAAACGGCCAAGGTAGTGGCATTCAAGCAGTCGCCTTCCAGACGGTCAATGCACACATAGTCCATGTCGAGCGCGTTGGCTAAAAATCGGGCCAACGCATCAAAAAAGGGTTCACCGGCTATCTCGCCCCCCACTTGGGACAAAAACGCGGTGACATCTTCAACCTGTTTGCGCTCGGTGATGTCGGTATTGGTGCCGATCAAACGCAAAGGCTTGTTGTCCGCATCGCGGCTGACCACCATGCCGCGACCCAGTACCCAGCACCATGTGCCGTTTTTGCACAATATGCGGTACTCAACGGTTGCGGATGGGGTATCGCCGTCCATGTGGGCTTGAACGGTTTGCATCACGACTGGCAAATCCTGTGGATGCACCCGTGACGACCATTCAGACAATTCATTTTTGATTTCAGAGTCTGCATAGCCCAGCATGGCCTTCCAGCGTACTGAATATTCGGCCTGGCCGGTCTGGATGTACCAGTCCCAGACACCGTCACCGGCCCCTTCAATGGCAAATTTCCAGAGAAATTCGCTTTTTTGCAAGGCTTCTTCAGCCCTTTTTGATTCGGTAACGTCCAGACAGTGTCCGATGTAACCCACAAATACATGACGGCTGTCGTAACGCGGCGTACCGTCATCCAATATCCACCGGTATTCGCCGTCATGGCGACGCAGACGATAGACCATGCTAAACGACTCTCGCCGGCCAAACGCCGTCAGGTAAATGTCGAAACAGCGCTGTAAATCGTCCGGGTGTACCCCCTCGGCCCAGCCATTGCCGCTCTCTTGCGCCAGCGTTCTGCCCGTAAAGTCCAGCCACGGCTGATTAAAGTAGTAGCACCCTTTGTCCAGACCGGCCAGCCAGATCAGGGCCTGACCCTGGTTGGTCACTGCACGGTAGAGTTCCTCGCTTTCGCGCAGCGCCAATTCCATCTCAACTTTGTCAGTCACATCGCGAAACACCAAAACCACGCCGACGATGTCGCCCATCGTATTGCGAATGGGGGCGGCACTGTCGGCAATGTGAAGCTCTCTGTTGTCGTGTGTCAGAAGCACCGTGTGGTTGGTCAGTGCCACCACTTGACCCGTTTGCATCACCCTTTGCACGGGGTTAGGAATGGCCTGCCGGGTGTCAGCATGAACCATGCGCAAAACGTCCGACAGCAAGCGCCCCTTGGCATCAGCCAGAGGCCAGCCGCACAACTGCTCGGCCACGGCGTTCATCCGCATGACGCAACCTGCTGTGTCTGTGGCAACGACGGCATCGCCGATCGAATGGAGGGTGATCGCCAGGTTTTCTTCGCTTTCGTGCAACGCGGCCTCGCGTTGTCCCAAGATGTTTAACAGTCGGTTAAATCCGTTGATCAGGTCTCCGATTTCGTCTTGCCTACCCACCGGCAAAGGCTGTAGCGGTTGGTCTGAAAACGCCAAAGTGGCCAATGTTTTGGCGGCATCGAGCACAGGTGCAAGCTGGCGCTGCAAGACCCACCACATGCCCGCGCCTGCAAGCAAAGTCAATAGCACCGAGGCTGCCAGCATGCGTTCTTGCATCAGGCGAATGGGCGCAAAAGCCTCGGTGATGGGCAGGATGGTGGCGATGTGCCAGCCTGTCAGTGGCTCACTCTTGACGGAAGTCAGAACTTCAACCCCCTCGGGATTGTTGAAAATCGCCGACCCCTCATAGCCGTCGATAAAGCGATCCAGGGCCGGACTGACACCCACTGGGGGCAATGTTTCCAAGACACGGTGTCTGTCGGTGGCCGTGACGATCAGCCGACTTTTGGGAACGACGATCAGGTGACTGCCGTTGTGACTGTAGCGGTTGTCCGTGATTTGATCCAAAAAGTTGGGTCTGCCCAGGTTGATCACACCGGCCAGTGCGCCCATTACCCGGCCTTTGTCATCACGGACAGGCACCGCGATCACAAAGCTGGGGTCGTGATTGATCTTGCTGCGCAACGGTGTGCCCACCGTCGCGTGGCCCTCGACGAGCGTACCGATGGCGTAATCACGCTCTTTGAAATTGGCCCCAATGCGGCCTGGCACCTTGGGATGGCCTGCGATCACGGTGCCATCCAAGCCGGCAAAAGCCACTCCGTCATTGAACAAGGTCTGCAAAACGGGCCGTGCTTCAAGCAAAGATTGCAAGTCACTCGAATTTTGGACATGGGCGGGCCTAATGCCCACTGCCACTGCATGCAAGCCGTTGATTCGGCTCTCTATTTCGTGACTGACCTCCGTGGCGATCAAAGAGGCCGTGGACAATTGCTGAGCACCCAAAACGCGTACCATGTCGCGATGCAGCACTTCGCTGATGTAGGCTGTCAGCGACCAGATTCCTACCCACAAAATCATCAAGGTGACCAGTATGATCCGGGTCTTGAAGGAGTGCTGGGTCAATTTGTGCCAAAGCATCATAGGGCCTCCTGAAACGAATGGAACTTACGCAAAACCACGCTCCTGTTTCGACGTATCCCTGCTGTATTGCCCCCGTAGCTGGTAAGTTACGAATCACAAATTAGATACGTATAGCAAACTGACGCATCATATAAATCAACCACTTACAGCAAAACATACGTATGAAACTTGTGGTCAGTAGCTTAAAGCGACTCATTACGTGCGTGGGCAAGCCCGCACCTACAACAGGATGCTAATCCTTGTCGCTTTGTCAGTGCGGGTATCTATACTATTGCATACTGTATCTGAAGGGTGTGATTCAAAGTGATGTGGAAGATCATCTATCCAACGTTCACGGAGGGACTTGACCGAAGCATCGTGTGGCTTTGTTTTTCGGTTGGCTACTGCCACAGAACCTGTAACATCATTGAACTGGAGAAAAATTGTGAAAACTTGGAAAGTATCAAGCCGCTTAAAGTTTCTGTCTGGCATGGCGGCACTGGTGATGGTCATCCTGATCACCGTGAACTGGATCAGCCTGTCGCACTTGGGGCAACTTCAAGACAGCTCTTACAAGCGCACACAAGAGGCCAGCCAGATAAGGCACGATGCCAGTTTGGGTGCGCAGGCGTATCGCGTTGTTGCTGACACTTTCCTTAATCGTGAGTTCGATGCGGTCGCCAGAAAGTGGCAGGCAGTTTCCGGCGAAATCGACACAGCACTTGAGTTTGCATCTAAAGCGGCAGACACTGAACAAGAGCGGGAGTCGGCCCAAAATGCACGCCAAGCCGCGACAGAGTTTCGCA
This sequence comes from uncultured beta proteobacterium, assembly GCA_903822205.1. Lineage (GTDB taxonomy): Bacteria > Pseudomonadota > Gammaproteobacteria > Burkholderiales > Burkholderiaceae_C > Rhodoferax. The sequence continues at coordinate 28,359 of CAIJOK010000085.1, read as the reverse complement.
AACTTTACACCGAGGTGTATCTGCCCATGGCAAAACGCGATGCCTCACGCAGCGAAATTTCCGGAGTTGACGACCAAATCGACAAGCTGATCGACAAGTACGACGAGAACATGTCCAAATCAAGCGTTAGCCGTCAAGCTGATGCAACGCGTGCAGACGAAGCGTATGACACTGCCGTCAGAACGATCCGCGTCCTGAATGTGGTCTGTGTGCTCATCGGCGGTATGCTCTTGGTGGGTTTGGCTTTGGTAGTTGCTCACAGCATCACCAGTCAATTGGGCATGGAGTTGAACGAGGCCATGGCGTGGACGCAAAGCATTGCCAACGGGGATTTGTCCATCAAGGGAGCGTCGAGCTCGTATGAGCAGGGCAGCCTGGCTGCGTCGCTGGCCGCGATGGTGGGCACCTTGGCATCGATTGTCGGCAAGGTTCGAGAGGGGTCGGAGAATGTGGCGACGGCCAGTGCGGAGATTGCGCAAGGCAATCAAGACCTTTCTTCTCGTACCGAAAGCCAAGCCAGTTCGTTGGAGCAAACCAGTGCGTCGATGGAAGAACTGGGTTCCACCGTGAAACAAAATGCCGACAGTGCCCACCACGCCAATCAATTGGCAAACAGTGCTTCCGTGATCGCTGTCGAGGGTGGTGCCGTCGTTGCACAAGTCGTGGAAACCATGAAGGGCATCAACGAGGCCTCGCGCAAAATATCCGACATCATCGGTGTGATCGACGGCATTGCTTTTCAAACCAATATCTTGGCGCTCAATGCGGCTGTGGAGGCCGCACGCGCCGGTGAGCAGGGTCGCGGCTTTGCGGTGGTGGCCAGCGAAGTTCGCAGTTTGGCGGGGCGTTCGGCTGATGCGGCCAAAGAAATCAAGCACCTTATCAGTGCAAGCGTGGAGCGTGTGGGGCATGGCACCACCTTGGTCGATCAGGCGGGTGTGACCATGTCCGAGGTGGTCACAAGCATCAAACGCGTGACCGACATCATGAACGAGATCAGCGCGGCCAGCAACGAGCAAAGCGCGGGTGTTGCGCAAGTGGGTGAGGCCGTGGTGCAGATGGATAGGGCGACACAGCAAAATGCAGCGCTGGTCGAAGAAATGGCTGCGGCAGCGGGCAGTCTTAAAACGCAAGCACAAGAGCTTGTTCAAACGGTGGCCGTGTTCAATTTAGGTCAGGGTCGCGAAAGTGCGGTGATGCGACATTTACCTCCTAAGTTCAATGTTGCCGCTGCCAAGAAACCGTCTTTACAGCATGTTGCCGCCATCAAGAGGCCAACCCTACAGAAAGCGGGTCCGTCCGTCCGTCCCAAAGCGATCGGCAAGCCCAAACCCCCGTCACTCGCAGCCCCAACCACCACCACTACCACTACCGCAGCTACCAAAGACAGCAACGATGAGTGGGAGACTTTTTGACCTATGAAACCGATTGTCGTGACTGTTGATACCTTGGCCGCACTGGCCGTATGGGCCGTATTGGCCTTGCTTGCTGGTATGAAAGCTTTTGGTGCCACAGCCAGTGAACCCCACATTGACCAGGGTGCCGCTATCTTTGCAAGCGTTTGTGCGGCCTGTCATGCGCCTGACGGCAATTCTCTGATCCCCCTTAACCCCAAACTGGCGCAGCAGCATCCTGACTATTTGATCAAGCAATTGACAGAATTTAAGGCCGGAAAACGCGTCAATCCCATCATGCTGGGCATGGCGGGTACGTTGCGGGACGACGACATCCGCAATGTGGCTTATTGGGCCAGCCGCCAAAAATTGGTACCGGGTGTTGCCAAAAACAAAGAGCTGGTCTTGCTGGGCGAACGCATCTACCGGGGCGGCATCCAGGATCGTCGGGTGCCCGCTTGCGCGGGGTGTCATGGCCCCAGCGGCTCAGGCATACCGTCCCAATATCCGCGTTTGGGTGGCCAACATGCCGATTACGCGGTGGCTCAACTCACGGCATTTCGCGATGGCTTGCGTCAGAACAGCCCAACGATGACGCAAGTGGCCGCCACGCTCAATGACCGTGAAATCAGGGCTGTTGCCGATTACGTGGCGGGTCTGCGGTAACGTTTCTGTCGTGCTGGGTTGGGTTCAGCAGATCTGGGCGTAGGTGCTGGGTCAGCGCCAGGCTTTGCTCGTGTCGCCAGCGCTTGATGCATGCATGGTCACCTGACAGCAGCACCTCAGGCACGCTTTGGCCGTTCCACACCTGGGGGCGTGTGTAATGCGGGCAGTCCAGCAGACCCCCCTGTGTTGGGTGAAAGCTGTCTTGTGATGCACTGTTGTCATCGTTCAAGACCCCGGGTTGCAGTCGAGCCACGGCATCCAGCACCGCGACTGCGGCGATTTCTCCGCCCGACAGCACAAAGTCCCCCAGGCTGATCTGCTCTGTCACATGCGTGTCGATCAAGCGCTGGTCAATGCCCTCATAGCGACCGCAGATCAGGACAGCGCCCTGACTCTGGGCAAAGTCTGCCACCCGTGCATGGTTAAGCGGCCTGCCGACGGGTGAAAACAGCACGACAGGCACAGGCGCGTCGTCCTGCCGCTGCTGATGGATGGATGCCAGACACAGGGCCAAGGGCTGAGCCAACATGACCATGCCAGGGCCGCCGCCAAACGGGCGGTCATCCACCCTGAGGTAGTTGCCGTCTGCAAAATCACGGGGGTTATGAAATCGGACATCCACCTGTCCTGACGCAAAGGCCCTCCGCGTGACACCCTCGGTCAGGTGCGGTGCAAACAAGCTGGGGAACAGGGTGACAACATCAAACCGCATGTCTAATCATCGGCCTGCCAGTCCACAGTGATGCGTTTTGATGCCAAATCAACGTCGTCGATATAGGCCGACACAAATGGAATCAAACGCTCAACGCTGGGTGCGGTGTGGTTTGTTTGTGCGCCGCAAACATCATCGATCACCAGGACGGACTGCGGACCGCTACAGAGCAGGTCACGAACCACCCCCAGTGCCTGCCCCTGGCGGTTGATGATGGACAAACCGATCAGATCAACCCAGTAATACTCGTCTTTTTGAACCGATGGAAAGTTGGCCCGTGAAATAAAAACACGCACACCGCGCAGGGCTGTGGCAGTGTCCCTGTCATCGATGCCATGGGTGTGTGCAACGACGGCATCAGCGTGATGCCGAATGTCGCTGATGACGACTTGAACGACACCGTCAAAGGCTGCCGGCCCGCGAATGGCGGACATTAAAAACCATTGTTTGGAAGAGAAAATAGCCTGGGGGTCTGCGCTGTAAGGATGAACCTTGAACCAGCCCTTGACACCAAAAGCGTCGGCAATACAGGCAACCTCAACGGCATCGGCAGGCAGGTCTGCTGCCACCAGGCCAGGGAGCATGGTCAAAAATCAGGCGGCTTGCGCAACGGGGGCTTGGGTGACGGCAACTTGTTTGACCAGACGCTCTACCGTGGGGGATGCCTGGGCACCGACACTCTTCCAGTAGGTCAGGCGGTCCTGGGCCAGACGAACGCGTTCCTCTGTGGCGGTGGCGATGGGGTTATAAAAACCAATGCGCTCAATAAAGTGACCATCGCGGCGAGTGCGTTTGTCGGCCACAACAATGTTAAAAAACGGGCGAGCCTTAGCGCCGCCACGGGCGAGTCGAATGACGACCATAGTTTGTCCTTGGGGATGGGCGTTTGACCGCCGTAGAGATGAGAATGTGATCGGGCCATTGAGAAGGCCCTTGAAACAGACCACACATGCCATGCAGGTCTGCATGGGCAGGCTTTGATTGTAATGATCAATTTAGGAGCGAACGGCAGGGGGCAGACACTCGGACCGTAAGGCCAGCCCATTTTGCATGCGTCGCCAGTCAAAGCCTGTGCCGGGGTCGGTCTTGCGGCCAGGCGCAATGTGCTCGTGACCGGCTACGTGGGCGATGGGGTAGTGCTGCATCAACGCTGAACACAATGCGTTCAAGGTGTCGTATTGCGCTGCCTCAAAGGGAGCAGTTGGCAGGCCCTCCAGCTCGACCCCGATGCTGTGGTCATTGCAATTGGCGCGGCCTAGGTAGCAAGACACCCCGGCGTGCCAAGCGCGGTCATCGCCACTGACAAACTGCCACAGTTCACCGGTGCGACGGATATAAAAGTGAGCCGAAACCATCTGGCTGCGAATATTGTGAAACCACGGGTGAGCGCCCCAGTCCAACCGGTTGGTAAAAAAATCTTGCACTTCATGTCCGCCATAGTGGCCAGGCGGCAGACTGATGCAGTGCAGGACGATCAAATCGACCGGCAGTCCAGGCGGTCTGGCACCAAAGTTGGGCGATGGCAGAGGGGTGGCAAACCGGTACCAGCCCCGGGACCACAGGGTGCGCTGTGGCCAGGCAGAAGGGTTAGTCAGGGCCAAAGCTGCTGTCACCCGTGTGGGGGGTCTGGATGGCAAGACGCGCTATCCGGTAGCGTATCTGGCGCAAACTTAGGCCCAGCCGTGCGGCGGTGGCGGTACGGTTAAAGCCCGTCTCTTGCAGTGCACGTACCAGGATGCTGCGTTCCTGGTCATCCAGATAAGCTTGCAAGTCATCTGGAATCGGCGTATCGGGTATGCCCGACACGGGGTGGTCTGGCGCTACAACCGGGTCAGGGGCACAGACCGCTGTCTGTGGTAGGTCAGGTGGTATTGCCCTGGGCGGTAGCCGGTCAGAGGCATCCAACGCCAGGTTGTGACTGTCGCCCAAGGCCATGGCGCGGTGCAGCAGGTTTTCAAGTTCGCGCACATTGCCCCGAAGGCTCAGTTGCGAGAGTTGATCCACCATGGCGGGTGTGACGGTGGGAGGCGGCAAGCCAGACTCTTTGGCGATCCGCGTGAGCAGCGCCTCACACAATGCGGCCAGGTCTTCGGTGCGTTCACGCAGTGGGGCGATCACCAAGTCGATCACGTTAAGGCGGTAATACAAGTCTTGCCTGAATCTGCCGGCTTGCACCTCGGCGGCCAGGTTTTTATGGGTAGCGCTGATGATGCGAACGTCCACCGGCTCTTCCCGGGTAGAGCCCAACGGACGCACCCGTCGCTCCTGAATGGCACGCAACAGTTTGGACTGCATGGCCAATGGCAAGTCACCGATTTCATCCAAAAACAAAGTGCCGCCCCCTGCTGCCTGAAAAAACCCCGCACGATCCTGACCGGCCCCCGTGTAAGCTCCTTTTTTGGCACCAAAAAATTCGGCCTCCAACAGGTTCTCAGGGATGGCTCCGCAATTGACCGCCACCCACGCGCCGGCAGCGCGGTGGCTGTTGGTGTGGATGGCATGGGCCACCAGTTCTTTGCCCGTACCTGACTCTCCGGTGACCATCACCGGTGCCATGCTGGGCGCAATTTTGAGAATGCGGTCACGAACAGCGCACATGCAGGCTGAATCTCCAACCAGTCTGGCCAAGGCCTGTAGGCCGGTGGTCCGCGTAGCGGCATAGCAGGCCTGCGGCGGTACGGGCACGGCAGCGGCCAACGCAGCAGGACTTTGCACGGCGGATGCGATCACGGAACGAAACTGTTTGATATCGACGGGCTTGGTCAGATAGTCAAATGCGCCAGCCTTAAGGGCCTGCACGGCGTTGTCGGTTGATCCATAGGCCGTGATGACGATGCAGCGCTCAGGGCGTTGCTGGGCTTTGATGTCGGTGATCAGCGACATGCCCAGACCATCAGGCAGTCGCATGTCCGTCACGACTGCGTCATAAGCCCTGGATGCCAGCCAGGCGCGGGCTTTGTGCAGGTCTGCGGCAATGTCCACCTGATAACCCTCGCGCAACAGCGTCAGCTCGTAGAGCGTACACAAGTCTGGCTCATCATCGACCACCAGAATGCGAATGTTGCGGGTATTCAAGCTTGATTCCTCAGTGACTCAGTGAGATAGGCCCGGGCTGGCCTGTCATCCGGCATTTTGAATGTGATGCAAAACTCATTGCCGGCCACCTGCTGGCCCTTGATGGGGCGTGTATTGCGATCATAGGCAATGGTGGCATACAGACTGTCGCATAGCTCGCGGCAAATATAAAGTCCCAGTCCGGTGGATCGGATCTCGGATGAAAAAAAAGGCTCAAACAGGTGCTGCTCCACCGAAGGCTCCAGCGGGCCTGAGTCACTCCAGACACGGACATTGACGCAGGGCTGTCCTGTGCCGGCGGTGGGCCGCAAGACATCTGCGTCAACCTGAATGCAGGCAGGCCGGTGACTGGCGTAGCGGTGGGCGTTGTCCAGCAGATTGACCAAAACACGGTGCAAACATTCCGGATCAAACCAAACCCAATGCCTGCCTGCGGGCAATGCCACCAAAAGGTCGTCAGGGTGGGTGTTTTGGCTTTGCCAATCGCGGCAAATTCTGGGAATGGCTTCATTCAAGTCCATCTTGCGTCCTGTACGGTTGCCGTGGGGGGACGGCGAATGCGACAGGTTAAGGATGTCGTGGACAATTTTTTCGATCCGGTGGGCGTTTTGTTGCACCATTTGGGTCAGTTGTTGCCCGATGGGGTCAGACAGATCCTCTGACAGCAGGGCGTTGGCCTGCACGATGGCCGCCAGGGGGTTGCGGATTTCATGGGCCACAGCAGCGGACATACGGCCCATGCTGGCCAGCTTGTCGGTTCGCATTTTGGCCTGCATTTCACGTTGATCCTGCAAAAAGACCACGCACAGGCCGGGTGCGTCCAAGTCAAGGGGGTCTGTCAGTTGGGTGCGCACCAGCAGGGGCCTTGGACCTTGGCCTTCGTGGCGGATGGTGATGTCCTCTTGCTGTGGGCACTGACTGGCAAAGCTGTCGCGGACCAGACCGCACAGACTGTGCCAGCCGGGCCGGTCGGTTAAATCGATTGGCCTGTTCACGGGGCCACCCTGTGTGTCAAGCAGCAGGTGGGCGGCAGGGTTGGCCGATCGGATCAGACCGTGCCCATCGACCACCAGAATGCCTTCGGTCAGGGATGCGATCACCAGCTCATTGACCTGACGCTGCACGGTAGCCGCCAATTGACTGCGCTGTGCCGTCAGTTCAACGCTGGCCAGACGGGTGGCCAACTGGCTGGCTACAAATGAAATGGCAAAACAACCTGCGCCGGCCAGCGCCGCCTGCAAAAAATACGAGGTGGCATCCCAGGGGGCATGAAAGGACATCCAGCCGGCATAGGCAAACAGCCACAGGGTGACGCAGGCGGCAGACCCCAGTGCCATCAGCAAAGAACCCAAAATGGAGGCCATCAACACAGGCAGGGCCAACAAGGGCGCATAGTTGATGCTGCCGCCCTGCATGGCTTGCAAGGTGGCAAACACCAGCACATCCACTCCGACTGTCCTGACCCATTTGGCATCCAGGGTATTGCCAAACTGCTGCGGCGGTGTCAAAAACCGCACACCCACGGCGACCACCAGGTAGGCCGCGCTGATCAGCAAAGGCGTACTGCTTTGGGGGGCGGCCATCCAAAAAAGCCAGACCTGTAGCAGCAGCAGAACCAGGCCCAGTGTGGCGCGTGCCGTCATGAAGGCACGCCAAATCCTTTCAAACTCTTGCGGCTTGTTCAGGCGATCTGGCCCCGTTCTGGGCGGGCCAAGCCGACAGGCTTCGTCAGACACCGTCAATTGCTGCGTCCCAGCACGATCTCGAGGACAAAGCGTGACCCGGCATAGGCCAGCAGCAAGAGACCTGACCCCACGTAAAGCACACGAATGGCCAGGCGACCCCGCCACCCAAAGCGCAATCGGCCCACGATCAGCACGGCAAAAGTGAGCCAGGACAGAAGCGAAAACGCTGTTTTATGGTCCCACCGGATGGCGTGACCCGCACCATACAGGTGGTTGCCAAATAAAAAACCGGCCAGCAAGGTAGCAGACAGCAGTCCAAAGCCAACACCCACAAACCTGAAAATCAAACGCTCCATGGTCAGCAAAGGCAGACCGGTCAGCGACTGGGCTGCACCCCGGATGCGGCCTTCGGCTTGGGTCATCAGCCAGGCGTGAAGCACGGCAACGGCGATCAGGCCATACGATGCGATGCCCAAGGCCAAGTGCAGTGGCAGCCACGCTGAGGCACTGGCCGAGAGCACATGGCCCGGAAAGACCAAGGCCAGCACCACCGTGAACATTCCGGCCCAGGACACCAGACGGGGCATTTGCAACTGGGGATAAAAATGCCACTCCAGGGCATAGACCCATGCCACCAGCCAGGCGGTGACCGACAAGGCCGGTGCAAAGCCAAAACGGGGTACCTGGCCCAACAGGCCCAGAGCCAGCAGAGCGCCATGCAACACACAGACTGTACCCACGACCCACCCCATCTGCTGTGGGTGCTTGCGCACGGCTGCTGCGGTCAGAGCCAGGTACGCAGCGGCTGTTGCGCACGTCAGGGCCATAGACAACGGTGATGCACTGGCTAGAATCATCTGCACAGTTTAGCGGTATTGGCATCAAATAGGCCATGGAACCCTGCATCCTGGTGTCCAAACGGTATCACGCCACAGCCATGGCCTCTGTTTGACGGGTATGACCTTTCATGCACTGTCCGCTCAAACATCCTTGATGCTTCCTTGTATGCTTCCTTGTATGCTTCCTTGTGTTCAGGCGCTTCTGCCCAGCATTTTTGGCATTTTTTTTTGCGTCCATTCTTACCATGTCTTCAACCCTTGCCGACAAACTCACGCAACTGGTCAAGACCCTTCGCGGTCAAGCCCGCATCACCGAGTCCAACGTAGCCGATATGCTGCGCGAGATTCGCATGGCCCTGCTTGAGGCCGACGTGGCCCTGCCCGTGGTGCGTGATTTGATCGACCGGGTGCGCACTCAGGCCATGGGCCAGGCGGTGGTTGGCTCGCTAACGCCTGGGCAGGCATTGGTGGGCATCGTTCACGACGAGCTGGCGCAAACCATGGGGGCGGATGTGGCCGACATCGATCTGGCCACGCAGCCCCCTGCCGTCATCCTGATGGCGGGTCTGCAAGGCACCGGCAAGACCACCACTGCGGCCAAACTGGCCAAATATTTGATCGAAAAACGCCACAAAAAGGTATTAACCGTCTCCGGTGACGTTTATCGTCCGGCCGCCATCGAACAGTTAAAGACCGTGACAGCACAGGCCGGCGCACAGTGGTTTGCCAGCACCTGCGACCAAAAACCCATCGACATTGCCTTGGCTGCACTGGACTTTGCTCGCAGGCATTACTTTGACGTTTTGCTGGTCGATACCGCCGGCAGACTGGCCATTGATGCTGACTTGATGGCTGAGATCAAGCACCTGCACGAAGCCCTCTGTCCCGTTGAAACCCTGTTGGTCGTCGATGCCATGCAAGGCCAGGATGCCGCCAATACGGCCAGGGCTTTTAAGGACGTGTTGCCGCTGACAGGCATTGTGCTGACCAAGCTGGACGGTGATTCGCGGGGCGGGGCAGCCCTGTCGGTTCGTCACGTGACCGGTGTGCCCATCAAATTTGCCGGCATCAGCGAAAAACTAGACGGTCTGGAGGTCTTTGATGCCAAACGCCATGCAGGCCGCATTCTGGGTATGGGCGACATCGTCGCGCTGGTTGAGCAGGTGAGCGCTGGCGTGGACATGGCGTCGGCCCAAAAACTGGCCGCCAAGGTCAAGAGTGGCGGTTCTTTTGACATGAACGACTTTTTGGATCAAATCATGCAGGTTCAACAAATGGGTGGGCTGTCCAGTATGCTGGACAAACTGCCTGCCGCGATGGCCGCCAAGGCATCTCTGGCCGACATGGGGCGCGTGGACCGCGACATCCGGCGCAAACAGGGCATGATCCACAGCATGACCCCCAAAGAGCGTCTGCGGCCCGAGATCATCAAGGCCACACGCAAACGTCGAATTGCCGCAGGTTCGGGTGTACAGGTTCAAGAGGTCAACCGTTTGCTCAAGGAGTTTTTGCAAATGCAGTCCATGATGAAGCAACTCAAAGGCGCAGGCCTGATGAAGATGATGCGGAGCATGGGCAATTTTGGCAAGATGGGCGGCATGATGCGACCATGAGGGGTTTTGTCCCCACCTTGGCTTCTTTGCTTCTGTGATTGAACTTGTTTAAGTCTGTTTAAGTCTGTTTAAGTCTGTTTAGGCCTGTTTAAGCCCTTTGATTTCCCCAGTTATGCATGAACTTTCACTGGCCGAGGGCTTGCTGCAAATCATCGACGATGCTGCCGTCCGTGACAAGTTTTCACAGGTCACCACCGTGTGGCTTGAGATCGGGCAGTTGTCCAGCGTGGAGCCTCAGGCCATGGCGTTTTGCTTTGATGCCGTAGCCCGGGGCACCCTGGCACAGGGCGCACGCCTTGAGATTCTGACCCTGCCGGGTGTGGGCTGGTGTGCAGACTGCGCTGCGTCGGTGGCCATCACCGAGTTATTTGGCATCTGTCCGCAGTGTGGCGGTGGCCAAGTGCAGGTGACCGGGGGCACCAAAATGCGCCTGAAAGAGCTTGAAGTTTTGTAGCAAATATGTCGTTTACACACAGGATTTTCAACGTGATTCAGATGCCTGCGACGATGGTAGGGCGGCGGCTGTGGGGCTGGTGTACTAGCTTAAGTCACACTTTGGGCGCGTTCGGTGGCCGCTCATTACAAACTCGCATCACGGTTTTTACCCTGGGTATTTTTTTGCTGGGCATGGTGTCATTGGCCACGTACAGCAGTCACGCCTTGCAAAAAGACATGCTGCAAGTCCTCAGCGAACAACAGTTCTCGGTAGCCACCTTGGTGGCCGCCGATGTTGACCGCAATGTCGTGCATCACCAAAATGCCCTTGAAAACGTGGCCGCAGATGTCACTCCTGAGCTTTTGGACAACCCTGCTGCACTGAAAGATGCCTTGCGGCAGCGACATGTGGTGTTGTCCATGTTCAATGGCGGTGTCATTGCCTATCGGTCTGATGGTCTGGCAATCGCCGAGATTCCGTTTGCCGTTGGACGTGTGGGCACTAATTACGCCGATCGGGACTATTTGATCGGTGCCTTGCAAAACGGCAAACCCACCATCGGGCGACCGCACTGGTCACGTACCCGCAAATTTGCCGAGTTTGTGATGAGCGTTCCCATCCGAAGAGCAGACGGCCTGGTGATCGGTGCCTTGGCCGGCATTACCAACTTGACTGAGCCTAATTTTTTAGACCACTACATTGGTAACCGTTACGGTGCAAGCGGCGGTTATGTGCTGCTGGCACCGCAGCATCATCTCATGGTGACCGCTACCGACAAGCGTCGCATTCTTGAGGCCCTGCCAGCCCTTGGGCTTGACCCTGTGAATGACCAGTTATGGCGGGGCGACGAGATCACCGTCGTTTTAACCGCACCTCAGGGCCAACACGTGCTGGCCTCCGCCAAGCGTGTTCCAGTGGCTGGCTGGGTGGTGGCCGTGGTGTCGCCGGTAGAAGAGGCCTTGGCCCCCATTCGCGCCATGCAGGCTCGAATGATGTTGGCCACGCTGATGCTCACTCTGTTAGCCGGTGTCCTGATCTGGTGGCTGCTCAGACGCGAGATGGCACCGCTTTTGTCCACTGTGCAAACCCTGGCTGGCGTGACGGACTTGAACCAGACACTCGCACCTCTACCGATCTGGCATCAGGATGAAATTGGCCGGCTGATCGGCAGCTTTAACCGACTTCTGGCGCATTTGGCCGAGCGTTCGGATGCTTTGCGTGACAGTGAAAACCGTTTTCGTACCCTGATCGAATGGTCGCCTGAGGCTACTTTGGTCTATCGCGAGGGCCGCATCCTCTATGCCAATCCATCGGCCGCCATGCTGTTTGACCCCGACCCCCTGCACAACATGGTGGGCATGTTTCTGCTTGATTTGGTGGCCCCCGAGTCCCAAAACCTGGTGCGGCTGCATTTAGCGCAGCTATCCAATCAAACCGGTGGTCTGCCGCAGGTGTCCCTCAAATTCTTCAAGTTTGATGGCTCGATCATCGATGTGGATGTTCAGACCACACCCGTCGTTTACGACGGCCAACAGGCCAACTATTCCTTGATTCGCGACATCACGGCCCGCAAACAGATCGAGTCCGAACTTCGCATCGCCGCAGCGGCATTTGAGTCCCAGCAGGGCACCACCGTGACCGATGCCAACCGTGTGATTTTGCGCGTCAACCAGGCTTTTTCGCGGATCACCGGCTATAGCGCTTGCGAGGTTGTCGGCAAAAACCCCAGTCTATTGGCTTCAGGCCGCCATGACCCTTCTTTTTATCGGACGATGTGGCAGAGGATCGATGCCGATGGTGCCTGGCAGGGCGAAATCTGGAACCGTCGCAAAAACGGCGAGATCTATCCAGAATGGCTGTCCATCAGCGCGGTCAAGGATGCGGCCAATGCGACCACCCATTACGTTGCTACATTTTTTGACATCAGCTCGCGCAAAAACGCCGAGGATCACGTCCGCAATCTGGCTTTTTTTGACCCCCTGACCCAATTGCCTAACCGTCGTTTGCTTCAGAACCGTCTGGCGCAGGCCATCGTGGCCTGTTCGCGTCACAAGCGCTTTGGTGCCCTGCTGTACATCGACCTCGATCATTTCAAAACCATCAACGAAGTGGTTGGGCATTTGCAGGGCGATCTGCTGCTTAAAAGTGTCGCCAAGCGTCTACAGGGCTGTGTGCGTGGTGACGACACGGTGGCCCATCTGGGCGGCGACAAATTTGTCGTGCTGCTTGAAGACCTGGGCACCAGCGCCTGGCAGGCCGTAACCCAGGCTGAAAACGTCGCCGACAAAATTCGCACGGCACTCCATCAGGACTTTCCGATCGCCTCTTTGCAGTACCACAGCTCGGCCAGCATCGGTATCACCTTGTTTGGTGATCGGCAAGAGCTGAGTTTTGAAGAGACCCTCAGGAGATCCGAGCTGGCGATGTACCAGGCCAAGGCCCAAGGTCGCAACACCTATTGTTTTTTTGACCCCCAGATGCAGCGCGATGTGTTGGCCCGTGCCGCCCAAGAAGAAGACTTGCGCCAAGCCATGCAGCAGCAGCAGTTTGTTTTGTACTACCAAGCGCAGGTGGTCGGTTCTGCGGGTCGCTTGATCGGTGCCGAGGTTTTGGTGCGATGGATGCATCCACAGCGCGGTCTGGTGTCACCCGCCGATTTCATTCCCTTGGCTGAGGACACCGGTCAGATTCTGCCTTTGGGCCAGTGGGTGCTTGAAACCGCTTGTCAACAACTGGCGCAGTGGGCCAGTGAGCCTGCGTTGGCGCACTTAACCCTGGCGGTCAATGTCAGCGCCAAACAATTGCAGCAAACCGACTTTGTGGCCCGGGTGCAGAGTGTGCTTGAGCGTACCGGTGCTGACCCCTGTCGGCTCAAACTTGAACTGACCGAGAGTTTGTTGGTCAAGGATGTCACCACCATCATCGCCAAAATGACCGCGTTAAAGGCCCTGGGCGTTGGTTTTTCACTGGATGACTTTGGCACAGGGTATTCGTCGCTGTCGTACCTGAAGCGCTTGCCGCTTGACCAGCTTAAGATTGACCAGAGCTTTGTCAAACACATTTTGACGGATGCCAATGATGCCGCCATCGCCAAAATGGTGATCGCCCTGGCAGAGAGTCTGGGTCTGACTGTGATCGCCGAGGGGGTTGAAATGGAACCCCAAAGAGACTTTTTGGCCCACCTGGGGTGTCATGTCTATCAGGGCTATTTCTTTGGCCGACCCACTCCAGTGGCTGACTTTGAGGCCTACGCCCTGGCGCAGCCGGGTGATGAGTAATTAAAAATTAGCGTGCAATTTTTTGAGGAAACAAGATGTGTATGACTTGCGGATGCTCCCATGAATCTGACCCGATAACGGGCCACCACACGCATGAGGACGGTACTTGCCATCCGGATCACGATCACGATCACGATCATGGACACGATCATGGACACCATGGGCATGAGCACGACCACACCGACACCCATTCCCACGCCCCAGGTGTGTCGCCCAGCCGCATGGTGCAGATCGAGCAGGACATCCTGTCCAAAAACAACGCTTATGCAGCGGCCAACCGGCAGGCGCTGGCCCGCCAAGGTATTTTTGCGCTCAATCTGGTGTCCAGCCCGGGGGCCGGCAAGACCACTTTGCTGTGCAAGACGATCGTGCAGTTAGGGGCAGGGGCAGGAGCATTGCCTGTGGCCGTGATCGAGGGCGACCAGCAAACCAGCCAAGATGCCGATCGCATCCGGGCCACTGGTGCCCCCGCCGTTCAGATCAACACTGGCAAGGGTTGCCACCTTGATGCCCACGCCGTGGGCCACGCCATTCAAGCGTTGCGGCCGTCCGACGGCTCACTGCTGATGATCGAAAACGTGGGCAATTTGGTTTGCCCTGCGGCTTTTGACTTGGGCGAGGCCCACAAAGTGGTGGTTTTGTCGGTCACCGAGGGCGAGGACAAGCCCATCAAATACCCCGACATGTTCAGGGCGGCCAGTCTGATGGTCATCAACAAAATCGACCTGTTGCCCTATCTCAGCTACGACGTGAATGCGGCCATCGCCTATGCCCGCAGGGTACACCCGGCTATTCGTGTGATCCAGCTCTCGGCCACCAGTGGGGCGGGCATCGACGAATGGCTGGCTTATTTGCAAGATGGCGTGGCCAGGGCCGTTGCCGCAAGGCCAACACAGTCATCATGATGGTTATCATCATAAATAAATAAGCTACATCATGACAGGCACAAAAACTGCCATGATGCCCGTCAATACTGCATAGATGGATGTCGTTGGGTTGATTATCCATGATAAAACTTATTAATTACCCGTGCTGACGGCCCGTCGCATTCACATCACCGGCATCGTCCAGGGGGTGGGATATCGGCCCTTTGTGTGGCACTTGGCACACCCTTTGGGGCTTGTGGGCTGGGTCTGCAACGGTGTGGGCGGCGTGGACATGGTGGTGCAGGGCACTGCGTTGCAGGTGGATGGGCTGGTGCGACGGCTGAGCACCGAGGCCCCAGCACAGGCCCGTGTGGATAGCGTGCAGGTCACGACAGCCGCGCTTTTGCCGGATACCTGGATTGGCTTTTCCATCATTGACCGACCGCCTGATGCGTTTGATGTACCTATCGTTCCAGATACCAGCACCCCTCTGACCACGACAGCCATTGGCCCCGACATGGGGGTTTGTGCCGACTGCCTGCATGAGTTGTTTGACCCCACCGGCAGACGCTGGCGACATGCCCTGATCACCTGCACCCATTGTGGCCCGCGTTACACCGTCACACATGCCCTGCCGTATGACCGGCGGCAGACCAGCATGGCAGCTTTTGATCTGTGCCCTGCCTGCCTGGCGGAATACACCACGCCGTCTGACCGGCGCTTTCACGCTGAAACCACCTGTTGCCCTCTCTGTGGCCCGCAGCTTGCATTGGTGAATAGTCAGGCTTGTGTTGTGGCCGGTGACCCCCTTGCCGCCGCCTGGCAACTGCTGCAAACTGGCGGCATTCTGGCGATCAAAGGCTTGGGCGGTTTCCATTTGGCCTGCGACGCAAGATGCCCTGACGCTGTGGCGCGGTTGCGGCAATCCAAAAACCGAGAGGTCAAGCCGTTGGCCGTCATGCTTGCCAATATTCCCAGCATCGCGCCTTATGCCCACGTCAGTCTTGCTGAACAAACGCTGCTGCAAGGCTGTGAGCGCCCCATCGTGCTGCTGCGCACCCGGACAGACTGTGACCACCTGCTGCAAGGCGTGGCCCCCGATCTGCGCCATCTGGGGGTGATGTTGCCTTCTACCCCCCTACAGTATTTGCTGTGGCACGAGGCCGCAGGCCGGCCCGCAGGCACCGGCTGGTTAAACCAAGCACAAGATGCCGTGCTGGTGATGACCAGCGCCAACCCTTTTGGCTCACCCATCGTGGGCAATCTGGCCGATGCCCTGAGCGCTTTGGCCGGCATGGCCGATGCCGTGCTGGACCACAACCGCGACATCGTGGCGCGTTGCGACGACAGCGTGCTGCGCCGCATGGCCCACGGCGTGCAGTACCTCCGCCGCAGCCGAGGCTATGCCCCTGCGGCCATTCGACTGCCGCAGTCTGGCCCGCAGGTGTTGGCCTTTGGAAGCTACCTTAAAAACACCGTCTGCCTGACGCGGGGCACACAGGCTTTTTTGTCGCCACACATCGGTGACCTGGATAACGCCGCCACGTGTGGCTTTTTGGACGAGACGGTGCAGCACATGACCCACCTGCTGTCCGTCAGACCCGAGATCGTTGCGCATGACTTGCAGCCAGACAGCTACGCCACCCGGGCCGCCCTGTCGTTTGCCGATCAGCATGGCCTGCCCACGGTGGCTGTGCAGCATCACCACGCCCATATCGCCGCTGTGTGTGCCGAGCATGGCCTACAGCATCCCGTGTTGGGACTGGCCCTGGACGGCGCAGGCTTGGGCACAGACGGCACGGTCTGGGGCGGAGAACTGCTGCGGGTTCATGGCGCACAGTTTGAGCGTTTAGGCGCATTGCGGCCCTTGCCCATGCCAGGTGGCGACAGGGCTGCACGTGAGCCTTGGCGCATGGCGGCTGCCGCGCTGCACCAACTGGGGCGCAGTGCAGAAATTACCCAGCGTTTTAACGACCCTGGGGCTGCTACCGTAGCGGCGATGCTGGCGCGGCAGTTCAATAGCCCGATGACCACCAGCATGGGCCGAGTGTTTGACGCTGCGGCAGGCCTGTTGGGCATTTGCCACCGAATGCAGTACGAGGCAGAGGCCGCTGTGTTGCTGGAGCAAGCCGCTGTTTGTCAGGTGGAACAACACGGTTGGCCCCTGCCAGTCATCGGTGGCTGGCAGTTTGAGGACGGGCAGCTTGATGTCTGTCCAGCACTGGCAGCGCTGATCGATGATCCAGACCCGGGTCTGGCCGCTGCACGGTTTCACGCCACGCTGATTCACGCTTTGGGTGACTGGGTCAAACAGGCGGCGGATACCACTGGGCTAACGACCGTGGTCTGCGGCGGTGGGTGCTTTTTGAATACGCTGCTATCGCAGCGCCTGCGCCACCATCTGGTGCAGCGGGGCTTCAATGTGCTGATGCCGCAGCGGGCACCCTCCGGGGACGGTGGGCTGGCGCTGGGCCAGGCCTGGGTGGCCATGCAGTCCGTCGTGTCATCAGGCCGCACATGATGGGCGGTATCGTCCCAGCGACTGTGGGCCTCAAGATCGTCCGGCATACCGGCGCTCTGGCACAGACCTCCAGCCCCATGTCTGACATAAACCGCCCGTTGTCGTCACAAGCAATCAGCTTGGACATGAGCTGATGTTTGATCAGAAAGAGATCGGGTATCGGGCTTACACTCAATTTGGTCTGGCCGATCAGATGATGCGATGGGCGCTTTATCCGCAAGTCGCTGATAGGGTCGATAGGGTCTGGTCACCAAATAGGGTTGACCTTGGCTGCGGCAGCCTGACCGTGGTCAGACGACGGGGGTTATGTAAAGTGGCAGGAAATGTGATGGCGACACGGGTGTGTCTCCCTATATTGAGTTAGGCGCTGTTATGTTCGCAATTTTCTACAATGTGGCAATATGATTGACAATCCTAAGCAAGTAACAACGTTAATGCATAGTTTGAAAACGCATTTACCCATTCCCGCTAAGGCAACGGACGCGCTTATTCGTAATCTACGTAACAGTTCGATAAACATTTCTTCCAATGCACATATGGAAATTGTGGATGTAATGTATATGGGGGATGAGGGGGGCATTTGTTGCGCCTTAAAGATATTGGATCAAGATGAAGTTGTGGTTGTGGTTTCACTAACCCATCTCCGACTTCCAGATACCAGCCCGCTTTCGCCTGACGTGCTGGCCTATCAAACCTTGAGAACAAAGAAATTATCCAGATGCCGTTGAGCAGGGCGTTGGTACATCAATAAACTCTTCTTTCGGCTATTTTCACGCCTAACATTGCAGTCAATCGGGATGCCGCGCTGGTGCGCTTCGCCCCTTACTTTTGACGTTAGGCTTGCCTCCCTATGCTCGTTGTTTTTCATGCTGACCGTGGTTCGCGTGGCCCCGGTGAAGAAGTAGTGGCGGTAACTGTAGAAATGATGAATGGGCGGAATAACACTAAACCAATTAAGGATTAGAAGTTGAATATTCTAAGTTTTCAAGTAATTATTCGGTTGAGATTAAAAATAACTGCTCATCCTGTGAACACTCGCGAGATTTTGGCCGCTGTAAAGCTTTCCATTTGGTGATTCCCGAAGAGATGATGACAGGTGAGGACGATCATAAGAAACCCTTTAAGGGGGATAGAGGTGTCACCTACTCACCTGTTAAGAAAAAGCCAATCGGTACGTTTCCGCCTGCGCCTGTCGAAGGGAGCGTTTATCTTGTTCCAATCAGAACTCGGGCCGAAATGTTTCGGGAAACACAGATTACAGGTGTCGAGTTTGAGGAATTCTGGTACGAAAGCGTTGAGGAAGGTGTTGCCTATTTTTTCAGTTGGCTTGGAAATCTACGTTGTACGGTACTGGTAGTGTGGGAGGAAAAGGAACCAACATGCATAGAGTGTCGGAAGGTCGGCGATCAACTCGTAACGGAGATCGAGGGCGTACCAATCCATGCCGAGGTGACACAATTGTTCCGCAATGCGAGTTTTTGGCAAAGCCAAGCCACGCATTGAGCTTTCCTATTGACTAAAAGCTGAGGACAGCACGATGAGCAAAATCTACATTCCAGCGGTAAGCGCTGAGCAATGGGCGCAGTTCCTTGCCGATCCCGTAAAGCACTGGCGGCAGGGCTACTCTGCCCGAACCCTTGCTTACTCATGGCAAGAAGCAAGCGGCTTTCCTGTTGAGGTCCAAGCAGTTTTGGTCGCCCAATTCCCAGATATTGAGTTACTTTTCGCTTTGCCCGAGCATCAGGTGCCGTTGCCAGGCGGATATCGTCCATCACAAAACGACATCTGGGTTGTGGCTCGCTCGGAGGGTAAACTCGTTTCAATAGCGGTTGAGGGCAAAGTCTCTGAGCCCTTCGGCCCCACTATTCGGGAGTGGCGCTCAGAGGCCAGTTCTGGAAAGTCAGATCGGCTTAACTTCCTTTGCGAGCAACTTTGCATTCAGTCGTCCGTTCCTGATGCACTGCGGTATCAACTTCTACACCGCGCAACGTCTGCCGTCATTGAAGCGAAACGCTTTGGCGCAGCCCACGCGGTAATGCTTGTCCACTCGTTCAGCCAAACCAGCGAGTGGTTTCAAGATTACGCGGCTTTTGTTTCACTTCTCGGTGGCAGTGCAGCGTCTGAAAATTCCATCGTGTCGGTCGGCGTTCGTTCCGGCATTTTCCTTCATTTAGCTTGGGTTCGAGGTGATGCTCAGTACCTTTCAAAGTAATGTGCAAGAATTTACGTTAACCAAATCTGATGGGAAGTGGTGTATCATCTCAATAGAAATTCCACAGGGTGTAAACATTGTCAGAAACTGATTTTACGAAATAACAAATTTCCTACCTTAAAGTTTGGTTGGGTATTCTGGTGGTTACAGATATTAGCTTGATGGGTTGGCTTGCCTCAAATATTGAGTCTGCGAGTACCATTCTAATTCTCGCAGTGATGATGGCTGTGATTGTTGCCACAACTGGTGTTGTATTTTTACATAGGCGCATTGAACAACGTATTGAATCTCTCAGGGAGTTATGAACATGGAAATTATTGTTGCCTTGCTTGTTTTGGTAGTCGCTTTTGTATTTGTCTGGTTGGCTCTTGACGCAAGCCGTCATGCAAAATAGCCTCATCGGGTAGGCAACGGTTTCGAATCGTCGGCCCCCCCACCACCCACCGTCTGGGTCCGCAGTGGGCGGTTCAACAAGTTGGCGCGCACGAAGTTTTACCTTCCTTCTTTGCCATGTTTCAAGGCTCGGTGCGTGTTGGCCGCCGCCCACATCTAGCCTGATCAGGCTTGATGGATGGGGTCGAGGTCTTCACGTCTGCTCCTTGTGTCTCGTTGTTTGGCCCTTCGATGCTCTGACTCCTGAATATTTACGATGGCCTCTGCTGACTTCTGCATCATCTCGGCCTGCATTGCTGCAAGTCGCGCTGTGTTCCTGGATGACGGTGCTGCCAATTTCTTCGACACGCAGCGGGCAGCTCGCCACGGCACTCTGGGCCTTCTATGCAGTTTCTGTCCGTCGTCTCGCACATTTGCACTCAGGCTTCCTCCAGTCCACCCCTTGCGGTGCAGCCCTTGCCGTCGGCTGGTGGTTAAAATGTGTTAGTTCTACACAAGCGACAAAGCCAAACATGAAAATAAAAGTCATTATTCATCCCGCAGAAGAAGGTGGGTTTTGGGCGGAAGTACCTGCAATTCAAGGGTGTGCCACACAAGGCGATACTTTAGAAGAACTGCTGTCAAACATATATGAAGCAGTGGAAGGCTGTCTTTCTGTTGACTTGGAACAAATTGAAATATCCAGGGATGACAGAGTTTTGGAGCTTGCAGTGTGAAATCAATTTCTGGAAAAAAGTTTTCCAAAATTCTAGAAAGTCGCGATTGGCATTTAGTTCGGATAAATGGTAGCCACCATGTTTATATGAAGACAGGAAATCCAGCCCGTATTTCCTTGCCTGTACATGGCAATGAAGATTTGAAAGTCGGTTTACTTAAGCATTATATGAAAGTTGCGGGTATTACTGAAGGTGATTTATAAATCAATGCCTCATCGGGTAGGCAACGGTTTCTAACCGTCGCCCCCCACCACCCCCCCCTGCGGGTCCGCAGTGGGCGGTTCAACGAGTTGGCTCGCACGAAGTTTTACCTTCCTGCTTTGCCATGTTTCAAGGCTCGGTGCGTGTTGGCCGCCGCCCGCATCTAGCCTGATCAGGCTTGATTGATGGGGTCGATGTCTTCACGTCTGCTCCTTGTGTCTCGTTGTTTGACCCTTCGATGCCCTGACTCCTGAACATCTACGATGGCCGCTGGGAGCAGCCCTTGCCGTCGGCTAGTGGTTATGTTTGCTCGCTATGAGTCCAATTTGGTTCTCCCACAGGGGACTTTCACCCCATCAGTTCGCGCCCCTGCTGGGCGCATACCTTGCAGTCAAGAGGGACAGGCGAGAGCCTCCCGCCCCTTACCTCAACGTTAATGGCCACTTTGGTGCGGGTCGAACGTCATATCTTGGGAGGGGACTGGGGCAGCGTCGGGTTGATTCCCCACCTGTGGAGGGGTACGCCGTCAAATCCAACGTCGTCGGTGCGAGTTGATAGGCCACGTTGTCCTTTAGCCGGTCAAGCATGTCAAGTTGCAGGGTGGCATGGCCAGGGCCGTTGCCGCAAGGCCGACATCGTCTTCATGATCATCATCGAAAATAAATAAGTTACATCATTACTGGCATGAAAATATCATCTATGCCCGTCAATACTGCATGTGTGGATGTTGCGATGTTGTTGATCCATGATCAAACTTATTTGTAATAACCCGTTCTGATGGCCCGTCGTACTCACATCACCGGCATCGTTCAGGGGGGGGCTATCGGCCTTTTGTCGGGCACTTGGCACACCGCTTGGGCTGCGGGCTGGCGCTGGGCCGGGCTTGGGTGGCCATGCAATAATCCGCCCCCCGCTCAGGCAGCCCGCCGGACGGGTTCATCATCAAAGAGGTTCATATGTACGCGGTCATAAAAACCGGTGGCAAGCAATATCGTGTTGCTGCCGGCGACAAAATTAAAGTAGAACAGATTGCTGCGGATGTAGGCCAAGAGGTTGTTTTTGATCAGGTTCTGGCCGTTGGTAACGGCGCTGGGCTGTCGGTCGGAACCCCCTTGGTATCCGGTGCATCTGTCAGTGTGACGGTGGTTTCGCACGGAAGACACGACAAGGTTCGTATCTTCAAAATGCGCCGCCGCAAGCATTATCAAAAACATCAGGGGCATCGGCAAAACTTTACCGAGCTTTTGATCGGCAGCATCCTGGCCCCCGGTTGGTCATCTGTCCCGGCCGACGATGCAGCCAATTCAGCCCACATTGCCGATGCTGCGAACACAGCAACAGACGTGGTGGCAAACGTCACCGCAGGCGCATCCATCGTCACGGCAGCAGACATCATTGTGGACACATCCACAGTCACAGAAGCAATCCCATCCAATTTAGCAGACGAGGTCGATCATGGCGCATAAAAAAGGCGGTGGCTCCACACGCAATGGGCGCGATTCCAAGCCCAAAATGCTCGGTGTCAAATCGTATGGCGGCCAACTGATCAACGCTGGTGCGATCATCGTTCGCCAACGGGGTACACGGTTTCACCCGGGTGACAACGTGGGCATTGGCCGGGATCACACCCTGTTTGCCTTGGTTGATGGTCATGTGTCCTTTGCCATCAAGGGCGCATTGAACCGGCACACCGTCAGTATCGCAGCGGTTTGACCCCTGTCAGTTTGATTGTTTTCAGCAAAACCCTGCGCTTTTGGCGTGGGGTTTTTTGTTTGTAAGCCCACTCGGGTCTATCCAATTGAGGAATTCAGGTTGAAATTTGTTGATGAAGCCCTGATCGACGTATCTGCCGGCGACGGTGGCGCTGGCTGCGTGTCGTTCAGGCATGAGAAATACAAAGAATTTGGCGGCCCTAACGGTGGAGACGGCGGCAGAGGTGGCCACGTTTTTGCCGTGGCCGATGCCAACCTGAACACGTTGGTGGACTACCGGTTCTCACGCCGCCACGATGCGCCTCGCGGGCAGCACGGCATGGGGTCAGACATGTTTGGCGTGGCAGGAGCCGACATCACCCTGAAAATGCCCGTGGGCACATTGATCACCGATGCCCAAACGGGCGAGTCTTTGTTTGAGCTTCTTGAGCCTGGCCAGGTCATCACGCTGGCCAAAGGCGGTGACGGCGGCTTTGGCAATATGCGTTACAAGAGTGCCATCAACCGTGCGCCGCGTCAAAAAACCCCCGGCTGGCCTGGTCAAAAACGCAGCCTCAAACTTGAATTGAAGGTTTTGGCTGACGTGGGCCTGCTGGGGCTGCCAAACGCCGGCAAATCAACGCTGATCACGGCCATCTCTAACGCCCGCCCCCGTATTGCCGACTATCCGTTTACCACCTTGCACCCCCATCTGGGCGTGGTGCGGGTGGGGCCAGAGCAAAGCTTTGTGGTGGCCGATTTGCCTGGACTGATCGAAGGCGCGTCCGATGGTGCAGGTCTGGGGCATCTCTTTTTGCGCCACTTGCAGCGCACTCGTTTGCTGCTGCATGTGGTGGACATGGCTCCGTTTGACGATACAGTGGACAACGTGGCGCAGGCCAAAGCGCTCTTGGGCGAGATCCAAAAATACGACCCGGCCCTTTACGACAAGCCCCGCTGGCTGGTGCTCAACAAGCTGGACATGGTGGCCACGGACGAACGCTCAGCGCTTGTGGGCGACTTTGTCAGCCGGCTGGGGCATCAGGGGCCGGTGTTTGAAATCTCAGCCCTGTCGCACGAGGGCTGCGAATTGCTGGTCAAAACCATCTACAAACACTTGAGCGATCAACACCAGTTGGCGCAACCCGAGGCTGCCGATGTCCGCTTTGAGATCGCTTGATTGCGACAGACTGGCACAGACCCCATGATTCAGGATGTAGCCCGTGCACAGCGGCTGGTGGTCAAGGTGGGATCAAGCCTGGTCACCAATGACGGTCGCGGACTCGATGAGGCCGCGATAGGTGAGTGGTGTCGTCAGATGGCCGCGCTGGTGCGATCGGGCTGCGAGATCATCATGGTGTCCAGCGGGGCTATCGCCGAGGGCATGAAACGCCTGGGTTGGATGGTGCGTCCGCACGAAATTCACAAGCTGCAAGCAGCAGCGGCCGTGGGTCAGATGGGCTTGGCGCAGATGTACGAAACCCTTTTGCGGCAAAACGGCATGGGCAGTGCCCAGGTGTTATTGACACACGCCGATCTGGCCGACCGCGAACGCTATCTGAATGCACGTGCCACGCTGTTGACGCTGCTCAGGCTGTCCGTTGTCCCTGTCATCAATGAGAACGACACCGTGGTCAACGACGAGATCAAGTTTGGGGACAACGACACCCTGGGGGCATTGGTCGCCAATCTGGTTGAGGCCGATGCCCTGATCATCCTGACAGATCAACAAGGTTTGTTTGACGCGGACCCAAGGCACAATGCCAATGCCCAATTGGTGCAGCAGGCCAGAGCAGGCGACGCTGCACTAGAGGCCATGGCCGGCGGGGCCGGCAGCAGTCTGGGGCGCGGCGGGATGATCTCAAAGGTGCTGGCTGCCAAACGCGCTGCCGGGTCAGGGGCCAGAACCGTGATCGCCTATGGCCGTGAGCCTGATGTCTTGCTGCGCCTGCACCAGGGCGAGCCTATTGGCACCCGGTTGATGGCCACTACACCTAAACAACAAGCCCGCAAACAGTGGATTGCCGACCATTTGCAGTTGCGCGGAGCCGTCACTGTGGATGCTGGCGCGGTTGGTAAATTGCAGGCGGACGGTTGCAGTCTGCTGCCCATTGGCATGACGGGTGTCGATGGCGATTTTTCACGCGGGGACGTGATCGCCATCTGCGGGCCTGACGGACAAGAGATCGCACGGGGACTGGCCAATTACGCCAGCGCCGAGGCCCGTTTGATCTGCCGTAAACCGTCGTCCGCGTTTGAATCCCTGTTGGGCTACGCAGCAGAGCATGAAATGGTTCATCGCGATAACCTGGTGCTACGGCGCGGGTTATCGGGCATCGCCGCATAATGCCTCTCTGTCTCATTGGCACGGCGCAACCGTTTTTTTCTTGTGCCAGTTATGGGTGAGTTTGAGCTGATCGCCCGTTATTTTGACCGTCCGGTGCAACGGGCTGTTTTGGGCGTGGGTGATGACTGCGCTCTGCTACAGACCCACGCCAATACGCGGCTGGCCGTATCCACCGACATGCTGGTTTTGGGGCGGCATTTTTTTGCTGACGTTTGCCCGTTCAAATTGGGACATAAGGCCCTTGCCGTCAATTTAAGCGACTTGGCCGCGTGTGGAGCCAGGCCGCTTGCTTTTACCTTGGCCCTGTCCATGCCGGCGGCCGATGAGGCTTGGCTTGAACAATTTTCACGCGGGCTATTGGCCCTGGCAGATGCTCACGGCTGTGAGCTGATCGGTGGCGACACCACCTGTGGGCCGCTGACTATCTGCATTACGATTTTTGGCGAGATTCCGGTACTGGCCGGACGGTCTTTGGCCTTGCTGCGATCGGGGGCTGTCGATGGCGACGACCTTTACGTCAGCGGCCAACTGGGCGATGCCCGACTGGCCCTGGACGCTCTGCGGGGCCAGGTGACGTTGCCTGCGGGTGTGCTTGAAAAAGCCCGTGCCAGGCTGGAGATGCCCACCCCCCGCGTGGCGCTGGGGCTGGCCCTGCGCGGCATTGCCAGCGCCGCGATCGACATCAGCGATGGCTTGTTGGGTGACTTGGGCCACATTTTGTCAAGCTCCAATGTGGGGGCTACGGTTTATGTGGATGTCGCGACATCTTTGATAGCGGCTCGTGCAGAGGCTATGGAGCTGTCAGACGGCCAATGGCGCGCTTTGGCTTTATCCGGTGGCGACGATTACGAGTTGCTGTTTACCGCAGCACCCAGCCGCGGACAGGCCGTTTCCGATGCGGCCCAGGCCAGTCATACCCCGGTCACCCGTATTGGCCACATTCACGCACAAGCCGGCCTACAGTTGATCGACCGCAACGGTGTGCCGCAGCCTCACGTTTACCAATCGTTTGATCACTTTGCATCAGATGCAAGTGAGCGCTAAACAACATTCCGATCGGGCTTTTGAGTTTATTATTCGCAAGCCAAGCGATCCATGATCGCTGTCGTTGTCGTTCTAGGAGTGTTTTATGTTGGGTCGTGCATCGCTTAATCACATCTACCGCACTGTCTGGAACCAATCGCTGGGCGCGATGGTGGCAGTCGCTGAAATCTGCGGCTCACACGCGCATTCAGGCAGTGGGTCTGGCGCAGTGGCCCGAGCTGCATCCTGGCAGTTTTTAGGGCTGCACCCTCTGGCAATGGCCGCAGCGCTTGCCTGTGGTGCTCTGCCCTTATCAGTCAATGCCAACCCTACTGGCGGCGTTGCCATCGTTGGCACGGCCCAGATGTCCACTGTGGGCAACCAGTTGACGGTCACCACCCAAAATGGGGCAGGGCAGGGCCACTCGGCCATCAACTGGCAAACATTCTCTATCCCCAAGGGCAATACCACCTACTTTGCCCAGCCCAACGCCACCAGCACGGTGATCAACCGTGTGCTCACCCAAACGCCATCGCAAATTTTTGGCACCCTGGGCAGCAACGGCCATGTGGTGCTGGTCAATCAGTCCGGTATCACGGTGGGGGCTGGCGCGGTGGTCGATACCGCCGGTTTTACGGCATCAGCCCTGCGCATGACAGATGCTGATGCCCTGGCTGGACGGCTGCGCTTTGGCGACGGTACGGCAGTGGACGGAGGAGGCGCGGTGTCTGTGTTGGGCCACATCCTGGCCCGTAGCGGCGATGTGGTGATTCTGGGGTCTGCCATCGATACGGGCAAGGACGCACTCATTCAGTCGCCTGGCGGCAGCACCCTGTTGGCCGCTGGCAGGCAGATTGAACTGACCGGTCGCGGTCTGGAGGGCATCAGCTTGCAAGTGCAAGCCCCGTCTGATCACGCCGTCAACCTAGGCACCTTGCAAGGTGACGCTGTGGGCATATTCGCTGGCACGCTCAAACACAGCGGGCTTGTTCAGGCCACAACAGCGACGCTAAAGGGTGGCACAGTGGTGCTGCGGGCCATCCAACGCGCTGATGTGGATGGCAGCATCAGCACGCAGGGTGCAGGGGGTGGTCAGATCAAGGTGCTGGCCGACATGGAAAATGGCACGGTCCATGTCAGCGGTGCTCTGGATGCGTCGGCTCCGGTCAGTGGCAATGGCGGGTTCATTGAGACCTCGGCAGCGTGTGTACGGGTGGCGGATAGCGCCAGGGTCAACACACTCGCAGTCAATGGCAAGCATGGCATCTGGCTGATCGACCCGCCTGATTTCAAAATTGCTGCAACAGGTGGTGACATGACCGGATCGGCAGTTGCGACCGCTTTGGCAGGCGGCAATGTCACGATTTTGAGCAGTGCAGGTACGGTGAACACCGCCGGACTGGGTGACATTTTGGTGAATGATGTCATCACAAAATCTGACGCAACCGCCACCCAACTGACCCTGTCCGCCGCCAACAACATTCAGATCAACGCTCCGATCAGTTCCACCAACGCAACCCCCACGGCGCTTCATTTGGTGCTGAATCATGGGGCAACGGGCAGCGCCACATTGGCCAGCACTTTGTCTTTAGCGGGCGGTTCTCTGGATGTCCAAAACATGGGGGTAACCGGCACTGGCAAAGTGAACGTGGCCGCTGGCAGTACAACGCTCACGGGTGCGTTCACAGCCTCAGGGCTGAATCTGTCGGGTGGGGTGCTTAATCTGAGCACCACGACCACTGCTGCGACCCATTTGAATGCCATGACGGTGAGCGGTGGCAGTTTGGGTGCCGGCAGTAACCTGGTGTTGGGCACTGGCAGCTCTTTGAATTGGACAGGTGGAACCATCACGGGCCATCTGACAACCAGCGGCAGCACAACCATACCGTCAGGGAACGTCACACTGGGTGCAGGTGCAGTGTGGGACAACACGGGGACTGTCAGCATCACCAGCACGGGTTGGGGTTATATGAACGCCAACGCCGTCCTAAACAACGCCGGCAGCATCGACATTGGCAACACTTTTGCCATCAATTTCAACGGTGTATCGGGTGCACAGTTCAACAATCTGCCAGGTGGCATGGTCACCTTATCTGGCAGCTATGTCAATCCGATCACAGGAGCGGGCGGAGGGTTTAACAATGCGGGCACATTGACCAAAACGTCTGCCGCAAATCAGTCCATCGTCAAAACCATCAACGCTGGTGCTACCGGCACGATCAACGTCAATGCGGGAACGCTGTCGATTGCCAATGCCACCAATACCGGATCGATCAACGTAGCAGGTGGTGCTGCGCTGGGCTTGGATGGCGATTGGACCAACAATGGCGGCATCATCAATGCAGCAACTGGCAGCATGGTCAATCTGGGTGGCGTGTTGATGACACCCCTCAAGATTGGCACACTCAGCCGTAGCGCAGGCTCCGTCGTCAATCTCACCGGCACGCTGGACAACACAGGCAACACGCTCGACGTTGGCAGCGCTGGGCTTTTTGGAGCTGGCGGATTAAGTTCGCTTTCAGGCGGCACGGCAACGATCAAAAACGGCATCCTCATCAGCGGCGACGGAACGGCACTGTCCCTGGTCAGCAACCCCAATCTGGATGGTGTGACGCTGGGCAATGCGGCATCGCCCCATTTGACGATCAATGGCAACTTTGATGTCTTGAACAACCTGACATTGGCCGGTAA
>CAIJOK010000084.1 GCA_903822205.1 uncultured beta proteobacterium | reverse complement strand
TGCAGTCACTCCAGTGGAGGCAAACAACATTTGTCATTCCCGCGAAGGCGGGAATCCAGTGTTTTTGGATGTTAAAGGATGCACATGAAGTCTGGATTCCCGCCTTCGCGGGAATGACGGTGAGGGGGTCTAAACGGTTACAACTATAGTGGAATGCGGAGAGATTAGGCACAAACGCCCTTGATTTTATGGCACGTCATCTGGGCAACAGGGCTACTTTCGTCATCCGGTGTGTCTTTGTGGATTCATGACAGTGACTCACAGTTGGAGATTAGAGTGAACAAAAATAGTATGACTTCGAACGTTCTTGTCAGAAACAATGTCAAAGTTCTGGATGGTGCTAGCCCCGTTTTGCTTTATGCCCATGGATTTGGATGTAATCAAAATATGTGGGATCGCCTGACTCCCGCATTTAAATCATCCCACCAACAGGTTTTGTTTGACTATGTAGGCTGCGGGCAGTCCGATGTTTCCGCATTCGATCTAGGCAAGTATTCCAGCCTCAACGGGTATTGCCAGGATGTCCTTGATGTTTGCGACGCTCTTGATTTAAAGGGAGGTGTCATTTTTGTGGGTCATTCAGTCAGTTGCAGCGTAGGACTACTGGCTTCGATTGCCCGCCCTGAACTTTTTGCCAAGTTGGTACTCATCGGTCCCAACCCGTGTTTTGTCAACCATGCGCCTGAATACGTCGGTGGATTTGAAAAGAAAGATCTGGAAGGCCTTCTGGATTTAATGGACCAAAATTACATTGGATGGGCGAACTACCTTGCGCCAGTGGTTTCAGCGCAGGGAGAATCTGGTGCAATAACCACTGAACTGTCTGACAGTTTTTGCTCAACCGATCCCCAGGTTGCAAAAGTTTTTGCACGTGCTACGTTTTTTTCAGACAACAGGGCTGATCTTCTCAAAGTGACTGTGCCGTGCCTGATTCTTCAGCACCGGTCCGACACGCTTGCGCCAGTCAGCGTTGGCGAGTACCTGCATTCCCATTTGACCCGAAGTAGGTTAAAAGTTTTGGAAGTGCATGGCCACTGTTCCCACATGAGTGAACCCAAACTGGTGATTGATGCCATGCGCACGTGGTTTGTGTCTCCGACCTAATCCGTGACTTTATCATGCCAACATTTGATCACCTACCATGCCCGGCATTGGTGTCCGACCGATGGGGCGTTGTTCAATCTGTCAATCAAAGTTTGCTCGAACTTGTAGGAGATACCCAAGGCGGTTGGCTCGCAAAACAGATGGACCTCATGTTTCCCATGTCAAGCCAAATTTTCTTGCAAACTCACGTCTGGCCCATGCTGCTGCGGGACGGTCAGATCCGTGAACTTCGCTTACAAATACTGGATGCTGCGGGACAGCAAATTCCTGTGTTTGTCAACTGCCAAAAGTCCACACACGACGCAATTGACCGCTTCACTTGGGTGTTCTTTGTGACGATTAAGCGCAGTCGTTATGAAAAAGAGTTACTGGAGGCCAGACAGCGGGCAGAAACGATGTCTGCTGACCTTGCCAAAAGCGAGAAATTTATCCACACCGTTGCGGACGCAATTCCAAGCATGATCGCCTACTGGGACAAGCAGATGCGATGTCGATTTGCAAACAAGCCGTACGTAGAGTGGTTTGGACGAACACCACAGGAAATGATGGGGTTGCCCATATCGACGGTCTTGGGCGCTGGTTTGTTTGAGAAGAATTTGCCTTATATAAAAGGCGCTTTGGCAGGTGAGCCTCAGGAGTTTGAGCGTGCCATTCAAAAGCCGGATGGTTCTATTGGATATTCACTCGCCAATTACATTCCAGACATGGGTTCGGATGGAAGCATTCAAGGATTTTTTGCGCTGGTGACCAACATTAGCCGCCTTAGGGAAGCAGATGCTGCGATTCGTCTGTCGGCAAGTGTCTTCAAAGCCACGACAGAAGGCATCATGGTGACGGATACTGTCGCAACGGTTATTTCGGTTAATCCTGCATTCGTCGCACTCACAGGTTACACAACAGAAGAAATTGTCGGACAGAATGCACGAATTCTAAAATCAGGACGACATGATGCGGCTTTTTTTAGCGATATGTTTAGGCAACTGCGTGAAACCAAATTGTGGAAGGGTGAAGTCTGGAGCAAGGGAAAAGACGGCACGATTTACCTGGAACGACTCAGCATTTCTGCCATTTGTAACGAAGCCGGAGAGGTCGATCGCTATGTGGGTGTATGTGCCGACATAACCCAACAGTGGAACAAAGAACAATTAGTGCAGCATATGGCTTTGCACGATGGTTTAACAGGTCTGCCTAACCGCTCACTCTTGATGGAACGCGTTCATCAGTTGATGGCGATAGCTGCCCGTGAGCCGCGTCAAATTGTACTTATGTTTCTCGATTTGGATGGATTCAAATTGGTCAATGACACATGGGGTCACGAAATAGGTGACCAGGTACTAAAGACTGTTTCCAATCGTCTTCTTGGATTACTCCGACCGTCTGACACGGTTGCACGCCTTGGGGGAGACGAGTTTGTCATCTTGCTTGACAATCCTGAAAGCCGTGACAACGTTGCCATGATTGCATCGCGGGTGATCGAAGTGGTGAATATCCCCATGAATTTTGATGGAGCCAATGCCCATGTAGGTACCTCCATGGGAATCGCTTTTTTGACGGATGAAGTGTCATCGCAGGAGAATCTACTCAAAATGGCTGACGATGCCATGTATGAGGCGAAGGCCGCTGGCAAGAACACATTCCGTTTTTCGAATTGACCTTTGTTTTTGCAGATTTTGCCTCCAGAATCAGGCCTGTCGCCAATACCCTATTACGCGGTATTGCTGGCCGTCGTCAGGTGTTTATCAAAATAAGTATCAAAGTAAGTATCAAAGTAAGGTTTGTTTCACAGTCGGCCAGTGGGCTGACTGTAGATAACGCCTATTGTGCCCATCGGGTCACTCATTTGAGGGGCTGAGGCGGCGATCGATCATCCTGGACACGACGTGCGCCAAAGGCTGGCAGTCCAAGAGCCATGCAGCACGGGCAGACGCAGCGGCTTGCAAAGGCTGTCCGCACAGCAGTTGGCGAATGGCATGGGTGACTTGTTGCTTGGCCTGCGCCTGTGCGTGGCGGGTCATCACAAAGTCAGTGCCGCACCGACCGCACACCGGTGACAAACTGAGGCGGGCACGACACGTCGGGCAGCGATCCGTTGTGCTTGTTGCGTTCACAGTATCGATGTTCACAATTCAATATTCAAGGTAGTAAAGCACGTCGGACAATGCGGCAGTGGACCGCCGCAGGGCTGCATCGTCGCCGTTTTGTATGGCGTTTCGCACAGATTGAACGCAATCCATCAGGTCTTCACGGTCATCGGCACTGGCGGTCAGAAGCATGCGATCGGCTTTTTCGAGAAGGGGGGTGGCATCGGCCACACTTTGACCGTGCAACGAAGCACCTGACGACGCGGGAACATCGTCATCCACCGGGAGGGGGGTATCTTCGGCGAACATGGACTGTACGCGGGTGCGGGCATCTTCCAAATCGCCTGCTTCAAAGCGCGAAATGGCGTTGTCGATCGTGATGGCGTACTCCAGGCCTGTTTCTTTTTCGGTCGCACTGACGTGAAGAATGCCGTTGATATCAATTGAAAACTCTGCCACCAGCGGGTTGCCGGACGGAACGGGACGCAAGCCAGTGACCAAAAAATTGCCGATCTCGACGTTGGCCATGGCATCCGGGTTTTCGCCCTGAAAAACCTTGACCTCCACGATTCTTTGGTTATCTAATGCGGTGTAAAAAACCTCGCTGCGTTTGGTGGGAATGGGGGTGTTGCGGCGGATCATCGGCTGGAAACAATAGCTGTACTCACGCCCACCCAGCATTCCGAGGGTGCTGACACCAAAGGTGTAAGGTGTGATGTCGATCAGCACCGAGGGCGCAGAGCCACCTGCGATGTTTTCGGCCTGAACGGCGGCCCCCATGGCAACGCACAGGTCGGGGTTGATTTCACCGTGGGGCAAGATGCCCGTTAGGTTTTCGAGAAGACGCGACACCATCGGTGTGCGTGTGGCACCGCCTACAAGCAGAACCTCGTCAATGTCAGCCACCGTCAACTGGGCACCTGTCAGCGCCACGTGAACGGCATTCATGGTTTCGTTGATGTAGGGCTGAATCATCTGCTCGTAGTCAAGACGCGAGATTTCAAGCGACAGGTGAACGGGCGCGCCGTTTTTTTCAAACAAAAATTCCTCGGCCATCATGGCGTAGGGGTGGTCTGATAGTGTGATCTTGGCGGCTTCAGCGGCGCGTTGCAGACGAGCCATCGCGATGGGCGATGCCTGCGTTGTCTCAGCGTCAATGCCATGCACGGTGCGCAAGTGGTTCAACACAAAGTTGATGATGCAGCGATCAAAATCATCGCCACCCAGATGGTTGTTGCCATGGCTGGACAGAACCTCGACCACGTCGCCCTCCATGTTCACAATGGAGACATCAAAAGTGCCTCCGCCCAAGTCATAGACGATGGATTTGTACGCCTTGGTGCGCTGGGTTTTGCAAGCGGAGGCTCGCTGCGCACCATAGGCCAGGGCTGCCGCAGTTGGCTCATTCAGGATGCGGACAACCTCTAGCCCAGCAATGACACCGGCTTCATGCGTGGCTTGGCGCTGGGCATCCGAAAAATACGCCGGAACGGTGATCACGGCACGGCTGACGGCGCAGCCCAGTTGGGCCTCGGCGATTTTTTTAAGCCGCAGCAAGATCATGGCTGATATCTCGGGCGGACTGTATGGTTTGTCGCCCAGCGTGAGGTGTGTCGCCTCACCCATGCGCCGCTTGACCGAACGTACCGTGCGATCCGGGTGCAAGACATACTGGTTGCGTGCTGCAGCACCCACCAGCAACGTGCCGTCGTCGCCCAGACCCACAACCGACGGCAAAATGGGCAGACCGTTTTCGATGTCGATCACCTCAATGCGTCCGTCCCTGACAACGGCAATCTCGGAATTGGTGGTACCCAGATCAATGCCCACAATAATGTCACTCATGATTCGCTTCGCTTTCTGATTTATTAACAATGACTTCGGCAAGACGCAAAAGTTCGTCGTTGCGAACATAACCGCGTCGTACCTCACTTAATACCCTGCCAGGCGGGCTGTCAGCAACGCTTTTGGCCCCAACGGCATGCATGGTGTGGGGGTCAAGCGGGCCGCCGACCGCTGCAATTGGATGTACGTTCATATCGGCCAGTGCGTCGTCCAGTCGGCGCAGCGTGAGACGAATGCCGTCACCCAGGCCCTGCGCCAATCGGGTTTCTGCGGTGGCCCATCTGGCCAAAAATCCAGGCTGGTAGTCGCTATAGACACCAAGCGCCGCACTGATGCGGTCGCGAATGTCCAGCATGTCCAGTAGCAAACGACGTTCGGCAGAGCGCTTTGCTGTTTTTTGGGATTCGCGGGCGCGTTCCAGGTCGTGCGCCTGTCGCTGATTTTGCACCCCAAGCAGTTCAGTCAGTACACGCATGTCGTCCAGCGCCGACTTGAACTGGCGTGCCTCAACGCGAACCTCATTGCGCAGCACCGACAGTTCTGCAAACAACGAAGCCAGACTGACAGGGGGGGGCGTGTCAGAACCGGTACAAGACGCTAATGCGTCACCGTCCTGTGCTTCCAGGTCATCCAGACAGGCCCGAAATTCATCGACCAGACGTTCTTTGTCCTTAGCGTCCATCAGCAACACGGAGAACGTTCAGCATGGAGGTGACATCGGGGCGACGTGGAGACAGCAGGGGCGTTAACAGTCCCAACACGCTGTCTGGTGTGGGCGGCTCACGGTTAAACAGGTCAAAGACCAAGCGTGACGGGTGGGTGGCGATGGCATCAAAAGCCCAGCGCACAGAAGAAAAACGCTGGGCATCTCGCTCTGGCGGGCACAGGTGAACGGCCGCAAGATAGGCTGCGCGAACCTCAGCGTCTGAGGCATCACGCGTCACGCCAAGGATTTGGTAGGGATCACTCATGGTGTCACTTTTTGGATTGTTTAGGTTGTTTGGATTGTTTTGATGTCAGGAGACAGGATGTTGTCGTCATGTTCAACAGACAAATCGGACAAGTCGGGTAAATCAGAGGGGTCTGACGTGCCAAGCAGACGGTGATGCCGATCCATCAATCTGCGCATCAACCGAGCCATGCTCCAATCATCCGATTGTTGCGCCGAGCCAATGGCGGCATCAAGGTCTGCCAAATCCTGTGGATCGGCGATACCCCGCTGGTCGTCCCAGCAAGACATGACCGCCAGAAAAACAAAAACATGGTGATCAGGCCAGAGTTTGCGAGCTGTAGTGGCAAAAGCGCCAAGCAGTAGCATCTCGTCATGTCGCCCAAGGGATTTGCAGATAGACAGGGTTGTTTCTGCATCAAAAACACCCGATTGGGCGATGTCGGTGATCGCCTTTTGCCAGGGCATCAGGCACGGTCCAATGCTTTTGCCCTTACCCTCAAGGGCAAGCTCCTCCTCCATCACCCTTGACAACGACTGGATCGCCGATGCGGTCAGGGCGCGGTGGGTGTCGATACCGCCTTCGTCCAGAAGATGCAAAGCGAGAGGCAGTGAAATTGTCCCAAAAACGCCCTGCGCCTCGCGCACCAGACGCCATCCGGCAACCAGTCCGCCGCCCCAGGTGGCCACAGCCAGGCGTACGAGTCCCAGACGCTCAGAGCACCCGGAAGGCAGGGTCCACGCCCGCAGCAGATGCATCAGCCCCAGATCAATGGACCCCTGTAGCAGCGGCGCAGCTTCATCGAGTTTTTGTTTGGCCGCATCAGGCTTGTTGGCTGCCAGTTGTTTGGCTGCAAGTGCCAAACAGGCCTTACCGGTCAAAACACGCACCTGGCTGTTTATGGGGTCCATCGTCATCAGGTGATGTGCTGTGGTGACGGCATTTTGGAAGGCACCTGCGGCCATGGCGGTCAAAACGGACTCGGTCAGCAGCGCCACATGGTCTGGAAAGTGCTGTAGCCCAAGGTCAATTTGTTCACGAGACCGCTTGAGATCGTTTTGCTCACGCCAAAATCGTGCCAAACGAAGATAGACACTGCTGTCTGTCGTGTCATATTTCAGACTTTCGGTCAGTATCTGTGCGCCTTGGTTGTCTAGTTCGTCCTCAAAGGACAGGTGATGCGGTGAAAGCGCAACGTGCCGCAAAATCAAGGCTGCGAGCAGCTTGTCGTCAGCGCTACAGCCCTCGGCGGCGATCAGCTTGCTTGCCCCATCCCAATGCTTTGCAGCGTCGTCGTAATTTCCATTCAGCTCCATGGCCAACGCCTTTGCACACGCTTGCTCAGCCAGTGACGGTGCGCCAAATAGGGCGCGATGTTGGTGGCCCTTGCGATTGGCCCAAGGGGCAAGTCTCCGCCAGGCGCGTGTTGCCACGGACTCGGGCAAAAGATGGGCATGAGGCCGAACCAAATCAAACAGCACATCTGATGCCAGCCCTGCCTTGGCGTTTATCAAAGCGCACCACAGAGGGCTAAGCGCCGGCGGACACCCAACAGCGTCCAGGGCGACCGTGATTTGGGCGGGGTTGAGCTTGGCCCATCGCCGCTGCCTTGTTGATCCTGTGTCAAGAAGTGCGCGAAAAGGGGCTGCAAGCGACTCAAACGGGCTGTCCTCGGGCAGTCTGGCAAACGCACTGCGAGCTTGGTCGCGGTCAGCGTCCCACAGCATCATGGCCTTGAGCACCAGGCGCAGATCGCGGTAGGGAGACCGAAACGGAATGGAAGTCAGAGCGGTATCCAGCGCTTGTGCATCCCGCTGAGCAAAGGCCGACAGCGCGTTGATGGCGCTTTGCCAATGCTGTAACAACGGTGACAAAACAGGCAGTCGGACGCGTATGGCCGGGTCAGCAGACAGGATGAATGGTGCCAGATGGGCCTCAAGGGCGGCTACCCGGGTGTCTGGTTTGCCGTCGGTGATGACCTTGCCGGTGCTGTACTGCGAGGCTAGGTGATCGACGACATCAGACAAACGGCCCAGCTTTGTCAGCCAGCCAACGTAGGGACCCTCCCAAAGTGGTACACCGCACAGATCGGCACGCTTGTGCCAAAGATCGATGGCTTCACGCAGCATGCCCTTGGCAGCAAGGTCAATTGCCCTGCCGCTATAGGCGCTGGCCAGGCCCGACAGCCAGTGGGGGCGACGCTCTATTTTGAGAAGATTTTTGTAGCACTCAATGGCATCGCGGTAGCGACCCTTGTCGAGGTGAAGAAGCGCTTGCTGCTCTATAGGGCTAGGTGCGCCGAGGGTGGGCTTTGCAGAGGAAGCGAGTCGTGTTAATTTTTTGGACATCGGTGCATCAGGTTAAGGGTCTTGCAGACATCGACTGCATCCAAAATGAATCAAAAATGAACCCAAAGGACAGTGCTGTGACGATGTTTCGACGATGTTGCAGGAACAATCGAAATTTTAGTGATTGCCGGGGGCTTGTCCCGTCGTCATGCCAATTGAAATCGATGCGACAGACACCGATGCCGGTCCTCGTAGGACGTGGCCAGTTTGATCCACAGCAGGGCCAGCGTCGTGGAGCGTACCACCGGCACACGCGGCAGTTGCCACAGGTCGTCGGCTATTTGACAGCGAGAGCGCACGGTGGTGGTCGCACTGTCAAAGCCTGCCCGCTTAACGATGCCAACGTGCTGCGGGCCATAGTCACCATACGGATAGCAAAAGTGCCTTACGGGGGCCTGAACAGCCTCTTCAAGCTCGGACTTGCAGGCGCTGATCTCGCGGGTGCTGTCGGCATCCGACAACTGCGACAGATGCGGATGGTGCCTGGTGTGCGCCCCCACCTCTTGTCCGCCAGCCACCCACTGGCGCAACTGGTTGGCATCCATCAAGGGCGCGGGGGCCACGCCCACTGCGCTGTCCCAGTCATTGGTCTGCCCCAAGCGCTGGCTGACGGCGTAGCAAGTCGCTGTAAACCCGTTCGATTGCAGCGCAGGCAAGGCGCAAGATAGGTGGTTGGCATAGCCGTCGTCCAACGTGATGCCGCACACCCTTGCGCACTGCTCACCGCGCAGGTAGGGCATCAGCGCGGACATGGACAGTCCGCGATAACCCAGCCGTTTGAGCAGTCCCATCTGGCGTGCAAAGGCCGTGGGTGTGACGTACAGGCTGCGAAAGACTGCCCCCTTGGGGGGAGCGGTCGCAATCTGGTGGTACGTCAAAACCGGTATGAAAAAAGCGGGATTTCGCAGTACGAATGGCATTGTGATAAAAATAAATAACTTACGTTATAACAACAACAAAAAATGCATGAATGCACATCAATCAAGCATTGCATGCTATCAATTCATGATTTATGCTGTCGATTATTTATTGTGCAGTGAAGCCTAATGGCGCTGTAAGACCCAAAATAATGGCTGAGGGTTGATAGCGACGGACGATCTTCCACGAAAACTCATTATTATTGGCCCCCTCGGAAAAGACACCAGACAAGTTCGTTTTGGTGGCCTACCCCGACTTGACGACTTGAGGAATATCCAGCAATGTTTCAGGTAAGAATTCACGGACGTGGCGGCCAAGGTGTCGTGACGGGTGCAGAGATGATGTCCATCGCTGCGTTTTTAGGAGGGCATCACGCGCAGGCCTTCCCCAGTTTTGGATCTGAGCGCACCGGTGCGCCCGTGGTGGCTTATTGCCGCATCGATGACCGCGAGATTCGCCTGCGCGAACCCATCATGCAGCCTGATGCGGTCATCATTCAAGACCCCACCCTGCTGCACCAGGTCGATGTGTTCGGCGGTCTCAAGAAAGACGGCTACATCCTGATCAACACCACCCACACGTTTGATGATCTGGGCATCGGCGAGTTTGCCAAGGGCTTTCAACCCGACCATCTGCTGACGGTGCCTGCTACCGAGCTTGCGATGAAACACGTGGGCCGCCCCGTGCCCAATGTGCCCTTGCTGGGGGCCTTTGCTGCGGTGGGCGGGTTGATCTCTCTGGATGCGGTGCAACGTGCCATCGGTCAAAAATTTTCGGGTGCGGTCGCACTGGGCAATCAGCAAGCTGCCCGCGCCGCCTACGATGTCGTCATGCAGCAAAAAGGGGAGAGTCACCATGCTTGAACAATGCGAAGGCTCATCAGCGGTCGCACACGCCGTGGCTTTGTGCCGCCCAGAGGTCATCTGCGCCTATCCCATATCGCCCCAGACGCACATCGTCGAAGGCCTGGGTGAAATCGTCAAATCCGGCGAATTGGCCAACTG
The DNA here is from genome assembly GCA_903822205.1 of uncultured beta proteobacterium. GTDB lineage: Bacteria > Pseudomonadota > Gammaproteobacteria > Burkholderiales > Burkholderiaceae_C > Rhodoferax. The sequence continues at coordinate 4,369 of CAIJOK010000084.1, read as the reverse complement.
CGAGTTTGTCAATGTGGAGTCCGAATTTGCAGCCCTCAGCGTCGCCATCGGGGCCTCCGCCACCGGCGCACGTTCTTACACGGCGACATCCAGTCAGGGTTTGCTTTTTATGGCCGAGGCTGTCTATAACGCTTCGGGGTTGGGGCTGCCCATCGTGATGACCCTGGCTAATCGCGCCATCGGTGCGCCCATCAACATCTGGAACGACCACACCGACAGCATGTCCATGCGCGATGCCGGCTGGTTGCAGCTTTTTGCCGAGACCAACCAAGAGGCCCTTGACCTGCACATTCAGGCCTTTCGAATCGCTGAAACCCTGTCTTTACCCGTCATGGTGTGCATGGACGGTTTTATCCTGACGCACGCCTATGAGCGCGTGGATATGCCCGATCAGGCTCAGGTGGATCGCTTTTTGCCACCGTACCGGCCACGCCAAGTGCTAGACCCTGCCGCTCCCATCACCATCGGCGCGATGGTGGGGCCAGAGGCCTTCACCGAGGTTCGCTACCTTGAGCACCTCAAGCAGGCCAGGGCGCTGGACTTGATCCCGAAAATTGCTGATGAATTTAAACAAGAATTTGCTCGCGATTCTGGCGGCTTGATCCGCACCTACCACACCGAGGACGCTGACACCATCGTCATCGCGCTGGGGTCGGTGCTGGGAACCATCAAAGACACCGTCGATGAATTGCGATCAGAGGGGATGCGTGTGGGGGTACTGGGCATTACGTCTTATCGCCCGTTTCCGATACAGGCCATCGAGGCCGCAACTGCCGATGCCAAGCGTTTGGTGGTGGTCGAAAAATGCTTTGCTGTGGGCATGGGCGGCATCGTGACGCGCGACGTTCGCAGCGCTGTTCGCAACAGGCCGCAGCCCGTCCTGACCGTGGTGGCGGGGCTGGGTGGGCGGCCCATCACCAAGGCATCCATCAAACAGATGTTGCTGGATGCTGTGGCCGATAAGCTGCTGCCCTTGACCTTTCTGGACCTGGACTGGGCCGTGGTCAATCGTGTGCTTGATCGAGAAAATCATCTGCGTCACGCAGTGACTGATCTGCCCCGCACGGTGTCTGTTGCGGCCGATGTTCAGACGGCCACTGGCGCGGCACTGTCGAACACCTGACATTTTCAGCATTGCGTGGGCCGGCATTCACCCTTATATCGGTGATGCGCTGGCTCTCCTTTGCGCTTCCCTGAATTGAGAACACACCATGGAACAGACTGTCGTCAAGTTTTACCAAACCGGCACATTTACAGTGGGCAATCGTCTGCTAACACCCAATCAGCGCAGTGTTCAGTCTGATACTGAACGCAGCAACTCGCTTAACTCAGGCCACCGTGCGTGCCAGGGTTGCGGAGAGGCCTTGGGCGCTCGTTACGCCATTGATGCCGCCATGAATGCCACCCAAGGCCGCGTGATCGCCGCCAACGCAACCGGCTGCCTTGAGGTTTTCTCCACCCCTTACCCCGAGACATCCTGGCAAATGCCCTGGATTCACTCGCTGTTTGGCAATACAGCAGCGGTGGCTACCGGCATCGCAGCAGCTTTGAAGGTCAAGGGCCGCAGCGATGTTCGCGTGGTAGCCCAGGGTGGCGACGGCGGAACCACCGACATCGGTTTTGGCTGTTTGTCCGGTATGTTTGAGCGCAACGACGACGTTCTCTACATTTGCTATGACAACGAGGCCTACATGAACACCGGTGTTCAACGATCCAGCGCCACTCCGCCGGCGGCTCGCACCGCCACCACCATGTCCGTGGGGCAGCACCCGGGCAATGAGTTTGGGCAGGGCAAAAACGTTCCTCTGATCGCCATGGCGCATGAGATTCCGTACGTTGCCACGGCCACGGTGGCCGATTTGCGAGACCTGGAGCGCAAGGTTCAAAAAGCCATGACGCTGCGCGGTGCGCGTTACCTCCACATTTTTGTTCCCTGTCCCTTGGGCTGGGGGGCTGCGTCGCACGACACCGTCCGCTTGGCCCGTATGGCCGTTGAAAGCGGTGTGTTTCCGGTTTTTGAGGCTGAGAACGGCCAAGTCACCCGCGTACTCAAAATTCGTCGCCAGATTCCGGTGGTCGATTACTTGAAGCTCCAGAAACGCTTTGCCCATTTGTTTGGCAAATCACCCGACTTGGCCACCATTGCCCGCTTGCAAGCGCGGGCTGACCGCAACATCAGCCGCTTTGGCCTGATCGATCCTTCATCAGACAGTGCATCAGACCATGTGTCCGTCAGCGGCGATCTGGCTTAAGTCCCAAGGAGTTTGAACATGAATAAACCTTTTGCCATCACACTGGCCGTCGGCAGTTCGCTGTCCAACCACACGGGGTCATGGCGCACGACGCGCCCCGTCTATCTCAGCCGTTTGCCCCCCTGCAACCACCAGTGTCCGGCCGGCGAAAACATTCAGGCTTGGCTGTTTCACGCAGAGTCCGGCAACTATGAACAGGCTTGGCGTACCTTGGTCGAGCAAAACCCTTTTCCGGCCACCATGGGCAGGGTTTGCTATCACAGTTGCGAAGGGGCCTGCAATCGCGGCAAGCTTGATGACGCAGTCGGGATCAACTCTGTCGAGCACTTTTTAGGCGATCAGGCCATCGCGCAGGGTTGGAAATTTGCGCCACCTGCTGCGCCTAGCGGCAAAAAAGTCCTGGTGGTTGGTGCTGGGCCATCAGGGCTGTCTGCGGCTTACCACCTGGCTGTGCTGGGGCACAGCGTGACTGTGCAGGAGGCCGGGCCACTGCCGGGCGGCATGATGCGCTTTGGCATTCCCAAATACCGTCTGCCGCGTCAGGTGCTGGATGCCGAGGTTCAGCGCATTGTTGATCTGGGGGTGCAAATTCAGTACAACACCAAGGTTGCCAATGTGCTCGATTCCAAAGCTGCGGGTGGGTTTGACGCTGTCTTTTTGGCTGTGGGCGCGCATATCGCCAAGCGTGCGTCTATCCCCGCAGGTGACTCTGCCCGGGTGCTGGATGCCATCTCTGTGCTTCGATCGATGGAAGGCGAGGACAAGCCCATGCTGGGCCGCAAGGTCGTCATCTACGGTGGCGGCAATACGGCCCTGGATGTCGCCCGCACGGCCAAGCGTTTGGGAGCCACCGATGCCATCATTGTGTATCGTCGCAACCGCGAAAAAATGCCCGCGCATGACTTTGAACTGGAAGAAGCCCTGCAAGAGGGGGTGTTGGTCAAATGGTTGTCCACCATCACACAGGCCGGCGAATCGTCGATCACGGTCGAAAAAATGGCGCTGGACGACAAGGGCTTTCCGCAGCCAACCGGCGAGTTTGAGACGCTAGAGGCGGACTCTGTGGTGCTGGCATTGGGTCAGGACGTTGATTTGTCCCTGATCAAAGGAATACCCGGCCTGGTTGTGAAAGACGGCGTGGTTCAGGTGGATACCCAGATGATGACTGGTCATGCCGGTATCTTCGCGGGTGGCGACATGGTGCCAGCAGATCGCAATGTGACGGTCGCCATCGGCCATGGCAAAAAGGCCGCCCGCAACATGGATGCCTGGCTGCGTGGCACCGTCTATGTGCCGCCGCCCAAGTGCGAATTGGCCAGTTTTGACAAGCTCAACACTTGGTATTACAGCGATGCGCCCAAAACCATGCGCCCCATGCTGGACATCATCCGTCGCCGGTCCACCTTTGAGGAAGTGCAAGGGGGTCTGGACGAAAGCAATGCGCTATTTGAGGCCCGCCGCTGCCTGTCATGTGGCAACTGCTTTGAATGCGACAACTGTTACGGGGTCTGCCCTGACAACGCCGTCATCAAAAATGGCCCCGGCAAGGGCTTTGACTTTAACTATGACTATTGCAAGGGCTGTGGCATCTGTGCCTCGGAATGTCCATGTGGCTCCATCAAAATGGTGCCAGAGGATATTTGAGAGCAGATGTCTGCGGTCTTTGTCGTTCATCACCCTGTGCTTGGGTGTCTGGCATTTTTGGGATCGCTCCTGCGTGATACACTCACCCTTTTCGCGTCAAAGGGCTGATGCCTTAAGTCGGCTTGTGAAGTTTTTTGCCGCCGGTTCAGTTGGCCCTCGTAGATTAGTTTGTTGGTAAGTTTGTTGGTAAGTTTGTTGATAAGTTAGGTAATTTTTTCACTTTATGGAGTCATCAGGTGGCTAAAGAAAAATTTGCACGCACAAAGCCCCACGTCAATGTGGGCACCATCGGTCACGTGGATCATGGTAAAACCACACTGACTGCGGCCATCACCACCGTGCTGGCCGCCAAATACGGCGGTCAGGCCAAGGCCTATGACCAGATCGATGCAGCACCCGAAGAAAAAGCACGCGGCATCACGATCAACACCGCCCACGTAGAGTATGAAACCGCCAACCGTCACTACGCTCAC
>CAIJOK010000083.1 GCA_903822205.1 uncultured beta proteobacterium | reverse complement strand
GACATGCCATAACGAGCAAATCTGTCGGTCAAAATACCAGTACACGATAAGTCGTTGATTTGTATAGTTGTTTTTTGTGCGATGTTAAAGACCGGTTAAGTATTCGGAGATGTCGGCCTCGTTTTGGAGGTAGTTGGCCATGTCGAATGGCCGGGTTTTGATCTTGCTCATGGCAGCTCCTTGGCCAGTTGTTTGGCCCGTTCAATGTCGCGGGCTTGGCTTGATTTGTCGCCACCGCCCAGCATGATGACCAGAGCGCCTGCGCGCTCCACGTAGTACAGCCGGGGCCAAAGAATTCACGCATCTCCATCACGCCTTCGCCCACCGGGTTGATGTCACCCAGATTGCCACGCTGTGCTTTGTTCAGCCTGCGTACCAGTCGGATACGGGTGACTCTGTCTTTCAAGCCACCCAGCCAATGGCTGAATTCGTCGGTTTCGATGACGGTGTACATGGATTTGATTGTAGTCAGTTGGCTACATGGCAGGTTCATCTGTCACCGAGTCAGGTAGGCATCTGCAAATCGTGCGCACAAAAAAAAAGAAACACGCTAGGCGTGTTTCTTTTTTGGGTTGGATTAATGGATTATGGGATCAACAGCCAAATCAATTGACCGTCACACGGAAGCTAACACCCGCACCCGTCAGCCCAGAGGCTGCCCCCACTTCCGGAATCGCTACGTTCGCCGCAGCGTTGCTGCCGCTCAAAGCGACATCCTTGACCACCACCTTGACATCGTAAGCTCCTTTGCTCAGGTTCAAAGTGCTGCCTAGACCTGCTGTAGTCAGTGCATTGCTTAAAGCACCCGACCAAGCCACAGACAAAACATTTCCGCTGAATGTCAGGTTGTTGGAAGCAGCGTTGGTTTGCGGTTGTACAACACTCACAATGGTTCCGTTATGACCCGTAGCGCTGGCATACAGTTTGGCACCACCACCCACAAGACCCGTAAAGTTGCTGCCGCTTTGGGTCAATGACACCTTGTCAACTATCAGGGTCAACTTTCTAAGTGCCTGGACGCACCCGGGGGTAGGCGGCAGCAAAGGATCACAAACCGTTCCCACCTCGGTGATATCAAAACCGACAGACGTTGTGCTTGAGGTGGCCGCAGTGCCATTCAATGTCAGAGATGCACTGGTTATCCCCGTAGTGCCCACAGTGACAACATAAGGATCAGCGGTGGAACCTGAGCCGGTAGGCGTAAGCGCTGGAGTATTGATCGTCGGCAAAGAAACAGCCAGCGTTGTCAGCGGTGCCAGCGGAAGTGTCGTGGTGGTTGATGTCGCAGTAGTGGTCGAACCGCCTGCTACGGTAGTTGTCGTCGAACCGCCTGCTACGGTAGTCGTTGTCGTAGCACCTGACGATGTCGATGTCGATGTCGATGTCGATGTCGATGTCGATGTCGTCGTACTTGTACCTGCTAAGGTTGTCGTCGGCGTGGCCAGACTAGCAGGACTTCTTTTCGCAATTGCGACAACCGCATTTTGTATCGTACTGGCCATACTGGCAGCCGCAGATGCAGAGACACCTGCTGAACTCGCGGCTGACTGGATCAGGGTCGCTAAGGTAGCATCAGTACCAGCCCAATTAACCGCCGTCTGCTTGGCAATAGCGGACGCAAGCCCAGCTACCGCCGAGCTGTAGGTGACACCCAGACCGTCCAAAAGCTGCTGCACCGCAGCAGTGACCTGGATCAATGCACCCGTAGTGTTGGCGAAGGCGACAGGGTCGGTAGTCAATATGAGCGTCCCAGCCGGTAAACCCAGGGTAGCAGCCAAAGAAGCAGCGGCAGCTACAGGATCAGTTGTCTTGCCGGCAGCTTTATCCAAATCAACTCGGGCCTGAACCAAAGTGGTTAAAGGTGTCACCACAGTTGAGCCGGCTGGTGCTCTCAGCTCCTTACCGACAAAGCTCACGCCCGTCGAAACATCTTGCCCCCCTTGGGCGCAAAGTACAGAGCTTTGGTTGGCAATTGGCAAAGTGAAATCACCCGTTGCATTGGTTTTTGTCGGGTTTGTCGTGGTGTCGCAAACACTGCTTGTGCCGACAACCCCAACTGACGCATTTTGAATGTACCCATCGACCACCTTGCCAGAAAAATCGGTGGCCGGAGATGCTGTGTCACCCCCGCTACTACACGCGATCAGCAGCGATGCAAGGGCTGTGAGAGAAAAGCCGGCCGCGCAGGCCCGGGTGAAGTTGAAGTGGGTCATGGTGGGTCCTTGAAAAAAGGGTTAACAAAAAAAGAAGGAACAACAAATTTAACACAAAAAAACAAGGATGCCTAAAAATTAGGTTTGACTGGTGTCACGCAGTGTGCCCAAACCGGCCCTGTAGCCCAGATGACGTGCAAGGCAATCCAGGCGTTCGTGTCGGGTAACCCCGCTTTCCGCTTCGCTTCATACGGGCTGCGGGTGGGCCATAGGTGGGCCATAGGTGGGCGACCGGTTCGGTGTTTCACGATAACCGCTATTCGTACACAACCTTGGCTGTGCCGTCCGCAGAGTGCACCGCCCAGCAGGCCAGGGCCAAGTCGCTAGGGAAAACCCTGGCCTCTGTTCCCAGCGCCAGATCGGCCCTGACCACCGTACCCGCCGCGTGGCACTTCAGCGCCAGACGCACCGTCAGTCCCAGATCAGCGCCGGCTTGTCCGGCAGTGTCCCTTTGCACTGGATACTCACCCACGATGCGGGCCACATCGGGCAGCGTGGCCCCCGTGCCCGTGGACAGCGCCACGTGCAGGTATTTGCCAAAGCGGCAGCGTGCTTGTTCCAGACTCCAGATTTGCGTCAAGGTGACCTGCACCCCACCCGTAAACCGGTCTGGCTGCTGCTTGCCCATGGCGACAACCAGCGCGTCGTCTTGCAGCAGGTCTTTGTGGGTGGTGATCAGGCCCTCATCAGCCCTGGCCTCGACTGTGGCCGTGCCGTCGTCCAGCTTAAACAGGGCCAGTTTGCCGCGCTGGCCGTTGATCACCCGCAAGTCACTAACGATGCCTGCTAGCAACTGCGGCTCCCGGGTATCGAGCAGATCAGCGATGGGGCGCTTGGCAAATTGCCGCAGTTCAGGCGCAACCTCATCAAACAAGTGGCCCGACAGATAAAAGCCAATGGCTGATTTTTCATGCCCCAGGCGTTCTTTGACGCTCCATGGCGCAGCCTGCACCAGGTCAGGCTCTTGCGTGCTGGCCCCATGGTCGTTTGCCCCACCCATGTCAAACAGGCTGCATTGGTTGGCATTGGCCAAGGCGGCCGCGCCAAAGTCAAACGCCAGGTCAATACTGGCTAACAGACTGGCGCGATGGGGGTTCAGACTGTCAAAGGCCCCAGATTTGCACAGGGACTCTAGGGTGCGCTTGGAGATCCGTCCTCTGTCCACCCGTGCGCAAAAATCAAACAGGCTTTTGAATGGCCCGGCCACATCGCCCAGCGGCCCGGTGCCACGCCCCTCGCGGGCGGCCACCACGGCATCGATGGCCTGCTGACCGCTGCCTTTGACGGCGCTCAGTCCATAGCGGATCACGGTGTCGGACAAAGGCTCAAAACGGCTGCTCCCCATGTTCACATCGGGCGGCATAAAGTGCAGCCCCATGCGCTTTGCATCCTCCAGCAGCGTCTTGAGTTTGTCGGTGTCGTCCATTTCAACCGTCATGGTGGCGCAAAAAAACTCGGCGGTGTAATGCACTTTAAGCCAAGCTGTCTGGTACGCCAGCAACGAATAGGCCGCCGCATGGGATTTGTTAAACCCATAGCCTGCAAACTTTTCCATCAAATCAAAAATCTCGCAGGCCTTGCCCTGTGCAATGTTGTTCTTGGCCGCGCCGTCCCTGAATATTTGACGGTGACGCGCCATCTCATCGGCATCTTTTTTGCCCATCGCACGGCGCAGCATGTCGGCAGCCCCCAGCGAATAGCCGCCCAAAATCTGCGCCGTCTGCATCACCTGCTCTTGATAGACCATGATGCCATAGGTCTCTGACAACACGTCGGCCACCAGCGGATGCGGATAAACCACTTCTTCGCGGCCATGTTTGCGTGCTACAAAGCTGGGGATCAGGTCCATCGGCCCCGGTCGGTACAGCGCATTGAGGGCGATCAGGTCCTCCAGCCGCGTGGGCTTGGCATCGCGCAACATGCCCTGCATGCCCCGGGATTCAAACTGAAACACGGCCTCGGTCTTGCCATCTTGAAACAAACGATAGACCGCGTCATCGGTCAACGACAGGTCATCAAACGAGAAAGCCTCTTGCCCCGCGTGGCGTTTCACGATCAGCTCGCGGGCCATCTCCAGCACCGTCAGCGTGGCCAGTCCCAAAAAGTCAAACTTGACCAAGCCCACCGACTCCACATCGTTTTTGTCGTACTGGCTGATGGCCGAGTCACTGCCAGGCTGCTGGTACAGCGGGCAAAAGTCGGTCAATTTGCCCGGCGCTATCAGCACACCGCCTGCGTGCATGCCGACGTTGCGGGTGATGCCCTCCAGCTTGCGGGCCAGTTCCAACAGCGTATGCACGTCTTCTTCTTTGGCCTCACGCGCAGCCAGAATCGGCTCGGCCTCGGTGGCATAGACCTGTTTGTCGTCTTTTTTGCGGTCTGCAGGCGGCAGTTGCAGCGTCACGGCCACCCCGGGTTTGTTAGGGATCAGCTTGCTGATGCCGTCGCAAAAGGTATAGCTCATGTCCAGCACCCGCCCCACGTCGCGAATGGCCGCCCGTGCCGCCATCGTGCCAAAAGTGGCGATCTGGCTGACGGCCTCTTTGCCGTACTTTTGTTTGACGTAGTCGATCACACGGTCGCGATTGCCCTGGCAAAAATCAATGTCAAAGTCGGGCATCGACACGCGCTCGGGGTTCAAAAAACGCTCAAACAGCAGTTGGTATTGCAAGGGGTCCAGGTCGGTGATCTTGAGCGAATACGCCACCAGTGACCCCGCCCCTGAGCCCCGCCCCGGCCCCACCGGACAGGCGTTGTTTTTGGCCCAGTTGATAAAGTCACTGACGATCAAAAAGTACCCAGGAAACCCCATCTTCAGGATGGTGACCAGTTCAAACTCCAAGCGATCCAGATAGCGCGGCAGCTCTTTCTCTCTTTGGGCGGGGTCGGGATACAAGTGCAGCAAACGGTCTTGCAGGCCTTGGTGCGCGGCATACCTGAAGTAGTCATCTGGGGCCATCACCACGCCATCCACTGCTGGCACCGGAAAATTGGGCAACTGCGAACGGCCCAGCACCAGGCTTAAATTGCAACGTTTGGCAATCTCGCCACTGTTGGCCAGCGCTGAGGGCACATCGGCAAACAGCGTTTGCATCTGGGCAGCGGTCTTGAAATACTGCGCGTGGGTAAAGCGGCGCACCCGGCGGGAGTCCCCCAAAATCGTGCCGTCGGCAATGCAAACGCGGGCCTCGTGGGCCTCAAAGTCTGCCTCTGCGGCAAACTGGATGGGGTGCGTGGCCACCACCGGCAGGCCCAATTGCTGCGCCAGTTGCACGGTGGCCGTTACATGGTGTTCGTCGTCTGGACGACCGGCGCGTTGCAGCTCCAGATAAAACCGGCCGGCAAAGATGCCGGACAGTTGCCGTGCCGTGTCTGCGGCTCGCTCGGTGTCGCCTTGCACCAGAGCCTGCCCCACCGGCCCAGCCTGTGCGCCAGCCAGTGCGATCAGACCACCGTTTAACTCGGACAGCCATGCCAAGCTGACACTGGCCTGTAGTTTGCCTGTGTTTTGGGTCCAGGCCCGTGAAAGCAGCTCGGACAAATTCAAGTAGCCGTGGTGGTTTTGCACCAGCAGCAGCAGCCGCGGCAAAGGGGCTTGCCGTGTGGTGTCCGTGCCGGCAGCCTCAAGGCAGACCTCGGCCCCCAGGATGGGTTTGACCCCGCGTTTACGGGCTTCTTTGTAAAACTTGATGGCACCAAACAGATTGTTCAGGTCGGTGATGGCCAGCGCCGGCTGTAGGTCGGATGCAGCCAAACGGATGGCATCATCGATGCGGGTGATGCCGTCGATCACCGAAAATTCAGTGTGCAGGCGCAGGTGAACAAACATGGCGAGGCCTCCCAAAAATGCAAAAACCGCATTATCCGAGGCCAGCCCTGGTTGTTACTGGTTGGCACGGGTTGGCACGGGTTCAGTTGAATGGAATTTGGCTATGCTGTCATGCAAATCATCAAGAGTTTGTCCCAAGAGATATTCTTGTGTCGTTGTTTCATCTATAGCGTTTCCACCTCAAACCTGACGATATTGCGGCTGGCTTTGCTGAATTCCACGCCGATCAGGTGAATAGGTTCGCCCCGGTTCTTGTACTTTTGAACGTAATTGCGTTCCTTTATTTGCTTCAGGGCCTGGCCGCGCGACCTGACCTTGACCACTTTGAACTCAAAAAGATAAACATGGCCCTGAAACAGAACGGTCATGTCAATACAGCCAAAATTGGTCGGGTCTTCCAGTTGGATATGAAGTCCCAGCGCGGCAAAGTAACTGTAGAAAATACTGACGTAGTAACCCTCGTAATGGCTCATCTCGTTTTTGCGATACCAGTCGTTGGCAATGCTGGCGTAAAAGGCGTGAAACAGGTTTTTAAGACCGACAAAATCCCGTGCAATCAGCAGGTCATACAACTGGGCAGCATGAATGCCATATTGTGTAGGGTGGTTGGTCAAACTTTGCAGCAACATGCCATTCAGGCTGGTACGTACCTCAAGATTGGGGTAACGCAGGGTGACTTGCATCAACCCCGGCAAACTGCGCACACTGTCAATGGTCAGGTAGCCCGCCTGAAACATCAAGGCTTCTACCGGTATGCGGTCCACGTCAAAGGTCGATAGCAGAGTATCAGATGCCACGATGCGCGACAGGTCAGGGGTGAATTGTTGGCGTTTTTCAAGCAGTTTGATCAAAAAATCGGGAGTACCGGTCTCAAACCAGTGCGGCTTGAATTGGCGGGTATCAAACAGACGCAACAAACCGAATGGGTTATAGACCGGCGTACCCAACCAGTTATAGCCGTTGTACCAGTCGCGGATCAGTCCGCGGTCCAGGCCGGGCAGCTCGGGCGCAAACACCGTATCCACATCCACATCGGTATAGCCACAAATATCGCTGTAACGCTCATCGAGCGTAATATCTGTCAAGTTATTCAGGCCCGAGAATAAACTCACCTTGCTGAACTTGGACACACCGGTGAGCATAGCAAATTGTAAGTTGGCATCCTGCCCCTTGATGACCGAATACAGATCACGCAGTCCATCGCACATGTCGCTGGCAATGCCAGGATCGGTGATATTGTCCAGCATGGGCTTGTCATATTCATCCACCAATACCACAACACGTTGACCATACTTGGCCCGGGTCAATCGAATCAACTCGCTAAATCGGCCCGAAAGCATGGGCTGTGTGGTGTGCAGGCCCAAAGCCTCCTGATTGACATCAATCTGTTCGGTAATTTTGGCATTCAGTGCCTCCCGGCTATGCACCACACCCTCGGCAAAACTGATGAAAATCACTGCAAACCTGCGGCTCCAGTCCCAGAGGGTCTCTGCGGCCAGCCCTTTGAAAAGCGACTCGTTGCCCTCAAACAGTTCTTTGAGCGTGTCCAAAAACAAACTCTTGCCAAATCGTCTTGGGCGCGATAAAAAGTAATATTTTCCCTCATTCACCAGGCGTACTGCAATGCCACTTTTATCGACATAGTAGTGACCTTCCTCGATAATTTCACGAAAAGTCTGAATACCAATGGGGAGTTTTTTTCGGATCATTGTAGGTATTAAGAAATTAGGGTCAGAGCTGAATACTTTTAAACTTGGTCATCGTTTGTAATCATTCGACTCTGTTCCAATGATTGAATGACTTGCAAACACCGCAGCCAGTGTGGGCGAAAACAAAGGCCACAACACCATGCGAAGTACCAATTGACACATACGAAACGCCCGAAAACGCAACATCGCCAGTGACAGCCAGACACCCCAGTGCATGGCCCCTGAGATACCGATTAAAACCATTTTTAACCCCCGTTTTAAGCATGACAGCACAATTTTTTGAATGACGTACTGTTGGCACAATAAACTATAAATTTGAATTACAACAAGGGGTTATCGTCACCGTTTTCTGTCAAATGGGGTGTCATCAGGCCCGCCAAACGGATGGCATCGTCGATGCGGGTGATGCCGTCGATCACCGAAAATTCAGTGTGCAGGCGCAGGTGAACAAACATGGTGAGGTCTCCTAAAAATGCAAAAACCACATGATCCGGGGCATCTTGCTACAATTAAAGCATACAATAAATTATATGCACCGTTTACTTTATTAATAATAGCACCTTATGCCCTGTTCATCTGCATAATCTCCGTTTTTCAATTGCATGATGATGTCGATAACTTATTGTAAACTTCTATGTTGATACCCTGGATTCGATCTGTTGTGCACATGGCCTGGATTGGCCTGACCGTGGTTCCGTGGGCGATTGCCCTGCTGCTCATCTCGCTGGTGGCCCCCTGCAACACCGTGCGACGCACGGCGGTGAACTGGTTCAGGGTCGTGCTGTGGGGCACCCGGGTGATTTTGGGCATTCGCATGAGGGTCATCGGCCTAGAGCATCTGCCTACGCATTCAACCAACCCTGCTGCACGTGTGGTGCTGTTGTCCAAGCACCAGTCCGCGCTAGAGACCCTCTGGCTGCCCACCCTGATGCCGCGCCCCCTGGCGTTTGTCTTCAAGCGCGAGCTGCTCAAAATACCGTTTTTTGGCTGGTCCATGGCCCGGATGGACATGATCTACATCGACCGCCAGGCGCGCGCCAGTGCGATGAAACACGTGCTGGAACAAGGACAGCGCCTGCTGTCCGGCGACACCTGGGTGGTCATGTTTCCGGAGGGCACCCGCATCCCGCGTGGCGAACAGGGCACCTACCAGACCGCCGGCACCCGTTTAGCCGTTCATGCCGGCGCGGTGGTCGTCCCCATTGCCGTCGCAACGGCCTGCTGCTGGCCCAAGCACGGGTTTGTCAAAACGGCAGGCACTGTCACGGTGTCGATAGGCAAACCAATGGACAGCACGGGCCGTGACCCCAAAACCCTGATGCGCGACGTCGAAGCCTGGATCGAGGCTGAAATGCGGCGCATTGACCCAGGTGCCTATCCTGCCAAAAACCCATGACACCCAGCACAACACATTCGACAGCCGCACCGGATGACGGCAGTTTTCATCACCCGCGTGCCAATGCCCAGGTTTCTTTGGGTCACACCGTGGTGGCCTACCTGCTCAAGCGCAGCCCCAAACGGCGGTGCATGAGTTTTCATGTGGGGTTAGAAGGTCTGTCGGTCAGCGTCCCCCTCAAAACCCCTTTGCAAGAGGTACACGAGGCCCTTCAGTCCAAGGCTTTGTGGGTTTTGAGCAAGCTCACAGCCTGGCGCACACGCCAGTCGCAGCAGGCGGGGCAAGTCGTTCGGTGGCAAGATGGCGGCAGTGTCATGTACCTGGGCCAGCCCCTCACGCTGCAACTGGTTCCGGTCACTTTGCACGACACAGCCACCCGGCATCCTGTGCAGATCACGTCGGACGCGCAGCAAAGTCTGCAAATTGGCCTGCCGCCCACGGCTCCCCCGGACCACATGCGGGCGATGGTGCAAACCTGGTTTAAGCACCAGGCCATGCGGTTGTTTCAGGACAGGCTGAACCACTTTGCGCCCCTGCTGGGGGTTCGTTGGACCGAGATGGCCCTCAGCAGCGCCACCACCAGTTGGGGCAACGCCCGCGCCAACGGCAGCATTCGGCTGAACTGGCGGCTGATGCAGTTTGAGTTGGACATCATCGACTATGTGGTGGTGCATGAGCTAAGCCACCTGCGTGAACTGAACCACAGCGAAAGGTTTTGGAACATCGTGGGGTCGATCCTGCCTGACTATGCCGACCGAAGGCAAAGGCTTAAACAGCATGCACAGCCGCGTTGGGATTAACGGCACATCAGCACGGCGGCTCTGGCCCTTCAGCGAGACCCACTTTGACAAATACCATGAGCGACCGCGAAATAGAAGCTAGGCTGAACGCCTATCCGCTGATCAAGCAACGGCTGACAGAGCTGCTGACGTTCATCGAGAACGCAAGCGACGAGGTGACTCCTGCGATGGAGCTTCAACTGGACAAAGCATTGCGCCTGCTGGGCCGTGCCGCTCTACAGTCTTGGGCTGAGCGGCAAAATCAGCGCACCGAACAGGTGATTCGGGCCAGGGGCCAAGTTTGCCGCGAGGGGTACAAAAAGCTTTACTGGCACACCAGTTTTGGCATCATCGGCATCGATGAGCCCCAATACCGCAGCGGCACCCAACGCATCCGCCCTTTTGCACAAAGCGCCAAAGTGCGTAACCGCAGTTGCTCAAGCGCCCTGGAGCGTCGGGTGTTGGACCTGGGGCCTGATCGCAGCCTGTCACAAGTGGTCAGAGCCTTGGCGGATCGCGATCAGATCGTGCTGAGCGTGAGCACGGTGCGCCGCATCCTGCAATCATCACCGGCGCGCTCGTTAGTCAAGATCAGGAACGTGTCAGTGCCTTGAGGGCCAGTTTGATCCCGTCGCTCACACCCACATCGCCAGGCAGTGCTCTTAGGGCTGTGGCGGCTTCGCGGTCGTTGTAGCCCAGAGCCAGCAGTGCCTGCAAAATATCGTTTTGAGCTTCGTTGACTGCGCTATGTGCCACGCCAATGTCTGGCCCCAGACGGCCTTTAAGCTCAAGCAGCAGTCGCTCGGCTGTCTTTTTGCCGATCCCAGGCACCTTGATCAGGCGGCCAGACTCTTGGACGGTGACGGCCTGCGCCAGCTCTGCAACGCTCAGGCCTGATAAAACCGCCAGCGCTGTTCGCGGTCCGATGCCTGAGATTTTGATCAGCTCGCGAAAGGCCTCGCGCTCTGGGGCGGTGGTAAAACCGTACAAAATCTGCGCATCTTCTCGCACCACAAAATGGGTGAGCAGACAGACTGTGGCACCCAAGTCTGGCAGGTGGTAGAACGTGCTCATCGGCACTTGCACTTCATAGCCCACCCCGTGGCAGTCCACGACGACCGTTGGGGGGGTTTTGCTGTCGAGCTTGCCTGTCAGTTTGCCGATCATGGTGGGGTTCTCGAAAAGACGTGCATGGGTTGGGAATATGGTGAGTGTGAATAAGCCATGGGCAATCAATTCAAATATAAAAAATAATCAATAAAATAAATTAAATACACTATGTTATTTTGTAAAATCAGAGTTAACACACGTCATTGCTGCACTGTGTGCTATCATTTTATACTGTTATTCAGTATGTAACTTCTTATATACAAGATGACTTGTCACCATGATGGTTCCCCCCATGAAACCCTTGTCTTTGTCCCTGCAATTTGCCCGTTTTGAAAACCTGGCGCAACATCGCCAAGCCTTGCCCCGCCAACAACTGACGCGGTGGATACGTGCCGCACTGCAAGGTCCGGCGTGCATCACGGTGCGGGTGGTTGGTACCGCAGAGGGTCGCACACTCAACCGCGACTATCGCCACAAGGACGATGCGACCAACGTGCTCACGTTCGATTATTTGTCCGATGATGTGCATGAACCCATGATCACCGCCGACATCGTGCTGTGCGCGCCCGTGGTGGCTGCCGAGGCCCTGGCGCAAAACAAATCTTTGCAGGCACATTATGCGCACCTGATCGTCCATGGTGTCCTGCATGCCCAGGGTTTTGACCATATTTTGGACGCAGATGCTTGCGTGATGGAGCAACAAGAGAGTTGCATCATGGTCGGTTTGGGGTTTGAAGACCCCTGGAAACCTGATGCCTGTGATGGTTGAAATGGTTGAGATGGTTCAGGGTGACGATGTGAAGCCCGCCGATAAGCCGGATTTTGTGCATTGGGGGTGACCGTCCACCCTCCAATGTGACTGCCATTCATCTGGGCGGCCAGTCACCTGACCGCTCGTTGCTACCTACCCGCCAGCTCCGGGGGCACCATCGACACTGGCCTATTTGGTATTGCTGCGCGTAGAGATTGCCCGTTTCACCCGCTGCAAGTTGCCCCGCAGCGACTCGTCTCTGTTGCTCTGATCCGCACCTTATGCCCGTAGGGCCTTGAGGGCCAACAGGTTTTCAGTGGACAGCCGTTAGCTGCTACGCATGCCCTGTGCAGTCCGGACTTTCCTCCAGTGCGTGTTGATGGCACCAGCGGCAGTCTGGCAGGCTTCACAGGGCGGATTATCATGATTCATCCGCGTCGATTGAGGCGACAAGCCCATAAACTTGACGTACGTTGGGATTCTGAAATTTGCAAAATTGCCAACATCGTCAAGGATGAAATTTAGATGAGTGTTTTTTGGATCGTTTTTTTTGTGACCTGCATCGCCAGTCTGGCGATCGTGGTCACCCAGCGGTGGCATGGTCACGTCAGTGCGGACAGCACCCAGGGTGTCCAAAAGGTTCACGCCAACCCTACACCCCGCATCGGTGGGGTGGCGGTTGCGGCAGGGCTGATGGCGGGCTATGCGTTGTCCCCCCCTGATGTGCAATCGTTGCTGGGGGTTGCCGCATTGGCCGCCATACCAGCCTTTGGCATGGGCCTGCTTGAGGACATATCCAAGCGTATCGGTGTCATGCCGCGTCTGCTGGCCACCATTGTCAGTGGTGTGATCGTCTGCTGGCTGACACACACCGCCATGCAAAACACGGGTGTGCCGCCTTTGGACTGGTTGCTGGGCTACTTTCCGGTGGCCGTCCTGTTCACGGCTTTTGCAGTAGGCGGTGTGGCCAACGCTATCAACATCATCGACGGTTTTAACGGACTGGCCTGTGGCGCAGTGGCCATCATGCTGGCGGCTTTTGGGCTGATCGCCCTGCATGTGGGTGATGTTCCTCTGTCTGCCATGTGCTGCATGTTGATCGCCATCATGCTGGGTTTTGCTACTGTGAACTGGCCGATGGGGTACATCTTTTTGGGCGATGGTGGAGCCTATTTGGTGGGTTTTTTATTGGCTTGGGTGGCTGTGCTGTTGCCCATGCGCAATCACGGTCTGACAGCGTGGTGCAGCCTGCTTGTTTGTTTCTATCCTGTGTTGGAAGTGGCTTTTTCGTATCGGCGCAAGTCCATCAGGGTGGGCCACCATCCCGGTCAGCCAGACAGGGTGCATCTGCATATGCTGTTCTACCGTCGTGTATCACGCCCTTGGTTTCCTAACGCATCGATCCGCCTGCAAAATGGTTTGACCAGTCCGTTTTGCTGGCTATTGGCCGCATTGCCCGCCGGTTTTGCTGTAGTCTTTGCTGACAATGATGCCGCACTTGCCGCTTGTTGTGTCGCGTTTGCGATCATTTACGCTCTGGTTTATCACCGTCTGACAAAATTTCGGTGGCAATTTTGGTGATGTTTGACGGACTTTGCGCGTGAGTGTTACGTTACACTCGCCTTCCCGATTGTTCTTGTGCTTAGTCTTGTGCGCGCTTTTTCGTACTTGATGCACTCCCCCTTATGACATCCAACTGCCAAGCTTCAGCGCATTCGGCATCTGATCTTCAGAAACTCCTCGCGCACCATCACTCCGATCCCCACTCACTGGTCCAAATACTGCGCGAATTTCAGTCTCTGCACGGCTGGCTGCCCCGCCCGGTCTTGAGCCAAATCGCACAGTCCCTCGGATTAACGCTTTCCCACGTCGAAGGTGTTGCGGGTTTTTATCGGTTTTTTCACACCCAACCGGTCGGTCAATACCGTGTTTTGTTCAGCGACAACATCACCGACCGCATGTCAGGCAGTGAGGCCTTGCTTCAAGACCTTTGTCGTTTACTCAAGGTTGTGCCCGGGCAAATGCGGACGGACGGCAGGGTCAGTGTGACCACCACATCCTGTACAGGCCTGTGCGATCAGGGGCCTGCCCTGTTGATCAATCACCACCAAGTGGTGACACGCTTGACACCCGGCCGCATTGAGCACATTGCGGCCCTGATCGAACAGCAAACCCCCTTGGGGCAGTGGCCCGCAGAGTGGTCCAGCGTCACCGACCAAATTCAGCGAGCAGATGTCAAGCTGGGGGCGCAGCCAGCGCCAGGACAAGCTCTGGCCAGTGCCTTGGATCGCGGTCCACTGGTGATGCTTGACGAAGTCAAACGTGCCAAATTGCGGGGTAGGGGCGGCGCAGGCTATGCCACCGGCACCAAATGGCAACTTTGCCGCAAGGCCCCGGGCCAGTCTCACTACGTTGTGTGCAATGCCGACGAAGGCGAGCCTGGTACCTTCAAAGACCGTGTGTTGCTCACCAGTTTTGCCGATGCCGTGATCGAGGGAATGACCATCGCCGCCATGGTGGTGGGCGCACAGCAAGGGCTGATTTATTTGCGCGGTGAATACCGCTATCTGCTGGATCATCTCAACGCGGTGTTGCAACGCCGCCGTCGCCAAAGCCTTTTAGGCAGCGCCATATTGGGGCACGCGGATTTTAATTTTGACATCGTGATCCACGTGGGCGCTGGTGCCTACGTCTGCGGCGAAGAATCCGCCTTGATCGAGTCGCTTGAGGGCAAACGCGGTACGCCACGCATACGCCCTCCCTTTCCAGTTGAACGTGGTTACCTGGGGCAGCCCACCACGGTCAATAACGTGGAAACCTTTTGTGCCGTCACGCATATCGCACTTCATGGCGCGGTATGGTGGGCTGGTATCGGAACACCTCAGTCCACCGGAACCAAAATCCACTCGGTTTCTGGCGACTGTGAGCGCCCCGGTATCTATGAGTATCCTTTTGGTACCCGCATTGGCCGCATCCTTGAGGACTGCGGTGCCCGCGATACCCAGGCTGTGCAGGTGGGCGGGCCGTCTGGTGTCTGTCTGTCGGTATCAGAATTTGGTCGTCGCCTGGGCTTTGAGGACGTACCCACGGCAGGGGCCTTCATGGTGTTTGACCGGTCTCGTGACATGTTTGAGGTTGCTCGCAACTTTGCCCATTTCTTTGCGCATGAAAGCTGTGGGTTTTGTACACCGTGCCGTGTGGGCACCGAGCTTGTGGTGCGTCGTCTGGACAAACTGCAACGGGGTCATGGATCAAGCCAGGATTTGGACGAGCTGAATGAACTTGACAAATTGATGCACAGTGCCACCCACTGCGGCCTGGGGGCTGCGGCCTGCAACCCTTTGCGAAACACGATCGCCAAGTTTCGGCCCGCTTATGAGAAGCACATCAATTCATACCATTTTGTACCCGGCTTTGACTTGGATGCCGAGCTATCACAGGCCCGTCTGGCCACCGCCCGTGACGACGCTGGCGCGCATTTGGAAACATTAACATGAGCAACAACCGTATCGATGCCCTGACACCGGGCACTTTTACACTGGACGATCAAGAGATCGAATTTGGCCCCGGCGACACCATCATGCATGCTGTCACCCGGGCCGGAGGCTACATTCCTCACCTGTGCTGGCACGAGGGTTTTCACCCGCATGGGTCTTGCAGGCTGTGTACCGTCAAGGTCAATGGCCGGATGGGGTCGGCCTGCACGGTGCTCGCAGGCACAGGTCAAAACGTGGAGTGCAACACCGAAGAGCTGCGCACCCTGCGCCGCACCCTGCTCCAGATGATCTTTGTCGAGGGCAATCACTTTTGCCCATCGTGTGAGAAAAGTGGCAACTGCCGTTTGCAGGCCACGGCCTATGAGGCCGGCATGACCGGACCACACTTTGAAGAGTTTTACCCTAACCGTAAGGTAGATGCCAGCCACCCTGATTTTTTGCTGGATCTGAACCGTTGCGTTTTGTGTGAACTGTGCGTTCGTGCCAGTCGCGACCAGGATGGCAAGAACGTTTTTGCTGTGGGGGGGCACGGCATAGATGCCCATCTGCTGGTCAATAGCCCCAGCGGCTTGTTGGCTGACAGCACTCTGGCGGCCACCGACCACGCTGCCACTGTCTGTCCGGTGGGTGCCTTGCTACCTAAGCGTCATGGGTTTAGAGTACCGATTGGTCAACGCCGTTTTGACATTTTGCCGGTGTCTGAAGCAGAAAAGAGTGCAGCATGAACCATTCGGCCCATCCTCATGTACCGCTGCATGCACCGCGCAAGCTCAAACTTGCCACAGTATCCTTAGCGGGTTGTTTTGGCTGTCACATGTCTTTTTTAGACATCGATGAGCGCTTGCTTGAACTGCTGGAATTGGTCGAATTTGACCGATCGCCACTCACCGACATTAAAACCATCGGTCGGTGCGATATTGGCCTCATTGAGGGCGGCCTGTGCAACGCTGAAAACGTGCAGGTGCTGCGCGAGTTTCGTGCGCATTGCAAAACACTCATCGCTGTAGGGGCCTGCGCCATCAATGGTGGTCTGCCAGCGCAGCGCAATCAGCGCGATGTCGGCCAGATGCTGCGCGATGTTTATTGCCACAAAACCAGCGCGCACGCTGCTAGTCAGGTACCCAATGACCCTGAGCTTCCACTGCCGCTTAACCACGTCCACCCCATACACGAGGTGGTGCATGTGGATTACTTTTTGCCGGGCTGCCCGCCCAGTGCCGATGCCATTTGGTCTTTTCTGACTGACCTGCTGGCTGGGCGCACTCCACAATTGGGGCATGGGCTGATTCACTACGACTGATCCACTACTTCAGGACTAATTTTTATGACTTTTGCACTTGAAACCGCCGCCCACCCTGAAGGTTTGCGTCGGGTAGCGATTGACCCTGTGTCGCGTGTTGAAGGCCACGGCAAGGTCACGCTTTTGCTAGATGCCAACAACCACATTCAGCAAGTGCGACTGCACATTGTTGAGTTTCGTGGGTTTGAAAAATTTATCGAAGGCCGCCCTTACTGGGAGGTTCCTGTCATGGTTCAGCGCCTGTGCGGTATTTGCCCGGTGTCGCACCATCTGGCTGCCGCAAAGGCCTTTGATCGCGTTTTGGGAGCTGCTGCGATCACCGCCAGTGCCACAGCAGTGCGTCGGCTGATGCACTATGGGCAAATGCTGCAATCGCATGCACTGCATTTCTTTCATCTTTCATCACCCGACTTGCTCTTTGGGTTTGACTCGGACGTGGCCCGGCGCAATATCGTGGGGGTAGCACAGGCGCACCCCGAGATCGCGAAAAAGGGCATTTTTCTACGCAAATTTGGCCAGGAGATCATTCGGATTACCTCGGGCAAGCGTGTTCATGGTACCGGTGCTGTTCCGGGCGGCATCAACAAACTCGTCACAGCCGCAGAGCGAGATGCTTTGCTGCGCGAGGTTCCGCAGATGTTGCAGTGGGCCAAAGATGCCGTTGACATTGCCAAGCAGTTGCATGCCCAAAACCCTGCCCTCTACAACAATTTTGCTCATTTTCAATCCCATTTGTTGTCATTGGTTCGCGCTGATGGTGCGATGGATTTGTACGATGGTGTTCTGCGCGTTCGTGATGCCAGCGGCAAAATTTTGTTTGACGGCATTGATGACCAGCGCTACCACGAGTTGATCGCCGAAGAAGTTCGCCCCTGGAGTTACATGAAATTTCCGCACTTGCGCAGTCTGGGAGCAGAGCAAGGGTGGTATCGTGTGGGGCCACTGGCACGTGTTCAAAACTGTGACTTTATCCCCAGTGAATGCGCCGAGACTGAGCGCAAAGCTTTTGTCGCATGGGGTCAAGGTGATTTAGTTCATGCGTCGCTGGCTTACCACTGGGCACGGATGATCGAGATGCTGCATTGCGTAGAGGTCATCACCGAGCTTTTGGTCAGCCCCGACTTGTTATCCGGTGATCTGGTGACGACAGGAACGCGCCAGCAAAACGGCATCGGTGTCATTGAGGCACCACGCGGCACCTTGATCCACGACTATGACGTGGGTGACGACGACTTGGTTACGCGCTGCAACCTGATCGTATCCACCACGCATAACAACCAGGCCATGAACGAGGCAGTGCGTTCAGTGGCACGGGACTATCTGGACGGTCACGAATTGACCGAGGGTCTGCTTAACCACATTGAGGTTGCCATCAGGGCCTATGACCCTTGTTTGTCGTGTGCTACCCATGCCCTGGGCCAAATGCCGCTGACGGTGACCTTGGTGTCGTCTGACGGCACAGTGCTTGACCAGATGCAAAGATCTTGACCCTAGGGTCTGGGTCTGATGGTGATCTGATGGGTATGCACCGGTTCGCATGACCGCACCCATCTTGGTACTGGGCTGGGGCAATCTAAGTCGCGGTGATGATGCGCTTGGCCCTTTGTGCGTGGCTGCTCTGCATGACAGTTTGCCCGCTTCAATGGGAAGTCTGGTTGAGTTTTTGGATGACCACCAGTTAAACCTTGAACATGCGCTGGATTTGACGGGCCGCACCCGGGTGCTGTTGATCGATGCCAGTTTGACGTGCCGGCCACCGTTTGAGGTCACACTGCTTCAGCCAGAGCAAGATGACAGCTTCACTACCCATACGCTATCGCCTCAGGCTTTGTTGCATATCTATCAAAATCTGCATGATATGCCGCCACCGCATTGCACTTTGCTGGCTATCCGTGGCAGTGCGTTTGAACTGGGTACACCCCCTGGTAGCGCAGCCCTGGATCACCTAGACAGTGCGCTGCAATGGGCCAGGGCCTGGTTGACAGGCACAACAGATACCGGATGCGATTGTGATCTGAGAGGCTGTCTTGACTGAAATTCGCGATGTTCAGGCTGATTTAAGCCGCTTTCGCGTCCGTATGCTGGTGGCGGCACTGGTGGTGGTTTGCAGTTTGATGACTGTGCTGGTGCGCTTGGTTTATTTGCAGGTGGTGCGTTATGACGATTTGCGCGAGCAGGCTGAAAACAACCGCACCGCCATCATTCCGGTGGTGCCTAACCGCGGCTTGATCCTGGACCGCAACGGCATCATCTTGGCCAGCAACTACTCGGCCTATACGCTGGAGATCATGCCATCCAAAGTCGCAGATCTGGAGCACACCATGGACGCTCTGTCTGAGGTCATCAACATCGCACCAAGAGACCGTCGTCGCTTTAAGAAACTGCGTGAAGAGGCCAAAAATTTTGAATCCATCCCCCTTCGCAGCCGCCTGACCGACGAAGAAGTGGCTCGTTTTGCGGCCCAGCGCTATCGCTTTCCGGGTGTGGACATCAAGGCCAGACTGTTTCGCAATTACCCTTTTGGTGAATTGGCCAGCCACGTGATAGGCTACATCGGACGCATCAACACATCTGAAAAAGAAAAACTGGATGACTCTGAGGATGCAGCAAATTACCGTGGCACCGAATACATCGGCAAGCTGGGCGTAGAGCAAAGCTTTGAGACCCAGTTGCACGGCATTACCGGTGTCGATGCCATGGAAACATCCGCTGGGGGTCGCGCCACACGGCGACTGTCCAATCAGCCTTCCACCCCTGGCAACACCGTCAAACTGGCCATCGACATCAAACTACAGTCTTTGGTAGAACAACTTTTCGGCGACCGTCGAGGTGCATTGGTGGCGATAGACCCCAAGACGGGTGAGGTGTTGGCTTTTGTCAGCAAGCCCACCTTTGACCCCAATTTGTTTGTTGAAGGCATCGACAGTGATAACTGGCAGGCCCTGAATGAATCGCCCGACAAACCCCTGTTGAATCGCGCTTTGCGGGGCACTTATCCGCCTGGCTCAACCTACAAACCCTTTATGGCGTTGGCAGCACTTGAAACCAACAAGCGCACCCCAACTCAGACCATCTTGGACCCCGGCTATTTCATGTTTGGCAACCATCGATTTCGAGATGACAGAGAAGGTGGGCATGGCAGTGTGGATATGTACCGTTCGATCGTTGAGTCCTGTGACACTTACTACTACATGCTGGCCAGTGACCTAGGTGTCGACACGATCCATGACCAGATGCAAAAGTTTGGGTTTGGCGAACTGACCGGCATCGACATTCATGGCGAAGTACGCGGCCTATTGCCGTCAACCGCCTGGAAGCGTAAGGCCTACCGGCGTGCAGAGCAGCAAAAGTGGTACGCCGGCGAAACCATTTCATTAGGGATTGGCCAAGGCTATAACAATTTCACCATGCTCCAGCTTGCGCAAGCGGTGGCTACTTTGGCCAACAACGGCATCCGCATGAAGCCCCATCTGGTTCGTGAGGTCGAGGACATCATCACCCACACATCATCGGCCACGATGCCAGCAACCAATGGTCAGCCCATAGCATTGTCTGAACACATTGCCGTGATCAAACACGCCATGGTGGGTGTCAATCTTGAGGGCACCTCCGCAGCCAGTTTTAGAGGGGCCGCTTACACCAGCGGCGGCAAAACCGGCACGGCACAAGTGGTGCAAATCAAGCAAAACGAAAAATACGTGGCATCCAAAATCAATGAACGCTTGCGTGACCACGCCCTGTTCACGGCCTTTGCGCCGGTCGAAGACCCTCGTATTGCACTGGCTATCGTCGTTGAAAATGCTGGTTTCGGTTCACAAAACGCAGCCCCCATTGCACGCAGGGTGATGGACTATTGGTTGCTCCAGCAATACCCCTGTGATCAAGACATTGCTGCCGTTCAACAGGCCTTAGCGACGGCCCCGATAGGACAGCCACGCAGTGTGAGTGAGATACCCTGGCCGCCAGGGTCTGCTTTGCCTGCAAGCGCCAGTGCGCAGGCACTGCACAACTGAGCAGGTTCATTTCAGAGCATTGCACCTCCATCCCTCTACGTTAAAATAGCGCATCATGGCAAAAGCAGATACCAAAACCAAAATCGTGGCCGACGGCCTGCGTTACAAATCTAAAGTGTCGGGGTCGCCCTTCACGGCAGCGACATCTTTTGGAGCGGCAACCATGTCGTGCTTTTTGTGTGGCAAGCACCGCGCAAGGTCGCAGATGGTCTCCAAAAAGATACTGGGCAAGTCCCAGGCCGTGTGTTCGCCCTCCTGCAAAGCCCTTAACGAGGGTTCTGGCCAATAGGTCAGTGGTCAATCAGGGCACTGCGCTTCGTCCCCCATGCGGGTTGGATGCAAGCGGATTTCTCTGTGCGTTGACAACCGCTGTGGTATGACGCAAGTTTTTAAGCACGGTCTCCAGTTGCTGTAGATCCCTGACTGCAATGGTAAATCCCAAGCCGATTTCGCCATTGTGCGTGACTTCAGACATATGAATGTGCGTGATGTCGGCCTCGGATGCCGCGAATACGCCTGCTACTTTGGCAAGAACGCCCTGACCGTTGGTCACCGTGACCATGACACCGGTCTGAAAGGTACAGACAGGACTGTCAGACCATTCCACTGCAATAAAGCGATCACTCTCCTTGTGCTTGAGCTTTTTGGCTACAGGGCAATCGTCGATGTGAACGGTCAATCCGTCCCCCCGCCCCAAATACCCCAAAATACGATCGCCCGGAATGGGCATGCAGCATTTGCCGATGCGCACCGAAGCATTTTCACTGCCGTCGATCAATACGCTTGCGTGAGAAACGGTATCGCCATGTGTAAAGTGTTCATGAGTGAGCAGCAGGGGGTCAGGTTTGTGGCCTGCGTCCATCAGCAGATTGGACAAACGTTTAGCCACAATGCGGGCAATCCGTCTGCCAAGGCCCATTTCAGTCAGCAAATCAGCACAAGTGCGGTTACCGCTAAAACGCAGTAGCTTGTCCCAGACGGCATCCGTTTGCAGACTGGGCAAGCGCTCAAAGCCCTCAGCACGCAAGGCCTGCGTGAGCAGGGTTTCGCCCAGACGCTCAGAGTCTGCTTGAGCCATGGTTTTGAGGTGCTGGCGAATTTTGGACCTTGCGCGGGCGGTTCTTGCAAACTCAAGCCAGGCCGGCGTTGGATGGACATCCGCCGATGTGATGATGGCAACGACATCGCCATTGCGAACCTCGGTGTGCAGGGGCACCGGCTCATTGTGGATGGTGGCTTTGCTGGCGTGTTCACCGACACTGCTGTGAATGGCATAAGCAAAATCGATCACCGTGGCACCGCGTGGCAATGCCAAAATTTTGCTTTTTGGTGTGAACACATAAACATCGTCAGGAAAAAGGTCCAGCTTGACATGATCCCAAAACTCGGTGGCATCGCGGTTTTCACCCTCCAGGTCAAGCAGCGACTGTAGCCACTTTGACCCCAAAGGGTCGGCGCGAGAGCCATGATGATGACCGTTTTCTTTGTACAGCCAATGCGCCGCCACACCCGTTTCAGCCACTCTGTGCATGCCCTCGGTGCGCAACTGAACCTCGACACTGACACCGGGTGCCACCACCAAAGTCGTATGCAGAGATTGATAGCCATTGATTTTTTTGATGGCGATATGGTCTTTGAACTTGCCAGGCACAGGCCGGTAAAGCTGATGCAGCAAACCCAGTGCGGTATAGCAGTCGATCAAAAAGGGCAAGATCACCCTAAAACCATAGACATCCGTGACTTGGGCAAAGCTCAGATTTTTGCTTACCATCTTGGTGTAGATGGAAAAAAGTGATTTTTCGCGTCCGGCAACTTTGGCCGTCATACCGTGACCGGTCAGGGCAGCCTCCAGGCTGGACTGAACCTTTTGGATCAAATCACGCTTGCGTCCACGCGCCTTGGCGATGGCCTTTGACAACACAGCATAGCGCCAGGGCCGCATGTATTGAAACGACAAATCCTGAAGCTCGCGGTAAGCCTGGTTCAAACCCAGCCGGTACGCGATGGGGGCGTAAATGTCCAGGGTCTCAGAGGCAATGCGATGCCACTTGATGCGCTGGGTATTGGACAAGGTGCGCATGTTGTGCGTTCGGTCAGCCAGCTTGATCAGGATGACGCGAACATCACGGGCCATGGCCAGCAACATTTTTCTGAATGACTCTGACTGGTTTTCAACGGTGGTATTGATGTGCAGTTTATCCAGCTTGGTCAGACCATCGACCAGGTCAGCAACAGGCGATCCAAAGCGTTCGATCAATTCGGTTTTGGTGACCGCACAATCTTCAATGGTGTCGTGCAGCAGAGCAGCCATTAGGGCCTGAGCATCCAGTTTCCAGTCAGCGCACAAAGCCGCCACAGCGATCGGATGGGTCACGTAAGGCTCTCCACTGTTGCGCACTTGCCCCAAATGGGCCGCGTCCGCAAAGCGGTAGGCTAGTTTGACCAGGGTCAAATCAGCCGCACTGAGGTAATCGAGCTTGCTGGTCAAACGCGAAAAACTGGCTGCGGCTGCATTGAATTGTGCTGAAGTGGGGGTCACGGGGGACAAAGCGTGTTGATCGCCAAAAATTCAAAATAATTCAAACAAGAATGATACCGTCCCAATATAACGTTCAATAAGAACGATAGACATGAATCGCAGCAAAAAAACCAGGGTGTAGCCCCCTAGCTTGGCTGGATGGCAACAAAATCCAAGGCATCCGCGTTGGTTTACCCCGTATTCCGCTTCGCTTCATACGGGCTACAGGCGACAGGTTCGCTACGACGCGTTCATGCGCCTGCGAACGGCCTTCAGGATGCCGTGCAAAATGTCAATAGGCGGCGGTGGGCAGCCAGGTATGCACGCATCGACTGGAATGACTGAGGAAACCGGCCCACAGCAGGCGTAGTTACTGCCAAAAATGCCGCCATCGCAGCCGCAGTCGCCCACGGCCACCACCAGTTTGGGGTCAGGGGTGGCCTCATAAGTGCGCAGCAGAGCGGTCTGCATTTGGCGCGACACCGGGCCTGTTACCAGCAGCATGTCAGCGTGACGGGGACTTGCCACAAAGCGTATGCCCACACCCTCCAGGTTGTAGTAAGGGTTGTTCAGGGCATTGATCTCCAGCTCGCAGCCATTGCATGACCCCGCATCCACCTGGCGAATAGTGAGCGCCTGGCCCAAAATACCCAGCAGCTCAGCCTGAATGCGTGAAGCCTCTGACTGCGCCTCAGGGCCAATGTCAGGCACAGGCTCGGTACAAATACCCGTTTTTTGAATCTGCCTTAGCACCTTCCAAATCATAAATCGTGCCCTGAATAGCTAAGGTTAAACGATTTGTTGATCAGCGGAAAGTCTGGCACGATGTTGTCCATGATGGCGTGTTCAAGCACCGGCCAGTTTTGCCAGGAGGGGTCGTGCAGATGGCATCGCAGGATGCTGTTCGGTCGATTGGGTGTATTGGGTTCATCGGGTGCGTCCGATCCGCATAGATCAATCGCAACCACAATCTCGCCCCGCCAGCCCTCAACCCAGCCCATACCGCGTGAGGCTGCAGCCGGCCAGGTGATCGCACGTTGAATATCACCGTGCGGCAGCTCCAGCAACATGCGGCGGATCAGCCGCAGAGACTCAAAAATCTCGTCAAATCGCAGCAATACCCGCGCAGCCACGTCCCCATTTTGATGCGTGGCCGTGCGCACTTTGAGCAAATCGTAGGGCAGGCAAGGGTGATCGCTGCGCAGGTCTTGGGGCTGGCCACTGGCACGCCCCGCCAGACCGGTCAGCCCCAGTTGGGCCGCCAGCGCAGGGGTGACGCGGCCAGTGGTCAAAAACCGGTCTTGCAACCCGGCATGAGACTCATAAATATGGTGCAAAGTGCGAACCTCTGACTCAACGTGGCTGCCAAGGCGTAGCAATTCGTCTCGCTGCAAGCCATCCAGATCGCTGCGCACACCGCCTGGTACCACACAATCCATCATCAGCCGGTGACCAAACGCCATGTTGGAGCCACGCAGCCAGTCCTCGCGCAGGCGTGAAAACTGTGCAAGACCAAACGCAAACGCCGCATCGTTGCCTAAAGCACCCAAGTCACCCAGATGGTTGGCAACGCGCTCGCGTTCCAGCATCAGGGCACGCAGCCATGCGGCCCGGGGCGGAATGAGGATGCCTGTTGCACTCTCAAGCGCCATGCAATAAGCCCAGGCGTATGCCACCGTTGAGTCACCGCTCACCCTGCCAGCCAGACGGCAGGCCTGCAAGGGCGACAGTTGCGTCATGCGTTGCTCAATGCCCTTGTGGGTGTAGCCCAGACGCTCCTCCAGTCGTTGCACTTTTTCGCCGACCACCGAAAACCTGAAATGCCCTGGCTCAATCGTGCCGGCGTGAACCGGTCCCACGGCAATCTCATGGACACCGTCGCCCTGTACCCGCACAAACGGATAGTCCGTCAGGGCCGTGGGCGCAGGCACAGGCACAGGCATATTTGGACCCCCATGCTGCAAGGGGTAATAGTCAGACGGCCAAGCCCCGTGGTTAAGCCAGGGCCGCACATCGGACGCGCCTGCGGCAAACACCCCTGACAGGTCGGCAGCAGCCCGCTGCATTCTGGAGGCCGCATAAAACACGTCAGACAGATCGGGATAGACCCGACGACCGTCTTGCAACGTCAATGGCAATGCCAACCAAGCCATTCCATCGGCTACGACATACGCAGCATAAACGGCTGGCTCGCCCGTCGATGGGGCATTGCTGTCGGTATCAGCGGTGTTGGCGAAATCCATCGTGCCACTGGCCCACAGCGCTACCAAACGGCCCCCCGCACTGCGGACAGACGTAGCGGCGGTTTGCCACTGCTGATCGGTGACCTGGGCGTACCAGACCGGCACAGGCGCGGGCAGTGCCGTCCAATCCACGTCAAGCCCTTGTATTTGCATGGTGTTTAACTCCAGAACATGGTGGCCGTAGCCTGAACATATCCGTCATTCAGAAAAGATGCGATGATCACGTTGGGGTACTCAGTGTTTGGCAAAAACGATTTCAATAATGGGATCTAGTCGAAGCTTTGCCGATGGCGTAAATTTATTGAATCGCTCCCATGCTCATGCGTGGGAGCGTCCATCATACTCAGGCCAACCACAACATCACGGATTATTCACCCAAAACCCCGTGCCCCCATCAAGCAATTTATCAATGTCGTGCTGCCTTTGGTAAACGGCTGTGGCAAAGTTTTGTGCAGGCTATAGCTGCACGATCCTCAGGCCAGGTACACGTTCAAAGTCTTTGCGATTGGTGGTGACCAGAATGTAATCACCATCAACACACTGTGCAGCCAGCAGTGGATCAATAGTACCTTTTGAATACTGATACAGCCGAGCTGCTGTCATGGCGTGGGCTTCGTAAACCGGCTTGAGTGTGAACTTTTTTAAAGATGTTTCAATGACTTGAATCTGGGCTTTTCGCTTGGTCGCTGAGGGCGGTATGCCACGATAGAGTTCATACGCGACCAAAACAGATGTGACGCATTGAAACCGTTTAAGACTGTCACGCAGATCAAGAATTATTTCTGCATAAGGCTCTTTTTTGATGACCGCCAAAAAAGCAGATGTATCAAAAAAATACCGATCAGACACGTTTCATTGCCTCAAAATTCCATTCAAATTGACTCAGTTGCCGCAGAATCGTGCTGACAGGTGAACGATGTTTTGTGCTGCGCTTCGTCAAATCAAGAGGAACCATGACGGCCCCGGTGGGTCTGGTGGTTGATTGGCCGGGTTTTTCAGTGGTTTGAGTGGTCTTTTGATCGGTAGTTTTCATGGGGTGATATTCCTTGTCATAATGCGTTGGCGCATAAATAAAAAAGTTAGAAATCATGTTAATCGCTCCCATATTCCTGCGTGGGAGCGTCCATCATACTCAGACCAACCAAAACATCACGGCTTATTCACCCAAAACCCCGTGCCTGCATTCAGCAGTTGATGGGTTGCCGTAAAGTCAAGATAACCCTTGCTGACAATATAGTCGGTCAATACCGTGCCGCCTTTGGCATCGAGTTGGGGTGAATAAAAATACCATTTGGTTTGCGGGTTATCCACCCTGACAGCTTCCTCCAGTTGGCAGGGTGACTGGCAGTGTGACGGTCATTGGCTGCTTGACATTGACCCAAAAGCCCTCACCCGCCCCCACCGTACTCAACACGCCATAGCCCTTGCCTGCGGCATAGTTTTGCAGGTCTGGCATGGTAATGGTGGGTGAATAGAACTGCCAGCCGGCTTTGGCCACGTCCCATTTCCAGACTGTGGTCACACTGACCGCGTCACCAAAGACGGATGCCACAGACAGTGGTTGATTCCACCCGTTGCCCAGTAGATTCCATCCAATGGGCAGCATAAGCACACGGACAGGCGATCGATTGGGGGTTGTGGCGACTGTGACCGTGGTTGTGGTCGTGGTGTTTGCCACCGTGGTGGTTGTGGTGCTGTATGTCACCACAGGATCAATCCACTGTCCCTGTCCCGCACGAAGGAGACGAACCTGATGGAAAGAATTGATATTTTCGGCACTCGCATGGCCATCGTCAAAACTGATGACCAAAGCGAAGAGAAAAGACCGGAACATGAGCGAAGCCGACCAGAAAGACGACGGGCCAGTGCCAGGAAAAGCCAGCAAATCAATCGCGGGGCTACCCACAGAAGAATCCACGATGGTCCACATATCATTGTCACGCGGCAAACTCCAGTCGCTGTGACCTGCAAAGGTCGTATTGCCAGTCAATGCATTAGCCTGACCAAAGGTGTAGGTGCTGGCCGTCCCCGTGCAAGTCGTCCCATCCCACGTCTGCCCCATCGCACATCGCATCCACACCAGGCCCGTGGTGGTGTCGGTCACCGTGCCGTCATGGTTGTCGGTATAGGTCTTTGCCGCCACCGCATGGCTAGCCATGCCCATCAACAATAAAACAAACACCAAGCGTAACCATTCAAAACCGTGAGAGAGAGTTTTCATTGCAATCATCCTGTTGAGAAGTTAAAAAAACGCCACGAGGGGTGGCAAGCGGATGGAGGGCATCTTATCCACAAATCAGCGATGGCAACACCATTCTGCGCGTGTTTTCAGGTCAACCTGGATCATTGATGCCCATACAATAAATACGATGCCATTCAATTTTGACCCGGACAAAGACGCTATCAATCTGGCGAAGAAAGGACACTTTATGCACAACACACCTAAGCCCACAGGCACAGATTGGGATCGTGTCAAGCGCGAAACCGCTACAGATGCACCAATACCCTACACCGCCACGGATGGCCCGTATAACCCCAACGATGCTGTAGCCGTGGCCGCTTACTGGCAGAGTGCCACACTCAAGCGTGGCCGTGGCAGGCCAGTCGCTGACGTGAAGCGACCCACCTTGAGCATGCGCATTGATCCTGATGTGCTGACAGCCTTCAAAGCCACGGGGCCTGGCTGGCAAACCCGCATCAATGACGTGCTGCGTGACGCGGTAGCGCGTGGTGTGACTGCGTAAAGGCTGGCAGCACCGTCCAATCCACGTCAAGCCCTTGAATGTGCATGATGTTTAACCTCCCAACATGGCTGCGGCCTGAACATACCAGCCGTTCAGATAGGGCGGAATGAACAATCCCAGCATCAGGGCCAAAGCCAGGTGGACAAACACCGGTACCAAAGACGGCGGATGTGCCAGAGGCTTGTGGTCGGTGTCACCAAACACCATGGGCAGCACCCGCGTCAGAATGGACGCAAACGCCACGCCCAGGGCCAAAAACAAAAACGGCGTGGCCCAGACCTGCTGGCGCATGGCGGTGGTCAAGATCAAAAACTCGCTGGCAAACACGCCAAACGGCGGCAAGCCCAGAATGGCCATCACACTGATCATCAGGCCCCAACCCACGGTGGGGTTGGCCTTGATCAGGCCGCGAATATCGCTCATCACCTGGGTGCCGGCCTTTTGGGTGGCGTGGCCCACGGTAAAAAAAATGGCCGACTTGACCAAGGAATGCACCGTCATGTGTAAGAGACCTGCAAAGTTAGCCACCGGGCCGCCCATGCCAAAGGCAAAGGTGATCAGCCCCATGTGCTCAATGGACGAATACGAAAACATGCGTTTGACATCTTTTTGGCGCGACAAAAAAAACGCTGCCACGGTGACCGACAGAATGCCAAAACCCATCATCAGTTGCCCGGCCAGCGCCGTGCCCAGTGCCCCATCGGTCAGCACCTTGCAGCGCAGTACGGCATACATCGCCACATTGAGCAGCAGCCCCGACAGCACGGCAGACACCGGCGTGGGGCCTTCGGCGTGGGCATCTGGCAGCCAACTGTGCAGCGGCACCAGTCCCACTTTGGTGCCATAGCCGATCAGCAAAAAGACAAAAGCCAGGGTGACGATGGTGGGGTCAAGCTGGCCCTTGATGGCATTCAGGTTGGTCCACAGCAGCGTAGCCCCCTCGGCCCCCAACACTTTGTCGGCCGCCATGTACAGCAGGATGGTGCCAAACAGCGCCTGCGCGATGCCCACGCCGCACAAGATGAAGTACTTCCAGGCGGCCTCCAGACTTGCCGCTGTGCGATAGACACTGACCAGCAGCACGGTGGTCAGCGTAGCGGCTTCCATGGCCACCCAGATGATGCCAAGATTGTTGGTGGTAAAGCCCAGCAGCATGGTAAAGCCAAACAATTGGTACATGCTGTGGTAAAGGCGCATACGTGGGGCGGTCATCTTGCCATGGTCTTGCTCAATGCGCATGTAGGGCCGTGAGAAGATGGCCGTGGTCAGACTGACAAAAGCCGTCAGCGTGACCATAAAAACATTGAGGGGGTCGATAAAAAACTGCCCGCCCCAGAGCAGTTGCGGGCCGTCTGACACCACCTGCGCCGTCAGCACACATGCCGCCAAAAAAGTGCCCAAGCTAAATGCCACATTAACGTCACGGGCATACGCACGGTGACCTGTCCACGCCAGCACCAGGCCACCGGCCAGTGGAATACCCAAGACAAATAACAAGGCTGTCATACTTAGTTTTCTTTGAGCGTTTCTAGGTGGTGAATATCCAGACTGTCAAACTTTTCGCGAATCTGAAACATAAACACCCCCAAAATCAAAACCCCCACCAGCACATCTAGCGCGATGCCAAACTCGACGATCATCGGCATGCCGTGGGTGACGGTGGTGGCGGCGAATAGCAGACCGTTTTCCATCGACAAAAATCCGATCACCTGTGGCACGGCTTTTGATCGGGTGATCATCATCATAAAGGACAGCATCACACAGGCCAGTGCAATGCCCAATGAACCGCCCGAGATCGACCCCGACAGGCGTGACACGGGCAGTGCCAGGCTGAATGAAAATATCACCAGCGCAATGCCTACCAGCATCGTGGTCGGAATGTTCAAAAGGGTCTCAACATCCCATTTGACATTCAGTTTGCGGATCACGCGGTGCAGCATCCAAGGGATGAAAATAACCTTAAGCACCAAAGTCAGAACGCCCGACACATACAGATCAGGCTGATGCGTGACAAACGCCAAGAGAAACGAGGTGGCCACCAGGGCCACCCCCTGCACCATGAACAAATTGATCAGCGACACAATCCGCCGCTGCGAGATCATGGCAAATGACAGCAACAAAATCAGCGTGGCAAACAGATTGATCAGTTGAGGTAATAGGCCGGTCATACAGGCTCCGTGGCAAATGTCACAGCTTATTCACCCAAAACCCCGTGCAGATCGGTGCTTTCATCGGTGCTTTCAGATTGGGCACGTAGAAATACCCTATGGACAGTAGGTTGCCCCATGCCAAGACGGTGATGAGATCACGCAACAAGACGCGATGATCATGCAGGGGTATTCAGATGTTGGGCAAAACGATTCCAATGCTTGGGTTCACCAACTATTTGACGGGTTGATTCAATACGATCGATTATCGGCCACCCATGTGCAACACGACGCTGTTGGCTTTCAACAAGGTTATCCAGAATTCGATCCATATCATTGTCAAACTGCTCTGCGTGTATCAGTCGTATAGCATGAATTTCGTCAACAATTTCATCAGTCAATTGAGCCATCATCTTCTCCTAATAGTTCGTGGGGTGAACAAATAAACGGAATAACCAAATCGCAGCTTTCCAAATAACGTGCAATACGTTGCTGGAGTATGGGGTTGGCAATATGCTTGAAGTTCCAAGTCAGAATGAAATCAACGCTATGCGCGGCAGCAATGGCTATGTGTAGCGCGTCTTCAAAGACATTGGGTGGGACGCAGCTCTGTGCAACTAATCCGGTTGCAATACTTCGAATCTGGGGGTCAATATCGAGCAGAGGGATGCCGGCCAATACGTCTAGTCGCTTTTGTGCCGCGTCAGGATCACCCGCAGAACATTCACGAACAACCAGCTCCGAGATCAGCAGGTCGTAGTTGCTACGTGAGTAATCCCACCAATCCTGTGTCATTTGCTGATGTGCAGCACCAATAATAGTCCGTGCTGGACGTGCCGTCAAATAGCTGATGACGGTAGTTTCGAGGTAAACCTTGCGTTTCATGTTTTTATTGAAGCAGTTGAACGTAACCGTTTAGAATGTCAATGCCAAACATCGTCGTTTATGTGAAGGTAAAAGAAACCGTCATTCCCGCCTACTCAGGAATGACGTGATACTGGTTTTAGGTAACCGTTTAGACCCCCCGCCGTCATTCCCGCTCAAGAGGGAATCCAGTGTGATGTTGCCCCTCACCCCGGCCCTCTCCCCAAAGGGGCGAGGGAGTTTTGCCCTCTCCTCTGTGGGGAGAGGGTTAGGGTGAGGGGT
>CAIJOK010000082.1 GCA_903822205.1 uncultured beta proteobacterium | reverse complement strand
TGCAGTCACTCCAGTGGAGGCAAACAACATTTGTCATTCCCGCGAAGGCGGGAATCCAGTGTTTTTGGATGTTAAAGGATGCACATGAAGTCTGGATTCCCGCCTTCGCGGGAATGACGGTGAGGGGGTCTAAACGGTTACGTCCAAAAATAATGGCGTTTTGGTGGAGGTTCCGGGGAGGTCCGAACTCAGGGTTTTCTATTTCCTTGACCCGTTCGTAACCCACTTGCGCCAGCCAGCGCTTGAAAGGCTCGGCCTTGGGGGACGGTATGAACTGGATGATGCGAAACAGGCCTTCGGTGTTGGCGCAGTTGGTTTCGCGCATTTTTCCCTCGGCTGCCAACATGACAAGAGGGGTACAAGTTGTACCCCAGTTGGCATCAAGTGCAGGGTCGCGACTGCGCATTTTCTTGATGTATTGCTTGACATCAGCCGAATCGGTCAGCACCAAAATGACATCATGCAAAGCAAACCACCACGCTTCGTTATGCCAGGTACGGCGGATGGTCGTCTCTTGAAAGACAGCAACGTGGTGGGCTGATTTCTGATTTTGGGGCGCTCCACTTTAGACATTCAGCACATCATGAAGAGCTAACTTGTTGATTTCTAATAACAATGTAGAAAAAGTTCTGATTCCGTCAAGTCATTGATTTTGTTCAATAAATCTTCGAGAGTCTAAAGTGGAGTTCATGAGGTATTTCTATTTGGCTAGTATGAATTTTGTAGCTAACTATGCTTATTTGACGGGCGTTGAAGGGTGTTTTTGCTCTCAAAAAAATCCTCAATATGTTATGGTAAACAGTTTTCCAAACGCTTGATGAGGTCAAGTGCAATCACTACCTCAGACTCGTAGAGCGGTGTTTCACCGCCGTGGGCACCAGGATTCAAAACTCGCTCGGTGGATGCCAGAACATCATCAATTAGTCGAACGTTTTCCATGGCTTTCCAGTGGGTGTCGGTCAGCAATTTACGCAGCGATCCACGTTTACTGTTGATTTTTCCGCGCTCGGCTGGTTCAAGATCAGCTTCCTTTTCAATATCCGCAGCGCTATTGGGAACCAGCTTTTGAAGCAAATCAATGGGCGTACCCTTTAGAACCTTCTCGTACAACTGCTTCGGTATGGTCAGAAGAAGCCGATTTTTGGCTTCACGCAGATTTTCTGTCAGGGTGAAAAACTTGCCCGGTGGCAATTTCTCTTTGCTCAACCACTCGCGCAAGCGTTTGGCTGAATCGTCGGCTGCTTTACGCAGACATGTAGCTGCTTCGTCCAGATTTTGCCCATGCAGATAATCCTCAGCTTTCTGAATTTCAGATTTGGCTTCTATTAGCGTACTACCAGTTTGAGCCGATGGATTTTTGAAATGCTGGAATGACCAGCCAATGTGATGGCCAGCAATGCGTCGCCTGAATTCGTTGAAAAATCCCAAGTCGTGCGTCAGAATAATTTTTTGATGATCGGCAAAGGTTTCGCTCAAGATGATGTCCACCACCTTCATTCGGTTGCCCATGTCCAGGCTAATCAGCAAGTCGTCGAGTACCAGCAATTTGGTGTTGGCATCCTGCAAATGCGCCAAAGTAGCACCAAAGCGCACAGACAGCGAAAGCTGTGTCAATTTCGCTTCATTCAAAAAAGTATGAGGGCGATCCAATTTTTGCCCACCCAACTGAACTTCAAAACCAATGGTAGGCCAGTCAAAGCGATGTTGCTTGCGGTCATACATTGACACAGGGCTTCGTAAAACCATGCCAAATTTAACTTCCTGCAAGTCGTCGTCAGAGAAATTTTGACGGTAAAACTTGAGTGCTTCCGTACTGATCGACTCAAGCACTTGCGTGAGTGCCATGTTGAAACGAGTCGCACGGACATCAAAAGCGTCATACCGCTTCTTGGCGGGACCAGGGACACCAGGTGTAAATGAGTTGTCGTAGCGAATACTTTTCCACAACCCATCCAAGTCACGTTCAGAAGTGGTATAACAAAACGGCAGCATTTCGCTTTCAAACACCGGCCACAAATCAATCGCTTCGGAGTTACGGAAACGGTAAAAGTTAAACAGAATACGATAGGTAACAAAGTCGCTAGCCAAGTTGCCTTTGACAATTTCTGGTACGTTGTGCGTGTCGTGTTGATAGGCCGAAATGGTGTACCGAGTACTGGCGGTGTGATCTTCGGTATCAAGCGTGACAGTGATGTGGGCTTGATTTTTGTCTGTTGAGTCTGAGTGGACGTTTAACAAACGCTCATCCCGATTTGGATCGAAATACTTTGTCACCTCGTCGGTTTGCTTTTGACCACTTTGCAAAAATGTGTAAAGCAACCAGTACAGCGACGACTTGCCAGATCCATTTGCCCCATAGGC
Organism: uncultured beta proteobacterium; assembly: GCA_903822205.1. GTDB lineage: Bacteria > Pseudomonadota > Gammaproteobacteria > Burkholderiales > Burkholderiaceae_C > Rhodoferax. The sequence continues at coordinate 30,174 of CAIJOK010000082.1, read as the reverse complement.
CAGTAGATTCCGTCCATCGAGCTTGAAATCAAGGTGTTTGAAGGCTTTGAATGCCTTGGCCTCTATGCGTTGAATCCGAAGTATGCTCACACCGCCCCTTCTTTTTGAATCACTGCCAGCAAGTCTGGGCTATCGACTGGAATGCGGATGAGGATGTTGCGAATGGGGTGTTTGCTGTCGTTGGCCAAGGCGTAGAACTGTTGGGCGGCTGCGACCTGTTGTTCAGACGATGCAGCGGCATCGAAGTTTTTTAACAGGGGCGTGACGTGGGCCATGATGCCAAGGCGGCGCTCTGCCATGTGGTCTGCAAAATAGACTTCCATCACGCAAGCGTCGATCACTTCCTCGAGAAATGCGGAAATGCTTTTTGGATTCGTATGACCATATTGAACAGACGGCGCTTTGCTGGCCTGTACCATGGATACCAGCGCCTCAAACAGGGCTGCTTGCTGCGAAGTGGTCTTTTTAATGGGAATTTTGTCAAAAAAGATTTTGCGCAACTCCCGGCGGTCCTCACCCAGGTTGGGGAAGTTGTCCATGAAGCAGCAACGGAACACCGTTGAGTTCAAGGCTGCCGTTAAATAGGTCAACGATTCGGACTCGCTTGTCAGAATAAAGGCCTTGTCGTTAATGAAGAAGTGATCTGTCGTGTCAAGGTAGAACGGCAAATACTTTGTCATATTCGGATAAATGATTTTCGGCTTTTGAAAATCATAAATATAAGCGCAGTTTCTCAAATTTGACCAGTGATCACCTTGATCCTGCCTAGCGACCAGTTTTGCTTCATGTGCAATCAAATGTTTCCAAAGCACGGGATAGTCAGTCTTCAACTGCACAGGCGGAATGCCCAACTCTTTCACCCCATTGTGCGAATTGATCATCCACTGCTCATCAGCCACAGTTGCCCACTGTGTCGCGTATTTACCCACATAGCGACCTCGCAGCAAAGGCACAATCAATTCAGCGCAACGGGGGTCTTTGGCAATGAACGCTTCACGCTGCGCCGTACTGATATAAAACGCTTCGTTGTAGCCCGTTTTAATGCCGTAGTTGATTTGAATCTGCCATTTTTCAAGCGGAATGCCCTGCTGCTCTACTGCACACTTGATGCGAAAACGCTCAGGCGACATCACAACCCATGATGTTGAACCATCGGCAGGCCGCGTAAATGCGATGGCATTGTCATGCACATAGCCAGACAAAGAATCCAAAATGGTAAAGCTGCGCGTTAATACGCTGGACGAAAAGCTGGGTTTGGGCGCAGATTTGGCTAACTGCACAATGGCGGTATCGACCACAGCCGCGTTAAAAACGGGTACACCACCAAAATCAATCACTTCTTCAACAGCCACATCTTTACAGAAAAAGCTACGTAAAGCCTCCCCATACCCCGCCCGCATCCATTTGTTGGAAGTGATATAGCTTAAATGTCCACCCTCTTTTAATAATCGAACACCACGCTCATAAAACAGGCAATAAATATCCGCTGTGGCGGTGTAGGTTTTGAATTTTTGATCGACCCATAATGCTTTTTGTACGGCCGAAAATTTTTGAATTTGCACATAAGGTGGATTGCCAATCACAATATCAAAACCATTTTCCAACTCCGGCCCAAACATTTTGGCTGCATCAAAAAAATCTGCAACATGGTGGTGGTCATACGGGTTCCAGGCCATGCGGCGATAAACATCTTCATTGCCAAAAGAATCCTGTTTGAGCGCGTCAATGATTTGTTTGCTGAGTGACCGGTCTTTTTGTTGCAATGCCAGCTTGTCTTTTCGGGTTTGGGCTGAAAAGTAGCGGTGGCGCACTTTCTCCAATTCCATTTCAAGCTGGACAACCGTGGGGTTTTCAAACAGACTGCGATTTTTGGGCAGGTTCAGCCCCAGCAGCGTATTGGCGGCAACAAACTTGGTCTCCAGATTGGGCAGAGGCCGCACACCCAAATTGCGTGACTTGTCGCTGTGGGTTCGCTGGTCACAAATCAACGAGATAAAAAATCGCAGTTTGGCAATTTGAATGGCAATGGGCTGAATGTCTGCGCCATAAATGCAGTTTTCAATCAGGTAGAGCTTGCGGCCATAGTCCAGGGCATTGTTGGCAAAGTCGTGGTTAATGGCTTGCACCGCAGAGGTACGCGCCTGCACGTCCTCAATTTCTTCGGCCTTGGCCACTTGGCGACTCCGCCATTTTTCATTGTGGGGGTCAAGTTTTCCCAAAATAAACACCAGTTTGTGCAATATGCCCATCGGGTAAGCCCCCGATCCACAAGCCGGATCCAAAATGTTGCAGGCATTGATGGCACCGATGAGAGCGTCAATTTCTGCATCAGAAAAGGCGTGTTCCTGGTGGGTATAGGCAAAAAGTACCGCCAGCCGCGCTTTGATATCCACAGCCGCAGGCATGGCTTTCAACAGGGCATTTGCCAGATAAGCCTGTAGGGTTTGATCTGCCATGTAATCCACAATGGCGCGTGGCGTGTAAAACGAGCCTGTCTGGCGGCGGGCATTGGTGCCGGTTTCAGGGTTATAACTGGCCAGCAGGTTTTCAAACACATTGCCCAGCAGTTCGGGGTCAAGCGCAATTTCCTGCTCGACGGGGGTACTCTCGGCAATGGTGAATTTGTAGCTGTTCAAAATGTGCAGCAGGCCACGAACACCGGACTTCTTTTTTTTGGCATCCCCATAATCTTCACTCAAATCAACCTGTTGCGGCATGGCAAAAAACAATCGGTTAGGCACACTTGGCTGCTTGTTGGGGTTGCGTGAAAAGCCATCGGCATAACGCACTTTACCGTTGTCATCTTCTGCATCCAGGCAGGCAAATAAACCGCCGTTCAAAAATGGAATGTTTGCAAAAAGCCCCAAGGCTTCGTTGGCTTGGCGAAAGTATTTCTGATAGCGGTACAGGGTTTTGACCCCGTACTGGTTCTTGTTGTCATGAAAAGCACCGTCGGCAGCAAATTGCCGCACAGATTCACCCCCCACATTCATCGGCTGATTGAGTGTGGCAAAAAACAGGTTTTGCAAAATGGCGTGGTAATAAGTGCTTTCTTCGTCACCGACAGAATTCAGGGCGCAGCGTATGGCATCCTGGTCAAACAAATGGTCGGGGATGAGGTTTTTTTCTTTCAGAAACCAGCAAAAGATCAGCCGCGTCAACAGGCGAATCACGCTGGTGGCGTTGCGTGTGCCTTCATCCGGCTCCAGATCGGCCGGAAAGCTGACTTGCTTGCGCGCCCAAAAATACCAGTTGGACAGTTCCTCATAAAACCGTTTGTTCAGCAGTTCAACGTTAAAAACGACTTCCCACGCGACGTGCAGTTGGTCAAAATTGCCAATGGGCGTGTTGCGGGCGGCCAATTCAGCGGTGGAAAACGAGGCCAGAATGTCCAAATGGCCCGGGTGAGGTTTGGCAATAGAGATGTTTTGAATCAGCGTGACCTTGCCCAGAACGTCTTTGCTTTCATCGCGTTTGTTTTGCCGATGGTTGATCACCGCGATCGACAAATAAGTGTCAATTTTGAACAGCACCATGACCGGCATTGGAAACAGGCGGTTGATTTGGCGCGTCATATTGGCCAATTTGCCGCGTGCGTAATCGCCGTGTTGCAGTTCAATCGCGAAGAAAACGTAGGACTGGAGCAAGGAGGCCTTGACGGAGGTGTCTTTGAACAGCGTGGTGTGTCGCGACAGTTCTTCGTCGGTCAATTGAAACAATAAGTGGATCGATTGCCATTGTGATTTGCACGCTCGCGGATGATTGAGCAAACCATCGGGGTCATGCTGTGTGCAAAATTGTTCGATCGAATCGACCGCCATGCAGCGGTCGGATGTGTAGCCCAAAGTGGCAAACAGCGCGGTGGCAGCATCGTGCAACGGCCTGGCGGCGAATGCCTGAATGGCGGTTTGAATGGCGTATTTTTGATGTGCATCGGTCATGCTTAAACCATCCAGTTTTCAAATGGGCTGGGGCGAAGCGCATCATCGCGGGGCGGAATGAAGTCTTCTTTGAATGGGTTTTCACGGATTAACCGGAGCAGTTCTTCCAAGTTGCGCTTGCGCTGATCTTCGTCATCCTTGGGTTTAAGGGTGATTTCACCCGTCACCTCGTTTTTGTCAATCCACATTTCTTGAACATCCACACGAAATGCCTTGGGCAGTCGAATGGCTTGGCTGTTGCCAGTGGTAAATACTTTGGCTGTAGCGATCATGGTGTGTCTCCTCTAAAAATATCTATGAAAACGTATCTACTTTAGCACCAACCAGGTGACCAATTCAAAATCAGTCTTGTTTTTGACAATGGCGGTCGTATCCATCAATTTGCCCCCTCGGCCAGAAAACAGGTTGGCAGCATTTTTACGGCCAAACTGCGACACGATGGCCGCAACGGTTTTGTCCAGTAGGGCAGAGTACACGCTCATATCTTGACCGTTGCAGGTTTGTTCATTGAACAGTTTGCACAGTTCGGCATCGGGGGTTGTTTTGCCCTGACACAGGGAGCGAAAAATCTCCAGTACCTGTTTTGGCGCTGCAAAGTTGTAAAGCACCACGCCATCTGCCTGGATATAGACCAAAAAATACGGGCTTAAAGGGTTGATGGTGTTGGTTGTATTTGTGTTAATTGTGCTAATTGTGTTGGTGGTTTCAACGCCCTCTGCGCCCTTGTGCTGGCGCAAGCAAAAAATAACACCAGGCTTGACCGATGCGTTTTCGGTATCAGCCGATACCACAGCGTACAGGCCCAACGGCGCATCTTGCAGCTTGATGCGATTGGCCTCAATATAGTTGCTCAAATCCATGCGAAAGTCATCCAGGCTAAATGCGTTCAACGCGACAGATTCGTTAAAATCTTCCAGATCAAGCACTTCATCCTTGAGCCGCATCAGTTGTTTGTCGCGGTATTTCAGGTCTTGTGTGATCCAATCTTCCAGTTCTGCACTGGTCAGCAAGTTGTCTTCATTGGTGGCCGATATATCGACCAGCGCCATGCGGGCCTCAACCCTGTTTTTAAGATTGATGTATTTGTTCAGATCAGGCGTGGGCCAAAAGTTAATCAATTGAATGGTGTCATTGAGACTGCCAATGCGGTCAATCCGGCCAAAGCGCTGAATGATGCGCACGGGGTTCCAGTGAATGTCATAGTTGATCAACAGATCGCAATCTTGCAGATTTTGGCCTTCCGAAATGCAGTCGGTGGCAATCAGAATATCAATCTCGCCTGTCTGCGGCATTTTGGACATTTTGGCGCGCTGCTTGGCGCGTGGTGCAAAGTTAATCAATATCTGGTGAAAGTCTGCCGTGCCAAATGTGCTGCGGTTGGGACGTGTTCCACCCGACACAAGTGCAATATGACTGTGCAGTGTGGTGCTGGCCCAGGGCTGTAGTTGCTCATACAAATAGGCCGCAGTGTCGGCAAACGCGCAAAACACAATGATTTTGCGGTTGGCCTCACCCAAACTGTTGGTGGTGGGCAGGGTGATTTTGGTTTGAATGATATTTTTGAGTTCACCCAGTTTGGCATCACGGTCCGGGCTGACACTATCGGCACTGGTGGCCAACAAGGCCAATTGCTGTTTGTCTGCGGACAGATCGGATAGCCACCTGTCCACATCTATATGCTCCATGCGGTATTTGAGGGCACCTACTTCAAAAGCCTCTCGCAAGTTTTCATATTCCCCTTCATCATCGTCATCGTCTTCGTTTTCTTTTTCGCCGTTGGCATCGGTTGTGATTAAAAACGGGTTTTCTGGCAGGTTGGATAGATGGTCATCACGCCATTTTTGATAGGCATTCAGTTTCTTTTCCAAATTTTCAATTTTGGACACCGTGCGATTCATGGTGATGGCAAACGATTGGACCGAGCTTTCCAGTCGTTTCAAAAAATTGACTTTCATCATGCCAATCAAAAACTTTTCCCGATTTTCCTGGGTGAAATTGCGCACATTGATGTCCCCCTGGTAGTGATGCTTGAATTGGGGCAAGACATAAGTGGAGGGTTTGAACAGAGACAGTTGGTATTTTTCAATCTCTTCGTTGAGCTTGTCATAAGTCGGGAAACGCCCTTTGTTGTCGATGGCCGCATAAATTGCCCTGGGCTTGGCCCGCTTTGGAAATTGCCCCATCTGCGCCATGGATGCCTGGTAATACTTTTGAATATGCCGGCGCGATCGTGCAAGGGTCAGTTCATCCAGCAAAGTAAAAAAACCCGCAGGCAGCGCATCCATCAGATTTTTGGGGTCACGATCACCTGGCCGACTGGCCCATGCATTAAAGGTTTTTTGTGCGGTATCCAGCGTTTGTTTGATGCTGGCAATGCCAGTAGAGGGCGCAGAGTCTTGGCCCCCGAACACCAAGTACAGTTGGTTTCGTAAATCTTTCAGGTCATTGTTGACGGGGGTGGCCGACAGCAGCATGACCTTGGTATTGACACCGCCTTTAATAATGTCCTGCATCAGCCGCTCATACCGGCTTTTTTTGATGGTGTTGCCGTCGGCATCACGTTTGCCTTTGACGTTGTTGCGAAAGTTATGCGATTCATCAATCACCACCAGGTCAAAGTTACCCCAGTTGATGGCGGCCAGATCAATATCTCCTGACTTGCCCGATTCTCGTGATAGGTCCGTGTGAGACAGCACCATGTAACTGAACCTGTCTTTCACAAAGGGATTGAGATCGGTCATGTTGCTGCCCTGATAAACCGTCCAGTTTTCACGCAGCTTTTTGGGGCATAACACCAGCACACGGTGGTTGCGTAATTCAAAATATTTGATGACGGCCAGGGCAGAATAGGTTTTACCCAGCCCCACGCTGTCGGCCAAAATGCAGCCGTTGTGCGTGCTTATCTTTTGAATGGCTGCTTTGGCCCCGTCTTTTTGAAATTCAAACAGGGTTTGCCAGATGTCAGTATCTGTGATGGCCGTTTTGTCAAAGAACTGCGCCTGCTCGGCTTGACCCGACAAAAACTTTTCAAAGATATGAAACAGTGTCTTGAAATAGATGAACTGAGGGGCATGGTCCACGTAGAGCTGTGCCAGATATTCAAGCACACTGGATTTGACATCTTCCACCAATGCAATGTCATTCCATAATTCATCAAACCAGGCTTTGAGGTCACTACGATCGCGGTCGCTATCGACCACCATATTCAACTCAATATTGGAGGATGCAGACAATCCAAGACCGCGCTGGGTAAAGTTGGAACTTCCCATCAGGGCATGTTCACGTTTGCCATCGTCAATGTGGTAAAGCTTGCCGTGCAGCAAATTGGACGCACGAATGGATCGAATTTCTACCGTGTCCGTGATCCATTGTGCGCAACGGCGTGCCACTTCTTTTTGTTGCAACCGGTTGGACAGCGTCAGCCCTTCGTCTTCTATCCTAAAGGTTTTTTTGTCGGTTTTGTCCGGGTCCAGCGTCTGGATAAATTGGGGTTCGCCAAACAAGAATCTGAGTGATGCAAGCTTGTCAAGCTGATCGCCCAGTGCCTGGTATGCGTAAATAGTGAAGTACGCCGACACAACCGACAGGTGACTGCCGCTGGTCAGTTTGTCGCGTAAAAAATCAGCCACGTGGCCGCGTGTTTTGTTGTCCCTGATGCCTGATTTCAATGGTATTCCCCTTGGTTGATCACTTCAATTTTGAGGCATGATGACACCACCTGGCTTCTTTCAGACGAAAAAAAGGCCACAGTTTGCACTGTGGCCCGGACTGCTGCACCAACACACGATCAAGCCGACCGGCCAATCGTGTGCAAGGATGCAAATAGTGAATGCCGAATGGCAATGGGCGTATTACATGCCCATACCACCCATGCCGCCCATACCGCCCATGTCACCACCGCCCATGCCGGTTGAAGGTGTTTCGTCCTTGGGGGACTCAGCGATCATGCATTCGGTGGTCAGCATCAGCGATGCAACCGAGGCTGCATTTTGCAGCGCAGTGCGGGTGACCTTGGTGGGGTCCAAAATGCCCATTTCGATCATGTCGCCATAGGTGTCGTTGGCTGCATTAAAGCCATAGTTGCCTTGACCAGCCAGCACAGCATTGACCACCACAGAGGCCTCGCCACCGGCGTTATAGACAATTTCACGCAATGGTGATTCGACAGCTTTTAGCACCAGCGCAATGCCGTGGTCTTGGTCAGAGTTGTCACCCTTGATGGTGCCTGCGGCCTGACGGGCGCGCAGCAATGCCACGCCACCACCGGCCACAATGCCTTCTTCAACGGCTGCACGCGTAGCGTGCAGAGCGTCTTCAACGCGGGCTTTTTTCTCTTTCATTTCGACTTCGGTGGCTGCGCCAACCTTGATCACGGCAACACCGCCAGCCAATTTGGCCACGCGTTCTTGCAGTTTTTCGCGGTCATAGTCGCTGGTGGCTTCTTCGATCTGCACACGCACTTGTTTGACGCGGGCTTCAATGTCTGCTGTCGCACCTGCGCCGTCGATGATGGTGGTGTTTTCCTTGGCCACTTCGATGCGCTTGGCTGACCCCAGGTCAGACAGTGTGACCTTTTCAAGGGACAGGCCCACTTCTTCGGCGATGACCTTGCCACCGGTCAGGACGGCGATGTCTTCAAGCATGGCTTTGCGGCGGTCGCCAAAGCCGGGTGCCTTGACAGCAACCACCTTCAAAATGCCACGGATGGTATTGACCACCAAAGTAGCCAGGGCTTTGCCTTCAACATCTTCAGCGATGATGAGCAGCGGGCGCTGGGCCTTGGCCACTTGCTCGAGCACAGGCAGCAAGTCACGGATATTGCTGATCTTTTTATCAAACAGCAGCACAAAGGGGTTGTCCAGCAAAGCGGCTTGCTTTTCAGCGTTGTTGATGAAGTAAGGTGACAGATAGCCACGGTCAAACTGCATGCCTTCGACCACGTCCAGTTCAGACTCCAGCGATTTGCCATCTTCAACGGTGATCACGCCTTCTTTACCAACCTTATCCATTGCGTCAGCAATGATTTTGCCAATGGTGTCGTCAGCATTGGCAGAAATAGAACCCACTTGGGCAATCTCTTTGGATGTCGTCGTGGCTTTTGAGGCTTTTTTTAGCTCTGCGACCAAAACCGTTACAGCCTTGTCAATGCCGCGTTTCAAGTCCATGGGGTTCATGCCGGCGGCCACATACTTCATGCCTTCACGCACGATGGCCTGAGCCAATACGGTGGCGGTGGTGGTGCCGTCGCCGGCGTTGTCGCTGGTCTTTGAGGCGACCTCTTTGACCATCTGCGCACCCATGTTTTGCAGTTTGTCTTTCAGTTCAATCTCTTTGGCGACCGACACGCCGTCCTTGGTGACGGTGGGCGCACCAAATGAGCGCTCAAGCACCACATTGCGCCCTTTAGGGCCGAGGGTGACCTTGACGGCGTTGGCCAGAATGTTCACGCCTTCAACCATGCGTGCGCGGGCTTCACCGCCAAAAATTACGTCTTTTGCTGCCATGTTTGGCTCCTGAAATGTTTTAAATTAAAAATGTGAAAATGATGCGAATGAAGAGGCCAGTCTTATTTTTCGACGACGGCAAACAGGTCGTCTTCTTTCATGACCAGCAGCTCGTCGCCATCAACCTTGACGGTCTGACCGCTGTATTTGCCAAACAAAACGCGGTCGCCAACCTTGACGCTCATCGCACCAAGCTCGCCCTTGTCATTCTTTTTGCCGGGGCCGACAGCCAAAACCTCGCCTTGGTCGGGTTTCTCGGCGGCGCTGTCCGGAATGACGATACCGGATGCAGTTTTGGTTTCGTTTTCAATGCGTTTGACGATCACGCGGTCGTGCAGGGGACGAAGTTTCATGGGTTCTCCAAAAAATTGTGAAACAAAAAGATAAAACGCCAGCTCGTGCATTTGAACGAGTGTGCTTGCGAAGCGGATGTGCAAGGCCACATATCCGTGTGTTGTCCACACTGTGATGCATGGTTTTGGCACTCGCCGCTATCGAGTGCTAATGATAAGGGCGTTCAAGTGGCTTTCAAGGGCCACTCGCTGGTTTTTGCGCATTTATTCGGGACGGGTTGATGCGGTCCAAGGCAACATTGAGGCCACTGGCACGCTGGGCAGGATGCTCCAGGGCGGCCCGCAGCAGGCCGCGTTGCCCCTCAACCAGGGTGAATTGTTTCTGTGCTCGGGTGATGCCGGTATAGACCAAGGCACGGGTTAAAACCTGCGTCCCACCAGGCGGCAAGACCAAAACCGTGTGCAAAAACTCCGAGCCTTGCGCTTTATGCACTGTCATGGCAAAGGCCGTCTGAACCTGCGCCAAGCGGCTGACGCGTACCGACCGCAGGCTGTCGCCGTCCAAAAAATAAACCCGCAGGTCTGTAGGCCGTACCCCTGCGGGGCCAGCGGGCAGGGTGATGCCCACGTCGCCGTTCAACACCCCCAGCACGGGGTTGTTTTGGGTGACCATGACGGGACGGCCGCTGTACCACTCGCTTGTGGGCCTGAGCAAACCGGCATTGGCCAGAGCCTGCTCAATGGCCAGGTTAAGGTTTGCCGTGCCAAAGTCGCCCTCATGAATGGCACACAAAATGCGAAACCGATCAAAGGCTTGCAACACCTGTTTTACCCATGCCGTGTGGGCATCAGGCCAACGCAGGGCATCCGAGGGGCGGTGGGCTATCAACCGCAGGTAATCGGCGTAACAGGCTGCTGCCCCCGTGCGTCCGTACACCGCCAGATACACCAAGGGATGGCTATCTGACGGACACATGGCACACACCCCTTGCGATGGATCATGACCGAGCAGCTTAAGGGCCTGGTCGCTGTCGCCCCGATTGGCGGCCAGCGCCAGTTGCCCGATGCGCCCACCAAAACGGTGGCTTTGGCGCAGCATGACGGTCTGTTGCGCCAGCGCAGGAGCAGGGGTTTGGGGGCTGATCCATGAACTGGGCAGGGTCTGCCCGGCGGCGGCCAAGGCATAGCGGGCTGTCTGGGGTGAATACAACCCGGCTTGGGCCGTGCTGCACAGGTCGCCCATGACTGCACCGGCCTCCACCGAGGCCAGTTGGTCTTTGTCGCCCAGCAAAATCAGCCTGGCACCCGCAGGCATAGCGTCCAGCAGTGCCCGCATCATCTCCAGATGGATCATCGAAGCCTCATCGACGATCAACACATCCAGATCAAGCGGATGTTCTGCCGTAAAAGCAAACTGCCGTGTACCAGGCCGTGAACCCAACAAGGCATGCAGGGTTTTGGCTGCACCGATGCGACGGGCCAGGCCGGCCAGGTCAAGCTGCGTGCCCAGCCGCTGTCCCAAGTCGCCCAGCGAGGCATCGATGGACTGGCGCAGACGTGCAGCAGCCCGGCCGGTGGGCGCGGCCAGTGCCACTCGCAGGGGTTGATCGGGGGTTTGCATGGCCAACAGCAGGGCCAACAAACGGGCAGCGGTATAGGTTTTGCCGGTGCCTGGCCCGCCGGTGATGATCGTTAAACCGGCCCGTAAAGCGCTTGCGCAGGCCAGCTTTTGCCAATGGACAGCACCTGTCTCGGTTTTGGCATCTGTACCGGCATCGGCTGGTGTGTCAGGTGGGTCAGGTGGGTCAGGTGGGTCAAACAGACGATCCAGCCACTGGCACGCCAGTGCCTCATCGACGGGCCAGGCCATTTGGGCGCGGTTGATCAGTGAAGCGGCCAGGCTTTGTTCGTGCTGCCAGTAGCGACGCAGGTACAGCAAAGGCTCGTCATCAGTGCCGCTCAGCACAATAGGCTGCGCCTTGTCCATCACAGAGCGCGTGGGCGAATAAACCAAGGCATTGGCACGCAGGTCAGTCAGCCAGTCAGACCATTGGGCGGGGCAATGCGGTCGCAGCAAGTCCCATAGGGGTTGCGCTGCGGGGGGCAGACCCAAAAAGCCCATGGCATCAAGCGCCAAAGGCCGCAGCGGCAGGCAAGTGTGCCCACGTCCTTCCATGTGGGCCAAAAACGCCGTGCAAACCAAAAGCAGTGGCGACGCGGCTGGGTCAATCTGGTGCATCATGGCCGCCAAGGCACTGTCCAGACGACGCAGCCATCCGGTCTCTGACCCCATGCGCAGCACTGGCAGGGGGTCAAAGACAGCCTCTGCGGCTGCGTCGATGGCAGTGACCATGAAGACGATAGAGCTAGAACTTAGGGTAACCGTTCGTCGACGGGACGGATTCACTTCGCCGTGGGTGCAGAGCGTTCGTCAGCGAAAGCCTTGCTGATTGCACGCGACAAAGACAGTGCCTTGGAGTGCAGGCCGTGGACGCTGTCGGCAAAGCGCTTTGCGATCTCCTGAAATTCATCGCCCAGCGCAACAAAGGCAGCAACAATGTCAGGGTCAAAATGCTGACCGCTGCCGCTGATGATGATGGCGGTGGCATCGGCGTGGCTTTTGGCAGCCTTATAGACGCGAGGGCTGACCAGCGCATCATAGACATCTGCCAGTGCCATCAGTCGGGCCGGGATCGGGATCTCATCACCCGCTAGGCCCTGCGGATAGCCCGTTCCGTCCCATTTTTCGTGGTGTGAATAGACGATTTGACGGGCTATCTCAAGAAAATAGACCGAATCATCCGAGGCCGCCTGCACTTGCAAAAGAGCCTCATACCCCAGCGTGGGGTGGGTTTTGATGATTTCGTATTCGTGAGGCTCAAAGCGACCGGGTTTTAGCAATATCCGGTCCGGGATGCCCACCTTGCCGATGTCGTGCAGTGGTGCACACTGCACGATGATGTCGATCATCGTGCTGCTCAAGTAGCTCGAAAAACGGGGGTAGTCTTGCAGTTTGTGGGCCAGTGCCTGGATGTAGCTTTGGGTGCGGTACAGGTGGTTGCCGGTCTCGACATCGCGAACCTCGGCCAAGGACGCCAGCGCCAGGATGGTCACTTTTTGCAGAGTCACCAGTTCTTTGGCGCGTTTGCTCACTTCAAACTCAAGGTATTCGTTGTTCACCCGCATGGTGCGGGCGTTGGACGCATTGACCAAATGTGCCTTGACCCGTGACATCAATACCTGCGCATTGATAGGCCGCGTGATGTAATCAACCGCCCCCAGAGACATGCCCATCTCTTCGTTCTCAATGTCGGTCTTGCTGGTCAAAAAAATGACGGGGATGTGCCGGGTATGCACATTGGCCTTGAGTCTGCGGCACACTTCATAGCCATTGATGTCGGGCATCATCACATCCAGCAAGATCAGATCAGGCTGCTCTCGGCTGACCACTTTGAGGGCTTTGTTGCCGTGGTTGACTGCTTTGACGGTGTAATGTTCATGAAGCAAACCGCCCAGGAGTGACAAATTAGCTGGCGTGTCATCCACGATCAACACGGTAGGTTTGACGGGCAAAAACAAGTCCATGGCGTATCCCTATTTTGGGTTGAAATGTGTCATCACATTGTCATCACGGTGTCACCGACGTGGCTTCTTGCAGCGTGTCAAGCGCATCAGAATAATCAAAATCACGCACTTGGACCTCCATCAGATCAAAGGCCTGGCCGCCCAGGCCGTAGCGCAGCACAAGCGCTTGCGATTGCAGCAGCAGCTCGGCCTCGACGTTATCGGCTTGAAGTAAATCAGCCAATTGTTGGATCACCTGTTGCAGTTGCTTTGCATCCACTGGCTCGCTCGGTGTCGTCTTGGCAGAAGGCGCAAGTTGCGTCTCAGAGGCCAGTACCGTTTGCATGTTTTGTGCCAGTTGCCCCAGGTGTTCCAGCAAAGGGGCGACAAGCTGCGCAGGATCGTTGGCCAGGTAACCCTGCACCACTGCCTGGCTCAGAACCTGTTCCAGATCGCCACTTAGCGCACTGCACCGTTCAGCGCCGATGTTGGCCGCCACGCCCTTCAGGCTGTGAACAGTACGCTCTGCCTGCTCCCATTTCTGCTGGTTGATATCCTCTTGTAACTGCGCAGGCAACAGGCTGATGTTGTGCAAAAACTTGACAAGCAAGTCCATGTAAAGATTCAAGTTGCCGGCACACAGGCGCAAACCACTGGCTACGTTGACCTCTTCAATCTGGAACGAAGGCACGATGGGTGTTATTGACACAGTCGCGCTCTGCGCAGAATGGACGGGCATGACAGGCTGATGTGCAACACCATTCGCCGCCAGGTGACGGCCCGGGCCAGACACCGGTTTGCCCCACTGCGCCAGACACATGAATAGCTCGTCCGGATCGATCGGCTTGGTCAGGTGGGCGTTCATGCCTTCAGCCAGGCAGCGCTCGGCCTCATGGGTGGCGGCGTGGGCGGTCAAAGCAACGATGGGCAAATTTTTGAAGCGATCTTGTTGGCGCAAGATCAGCGTTGCCTTGTGGCCATCCATCACCGGCATTTGCAAGTCCATCAGTACCAGCGACCACGGCAGGGGTTGCGCTGCGGCTTGCAGCAAGTCCAGCGCCTGCTGTCCATTGCCTGCCAAGGTGACCAGCACGCCCATGGACTCCATCAGTTCGCGTGCAATTTGCTGGTTGATCTCGTTGTCCTCGACCAACAACACGCTTAAACCATCCAGTTGACCGGTGTTGACCGCTTGCAACGCGACATCCCCCAAAGCAACCGTCTCGGGCCGAATCATGCCAGCCAAGGTGTCCCACAGGCGCGACTGGCTGACCGGTTTGTCCAAAAACGCACTCGCACCTGCGATCAATCCAGCAGTTCTGGCCTCGTCAGCCCCAAATGCGGTGACCATCACCACCGCAGGGTGGTGCGCCAGTGTGGCATCCTGAACGATGCGACGGGTGGCCTCAATGCCATCCATACCGGGCATTTTCCAGTCCATCAAGACCAGTTCATAGGGGTCAGCCAGATCAGCGCTGTGCAAAGCGTGCAAACCCGCCTGACCGCTTGAGGCGGTATCGGAACGCAGGCCCAGACCGGTCAACTGCTCGGTCAAAATTTGGCGTGCCGCATCGTTATCGTCCACCACCAGCACGCGCACACTGCGATCGGCCTCGGTCATCAAAGGAGACCGTGTTTGCTGGGCTGACTGGTCCATCCAGACAGTCAGGCTAAACGTACTGCCAACGCCCAGCTCAGACACCACATCGATCTGTCCTTCCATCATCTCGATAAAGCGTTTGGAGATTGCCAGGCCTAAACCGGTGCCTCCAAAACGGCGCGTCGTCGAGCTGTCAGCCTGGGAAAACGAGGTGAACAGGTGACTGAGTTGCTCTGCTGTCATGCCTATGCCAGTGTCTTGAACCGACACCCGCAACTGAATACGATCCAGTTGCCCGTCTTGCCCATGCGGGGTTTTGGGATGCTGCGCCACTGCCACCGTCAGATTGACCTGGCCGCGTTCGGTAAATTTGATGGCATTGTTGGTCAAATTGGTCAAAATTTGTTTGAAGCGGATGGCATCACCCACCAGCGACTGGGGTACATCGGGCTGCACCCGGATCAAAAACTCTAGGCCTTTCTCATGGGCTTTTTGCGCCACCAGCGTACACACGCTGTCGAGCACGTTGTCCAGCCAGAATGGTGCCAACTCCAGCGTCATCTTGTCGGCTTCCATCTTGGAGTAGTCCAAGATGTCGTTGATGATGCCTAACAGGGCCTTGCCCTCAGAATTGATCTTGCTGACGTAGTCACGTTGTTTATCCGACAGATCGGTTTTGAGTGCCAGATGCGACATACCGATCACCGCGTTCATGGGGGTGCGAATTTCATGGCTCATGTTGGCCAAAAATTCGCTCTTGGCGCGGGTGGCAAGCTCAGCTTTCTCGGCGGCTTCCGTGATTTTTTCATTCTGTTGGTGCAATTGCAGGGATTGCTCTCTCAGGGCATTTTGCTGCATCCGCATTTCCTCTTCTGAACGTTCCAGATCACAGGCTTGGGCCTGGGTTGTGGCAAGCAATTCACGGGTGAGACGGTTGCGCTCCAAAATTTCAAGATTAAGCGCGATCAGCGGCATCATGGCTGACAGCAGGGCGTGATGACGGGCACTGGGGCTGTCCAGTCTGCACAATTCGAGCACGGCGATCACCATGCCCGTGCCCACGCTGACCACGGGCAACAGAGACACGGTGCGCGGCATGGCATCCACCAGGCCAGACTGCACCCGCAAGTCGTGTTGATCGATCTGATTCAAGGTGATGGGGACGACCTGGCGGGCACATTGCCCCACAAGACCCTGATCGACGCCAAAAAAAGGGATAAGTTTGGAAGCGTCAGCCACGCCGGCCCCGCCGGCATAGGCGTAGTGGTTTTTTTGGATGTCCTGAACATACAACAGGCCGGTCTGCGCCCCAACCATGGGCGTTAATTGCGCCATCAGCACAGAGGCAAAGGTCTCAAGCCGGTCGATGGACAGAACTTTGGCAGAAATATCGTTCACCCCAGATTTGACCCAGCGCAAAGTTTCAGCATCGACAGCGGTCTGACGAAGCACTGTGATTGCGCGTGCCATGTCGCCCACCTCGTTTTTAAAATCTGTGTGTGGCACGGCAAGTTCAAGTTGACCACGGGCCAGGCCGTCAATGCTCAGGCGCAGCCGATCCAGCGGCAAGCGCACCGCAACCCCCAGTAGCAGCCCCACGCCCAAACCCGTCGTCAGTCCAATCACCAACAAGGCCAGACTGATCCGCTCAGTGGTATTGGCAAAGGCAATGGAATTTTCCCAAGCGCGCATTGCTCCGACCTCTTTGTTTTTGACCAGCTCACTCATCAGCCGATGCGTTTCTTCAAATACGTTGACGTTGTCAGCCTCGAAGAGCAGACCTGCGGTGGCATCCACCCTGTACTCTCGATTGGCGTTCACCTGCGTAACAATCTGATCCACATTTCGCAGGTAACGCACCACCATGTTTTGGGTGGCTTCCAGCAGATGCTGGTTTTCATGCTGAACAACGTGCGCCTTGCTCGATTCGATGTGTAACAACAGCTCATCACGTGCCGACTCAAGCGTGCGTCTGGCTTCAGACCGCTCCAACGCATTGGGTGCCAACATCATTTGCCGCAGCGATCGCCCGATCTCCATCAAGTGGATATTGGCCTCTTTGATGTGAGACACACCCAGCAGATCGACTTCATACATGTGCCTGATCTGAATGGCTTGCTGACGCGCACCGTAGATGGACTGTCCGCCTAGCAATAAGGCAATGCCCAGCAGCGTACCGATGCCCCAGCGCAATTGGGTTCCCAGTGGCTTTTTTTCGAGAAAACTGATCAATTTGTTCATGGATGTGCTCCAGTGTCAAAAAAATGGTGGGACGTTTTGGTCAAGGCCCCCGTCGTGTGAACGTGATCGTGATCGTGATCGTGATCGTGATCGCGGTGTTTTGCACATTTGGTATTTACGTTTCCCTTCAACATTTTTACCCCCTGATCGGCAGTTCAAGCCAAAAAGTGCTGCCGCGGTCAGGTGTGCTGTCCACATCCATGCGGCCCTGCATCAGCTCAACCAGTTGCCGGCAAACTACGAGGCCCAGCCCAATGCCACTGTACTGCCTCGTCATGCCGCCTTCGCCCTGAACAAAGGGGTGAAACAAGCGTTCCCGAACCTCGTCGCCCAGGCCGATGCCGGTGTCGGTCACCTCCAGCCGCAACCACACTTGGCCTAACCGAGACACCGCACGGGCATTCAGGACAATGCCCCCTTTGGCAGTAAATTTGACAGCGTTGTCCAGCAAAATCAGCAGGCATTGGCGCAATCGGCGTTCGTCCCCCTGTAGTTGCTGCGGCAGTGTGTGGTCGATGGTGCAGTGCAGCGTCAGACGTTTCGCCTGCGCTTTGGGTGCTGTGAATAGCTCCAGGGTTGCCATCAATGCCCGCAGATCAAACGGCAGCCATTCAATGACCAGATGGCCCCCTTCCATGCTTGAGAAATCTAGGGCTTTGTTGATGACCTGTACGTAGTTTGTGGCGGCTTCAAAGATATGGTTGACGTACAAGGTTTGTCTGTTCGTCAGTGGGGTCTTGAGTAGCAATTGCGCCATACCCAGTACAGCATTCATGGGCGTACGCATTTCGTGACTGATGGCCGACAAAAACTCGGACTTGAGCCGTGAACTTTCATTGGCACGGTCACACATCAGCAGCATCTCGGCATCGACTTTTTTGCGCGCTGTGATGTCGCGCTGCACTGCTATCCAGCGGGTAAATCGGCCTGTGGCATCGGCCACCGGGGTGATGTTGATCTCGGTCCAATACTCATCGCCGTTTTTTTTGTAATTGATCAGTTCGGTTTGCACACTTTTCCAGGCCCTCAAAGCATCGCGGATGCGGCTTAACTCACTGCGACGTGTTTTTGCGCCCTGCAACAGACGGGGGGACTGGCCGATGACCTCGTCTCGGCTGTAGCCGGTCAATTGCTCAAAGGCATCATTCACAAACACGATGCGCGGCCCGGGTTCGTCGACAGCGTCAGCCTCTGTGATCACCACCACGTCATTGAGTTTGGCAATGCACAGCTCAAGCATGCGTCGATGGCTATCTGCTGCGGCTAAAGCGGTCTCAGCCGCTCTTCGTTCGGTGATGTCGCGTGCAACGCATTGCAGTCCTGTTAATTTGCCGGTCACATCGCGAATGGGAGATCTGATGATTTCATACAGACAGGCATCGTTGCTGCCGGCCGGGGTGTGCCATTCTTCAAGGCGGGTGGGTTGGCGTGCAGCGATGGCCTGGCGGTCGCTCTCACGGTAGGTTTGGGCCAAGTCATAGGACACCAGATCAAAGTCGGTTTTGCCGATGATCTGACCGGGGCTTAATCCAAAGTGGTTTTCAAAAGGCAAATTGCAGCTTTGATAGACCCCGATGGTGTCTTTTTCCCACACCATATCAGGGCTGACTTCGATCAGATCGTCGATCTGACGGGTGACCGATTGCAGCTCTGTCGCACTGTGGGCAACTTGTTGTTGAAGGCCCTCGATTCTGGCTTGTGCGTCCAAATTCAATTGACGTTTGAGTGACAAGGACCACACAAGCAGCAGAAGGAGCAATGTCAACGACAAGCCCTCAAGCCAAAGCAACTGATGTGCGTGTGCCTGACTGTGAAACGTCATTTGGGTGGTCAGTTGCTCCATCAGCTCAAGCAGTTGTTCAGAATGGCGATCGGCATAAGCCAAGGCTGCCTGCACGTTGTCAGGTGTTGGCAGGCTTGTGAGCGCCTGTAACAAGGGCATATAACCTCGCCATAGCGCCTGGGCATTGCCCAGCGTGCCACGGATTCCAGGGTCGTCGATGGGGTCAAATTGCACAGCTTGATTGGCACTGTTGCGTGTTGGCGTTCCGTAGGTAAAGCCCTGCAAGGTATCGTTGAACAGCTTGGCTGCTGTGTCTAGCGCCACAACGTGCTGCGGCAAGAGTAAGTTTTGTGACGAGGTGCCATGAATCTGCAACAACAACCGGTGTATGCGTTGCGTCAGCATGCGTTGGCGACCCGCCAGATTGATCTGAACCCCGTGGTCCAGAGCCATCATGTTTTTCCAGTAATTCAGGCTGACGACCCCCAGCACGATGGCCACCAGCAACAGAACCATCCGGTTGTATTGACGCGAAAAGTTCTGTGATTGCACGAAATTCAAGCCAGGTCTGTAGGGCTGGTGTCAGAGGCTCTGAGGTTGACGGAAACGCCGTGCCGCAATTCATGCGATGTGGCATAGGCGGGCCAGCACAAGCGAACACATGTGCCTTGGCCTGGGGTGCTGGTCAAACTGAGCGTGCCGTTGTGTAAGTCAATAATTTCTTTGACGATGCTCATTCCAAGGCCTGTGCCTAAAATTTTGCCAGAGTCATCCGCTCTGTAAAAGCGTTCACACACCCGCGCTGCTTGCTCGGGAGTCATGCCAATGCCGCAGTCCGTGATTTCGACGCAGATACGGGGGACCGGTGCGTCATCCTGTTGGACGGCAGCTTTGATTTGCACTGCGCCACCGTCTGGCGAATATTTGTAGGCGTTGGAGATCACGTTTAACAAAGCCTGGCGCAGCTTGCCTGCATCAGCCAGCAGGTACAGAGGCTGTAGAGGCATGTCCAAAAGTGGCAGGCTGCGTTCGGCAGGCAACGGGTAGCCTTTCAGCATGTCGGTTATCAGCGCTTGCAAGTCAACCCGTTCGTAGCAAAAGTCTTTGTCACGACGGGCTTCGATGCGCGCCAGGTCAAGCAGTTCATTCAAGATATGGGCCATCAAGGTGGACTGTTTGTAGATGGTGCTCACAAATTCTTGCCGCGCAGTGGCATCAAAGTCGTCGTTCAACAACAGCTCTGAAAATCCCAAAATACTGGCCATGGGCGTGCGAAGCTCATGCGCTGCGGTGGCTAAAAATTCGCTTTTCATGCGGTCCACTTCGGTCTCGTGCGTCACGTCGTGCAGGTACAAAATTTGGGATACCGTGCTGGCCTGGCTACAGCGCAGTCCCACTTGTATCACCCGTTTGATTGGCTGAGATACTTCAAGGAGGGTGCGGTCTTCAGGCGAGTGGATGATGCGCTGACGCAAAGCCGCCATGCCGATAAAGGGAGTCGCCCCTGGCGTGCTGCAAAGCGCCAGCCAGTCAGAAAACTCGGCTTCGTGGAGGCCTGCAAGTTGTACTGCCTGTGCGCCTGTCATTTGGATAAATGCAGGACTGATGTACTTGACCCGCAGTTGGGGGTCAAAGGTTACAACCCCGTCTGGACTCAGCTCAAAAATCGCATTCAATTGCTCGTTTCTGTCTTCAATCTGCCGCTGTGCTTGTTGGCGCATACGCATTTCGCGGCGAATTTGCCACAAGTAACGTGTCATGGCGACCGCTAGCGCCATGATCAGCAAACTGACCATACCTGCCTGTAGCCACAGGGCCTCTTTGGCGCGCTGATGGTTGGCTAGCAAATACTGCGTATCGAGTCCGGCCACCACCACCAACTGGTAGCCGGGTATCTTGCGAAAGTAAAACATGCGCTCGACACCATCCACCACGGATCGCTTGGTGTAAGTGCCCTCGGTCTGTCCCTGTGCAATGCGCGCAAACAAAGTGGCATCCGTGGCCTTGGTGCCAAATTCTTCTTTAGTTCCTACCTTGCGAACCCGCGCCACACCATCAAGACCATACAGTGCCAGCAGTCCTTGGTTGCCGAGCTTTAGCTCACCGTAAAAGCGGGTGAAATAGTTGGGGTCAATCGACACCACCACCACGCCGGCAAATTCACCGTTGGGCCGTGTGATGCGCCGTGTCAACTGAATGGACCATTTGCCGGTGGAACGGCCCAAAACGGGCTTGGAAACAAACAGTTCTCCCGTGTCGGCTTTGATGTGAACCTTGAAATGTTCGCGGTCTGACAAGTCCAGTTTGCCGGTGATGGGCCGATTGGCCAGCACATAAAGCCCTTTTGCATCAATGATGCCCACTTGCGGAAATATCTCAGCATCGATCACGCCCTGTTCGCTCAAGGCCGTCAGGTTAAGCTGGTTGCCAATTTCAAGGTAGCGCGACTGAATAAAACGGATGACCTGGTCGGTAGCACGGAATGTCCGGTTAGCGTGTTCTTGGCTGACACGCGTCAGATTGGCCAGGTCGCGTTCTGCTGCGGCCAGTTCTTTGGTGTGGCTGTCTGACACCAGGGCAATCACATGCCACCAAGTCAGTCCCAACAACAGGGCTGCAGCCAGCCAAAGCAAGACAAGTGAGCGACGGTAATGGGTGGCAATGGCGGGCACGGCAGTTTCTCTCAGTGAATGGGCTGGGCTGGTAGGCCATCGGCCTGTTGAACAGATGAACACGGAAACAACAAGGCAATGCGTGTGCCTTTCCCTGGGACGCTGTCCACAGTGACGTTGCCACCATGCAAGTCGGCAATTTCTTTGACTAGGCTCATGCCCAGTCCCGAACCAGGAATTTTGCTGGTGCGGTTGGCACGGTAAAAGCGGTCAAAAATCTGGCTGCTTTGACCAGGGGTCATACCGATGCCGGTATCGGTGACGCTGATTGACACCATCGCAACGCCACTGGGGGCATCCACCAAGTCGATAACGATGTGAACTTCGCCACCCTCAGAAGAATATTTGTAGGCATTTGACAGCACGTTCAAAATAGCCTGGCGAGCCTTGTTGACATCAACGTGCATGGACAATTCGCCATGGGGCGAGCTGATGACAGGCGCACTGCGCGTAGGCGGAAGGTTCATCGTGGACACGATGTTCTCAACCAGGGCTTGCACAGGGGTGTTAACGGGGTGAAAGTCCACAGCAATCCGGGCTTCAATGCTGGACAAATTGAGCAGTTCATCCAGAAGCTGCGACATCAGGTGAGACTGCCGGTGGATGATCTCTACAAATTCATGCCGCGTTGGGTCATTGTGATCTGGGTTGAGTAATATTTCGGCAAAACCGTAAATGCTGGCCAATGGTGTGCGAAGTTCGTAAGCCGCTGTCGATAAAAATTCAGTTTTCAGACGCGCCACGTCGGCTTCATGGGTGACATCGCGAAAACACAAAATTTGTGAAACTGCGTCGGCCGGACTGCCTCTGCGCGTCACATCAACCACACGCCGCACCGGGTATGTCAGATTGATCAGGGTTCGCGTACACAAGGTGTCCATCAATTGAGGCGCTGCACCAATCACCGTACCCTGATCGGCAGAGCTTAAGGGCTGAGGGTCGCTGACGCAATTGTGATACAGGCAACGCCAAAAATCAGCTTCGTCCAAAGTTTGTAGTAGCGATGCATCCAAACCGGTGATTCGAGTGAATGCCATGCTGACGTACCGCACGTGGTTTGCAGAATCAAGTGCCACAAAGCCATCCGGACTGAGATCAAGAATGGTGTTGAGTTCAGTCGTCCTATCCTGCAAGGCCTGCTGGGCCAAGCGCCGATCGGTGATGTCGCTGATGCAGCCGATCACGCGAGAAGCATGGCCGTCGTCCTGACGTTCGACCACCGATTGATGGACGATCAACCAGATGGGAGTTCCATCTGGTTTATGGGTTTGGAGTTCGCGGTGGGTGGGCGCATCTGGCTCAAGACAGGCAAGAATAGCTGCTTGCGGACCGGTTTGATCCTGCGGACTCCAGCTTTCGATAAAAGTCTCTGAGGGATACGATAAAACGGACTCTGGCAGCCCCAGCAACTGACAACAGCGCCGATTAACGTAAACCTGGTGGGTACTCCAGTCCCAGTCCCAAAAACCCTCGTTACTGGCGTTGAGTACGTGGTTTAGCCGTGTTTCGTTGTGGGCCAGGGTTTGGGTACGAGCCGCCACCACGTCATCCTGCGCGCTGCGAAGCCCTGTGATGCAGTGCTGCAAAGCGTTGAATGCTTGAACCAGTACCACCAATTCAGGCAGGGTGCTGACGGGGATCGGTGCTGTCTGTTGCGCGTTGGTTTCAAGGTCTGATGCCGCCTGACCCAAGCGAATAAGCGGGGCCAGCAGGTGTTGTACGACGAGATGAGCCGGCCAAACCGATAGGCACAGCAGCACACACAGGGTTAGCAACATGGCATCCGTGAGATGCGGGGTGACCTCTGTGGTCAAAGCCTGTGTTTGCATCAGCTCAATCACAAAAACCACAGACAGAGCGCCCAGTACACAGGCCCCAGCCAGCGCGACTGTGAACTGAAAGTGCAGCGAAAAGCGATTGCAAGCCAAACGTTTCACACAAGCAGCCTGCTGCGCACCCACGCTGCCACCCCAGCAGGGCTGAAGGGTTTGATGAAGTAGGCATCTGCACCGCGCTGTCTGGCATCCTCATGGTCGGCATCTTGACCCCGTGCGGTGATCATGGCCACCAAAATGTTGCAGGTATCGGGGGACGACTTGATGGCATCAAGCACCTGCATACCATCCATCTGGCCCGGCATCATCACGTCGAGCAGCACCGCACGGGGGTGGTGGTTGCGCACGGCGACCAAGGCACTCTGGCCGTCTTCGGCCTCAATAACGTGAAACTCTCTGCCCAGTGTGATGCTGAGCAGGCGGCGGATGTCGGTGTGATCATCCACGATGAGAACGGTGGGCAGGGATGTTGACATGATAAGCGGCTTAGTTAAAAAAGAGTATGTTGAATGAGGCGCGGGGGCGTTTAAGTTCCGGCCTTGGCATAGTCGTAGGATAGGCGGTCCATCCACTCGGTGATTTCGTAGTCCGTCATGGCCAAAAGTTCGACAGCACCTGCCCCCCCTTTGTTCCATTCCACACTGTCCAGATAGCTGAATCGCTGAATGGCCAGCTCGGCTATCAGGTTCATTGCGACCAATTGCCTTACAACCTCAGGCACTTTGGTATCTTGGAAAACTGAATAATCATGGTGCAGCCGGATAGCTTGGTGAAGCGTGGGCGATAGGTCCCAACTGCGCGCCATGATGGCTCCGATCAGGGCATGGTCGGTGTTGTACTTGGCCTGCTCCACTTGGGTAAAGGTTCGCTCGGTTTCGTCGCGACAGATGGCCAGCGTTTGAATGTAGTCTGGAAAACGCAGCATCAATAGCGGTATGCCCACGTCGCAAAACAGGCCAAACGAATGGGCAATATCCGTATCGACCAGCCCCATGTCGCTGGCCAACTGGGTCATGGCGTGAGAACGCTTGGCGGAGACATCCCAAAAGTGCGCCAGTTGCTGGGCATCACCACGCATCAAGTTGCGCAATATCAGGCCGGTCACGATGCTCTTCAAGCGTTTGAATCCGATCATGGACACCGCATGCTCCACTGTTTCGCAGCGGCGCGACAGCCCAAAAGCGGGTGAATTGACGGTTCGCAGCACAGCCACCGTCAGCGTGACATCGCTGGTGACCAGAGCCGCTGCCCTGCGTATGTCGGGGTCATCAGACTCAATCTCTTTTTGCAGATTGATCAAGGTCACCGGTCGCGCTGGTATGCCGATGCTTTTGATCAGCTCGTCAGTTTGAGGGGTGGACAGTTCCGGATCGGCACTGGTCAATGGATGGGTAGCATTCATGGCTTAGGAGCTTTCTCTATGTTAGGTCTCACGCAAATCTGCCCCGGCGGTGTGATGCCGTCGAGCCGTATCACTTGCACCGCCTGTGTCGGCACGCCATGCAGGGACAACTATTGCGTCAGTCCTGAATATGCTGGTAGGGAATTAGTGGTTACCTATCATAAAAAATTGATTGGTATGACGACTACGCGCTTCAATCCGGCCAAATAGGGGACGAATCTCGTCGTTCCAAACCAAACCCAACTTATCGCAGGCACTGCGGCAAAGGGTTGTAACCCGATTTTCAGGGCAGTTGCCTAAGTCGAGTGCGTTGCTGAGCACTTCGGCCACATGCACCAGAGACACCAGCGTGATGTCGGATGATTCTTCAGGCTGATGGTGTCCGGCAATGGCAGCCACCACATCGCGAGGCAGACCCCAATTCTCGGCCAACCAAGCGCCAATGGTGCAGTGATCCACACCATGGTAGTCCCGCTCAACGTCATCCGCCCCCCGTTTGTGCTCGACAGCCTGATGCTGACAAATGCGCATGTCCTCTGCCCTGAAGCGATACAGCCAAAGCTGGCCAATATCATGCAACAAACCTGCCACCAAGGCCGCAGATGTGATAACGGGCATGGTCACATACATGGCCAGTTCTACGCTACTGACACCCACTGCCACACTGTGCTGCCAGAAACTGACGGGTACGCTGGCCTGGGCTGCGCTACTCATGAAGGCATCCATGCAGCTCATCAGAACGATGTGACGCACACGGTTCACACCGATCAGCGAAATGGCCGTATTGACGTTGCATACATCGGAACCCATGCGACCACGCATGGCAGCCGTATTGGCAAATGCCAAGATGCGTGCGCTGATCATGGGTTCAAGGGTGACGCAACGCACCAGCACACGAAGGTTGCTCTCATGGTCATCCAGTGTGGTCAATATTTCGGTAATCAGCTTTGGAAAACTTGGCAGATAACGGCTGCAGCGGATCACCTCGTCGCGAGTCAATGACGTGTCACTCATCATGCACACCTGTAGCACAACGCTTGGTTAAACAAACTTGCCATGGTGGGATCATTCAAGTCAGCACCTGCAAAAATTTGCAATACACGATGAGCAGCCAGCGCCATATCCACAGCGATTTGCTCGTCACGGCGGGTATCCGTCTGTTCGATGTCAATGAACTCAGCCTGATGTGCATGAAGTTGGTTGAGACTTTCGTCGGTGAGCATCAAACCGGCCGGAAAACACAAGCTCAAATACCCGTCCTGAGTGATATTCACCGAAGAGCCCAGAACCATACCTGACCTAGCGTCATCAATGGGTATAAACAGGTGTCGGATTCTCATGTGGCCTGCATCATGGGTTAATGCGACAAAGTCAGAAACTGGCTTGAGTTAGCGATACTGACAGCAATGGTTAGCAGCCGATCAAACGGGACGGGTTTTGGCAAAACATCAATCCCAGGCGGGATGGTGCCCCGTGTGGCAATGGCGGCGGCATCAAGACCTGTCACAACAACGATGGTGGTATGCGCCATTTCGGGGGCCAAACGCAGGGTATGCAACATACCAAAACCGTCCATCTGTGGCATATGCAGGTCGGTGATCAGTAGATCCACACCGCTGCGCCCCATCGTTAGCAAGGCCTCAACAGCGTTGTCTAGGCAAATCACATTGGGGGCCATGGGCCAGCGCGATAGGCGCGCCTTGTACAGCCGCAAAAGATAAGGATCATCTTCAACCACCAGAATCGTGAGCTGACGCGGTCCCGAAGATACCGCAGTGGTGACTGGCGCTGGGGGGGCTGCTTGCGCAGCATCAGGCGAACGGCGCAGCAGGCGTTCGACAGAGTCTCGCATCACGCGGCGGTGTCCTCCGTTGGTTTTCCAAGCCTGTAGCAGGCCGTTTTCAACCCAAAGCTGCACCGTTCCCACCGACACCCCGAGCTGGGTGGCGGCCTCACGGGTGGTGCAAAACGACTTCTCGATGTTGTCTGTGGCCATAATGTGGTAAGTGTCTGACGATGACCAGATTATACGCAAAATTCTGGGTCGTCTGACATATTTTGATAATTTTTCTTGTTTGTTTGCGTTTTGCATCGATTTTCTTCCGCGAACAATTGGCATTGGACCACTGTCCACCGACAACCCCACGTCACCCAGCCTGCCGCCGTGCCATAATAAAACGACCAGGCGAACCCCAAACCGTTCGCCTTTTCGTTTTGACATAGGGGTTTTTTGTAATGTTTGATTTTGTTCGCAAACACACCAAGATCATGATGGCATTGATGTTTTTGCTCATTATCCCGTCGTTTGTCTTGTTTGGTATCGATGGTTACAACCGTATGGGCAGGTCCGACAGCACAGTGGCCAGCGTGGATGGACAAGAAATTACCCAAGCCCAGTGGGATGCATCCCACAAGTCCGAGCTTGACCGCATGCGTGCCTCCATCCCGGGTCTGGATACCAAGCTGCTCGATTCTCCAGAGGCCCGTTACGCCACGTTAGAGCAACTGGTTCGCAACAAAGTGATGACGGCTGCCGCCGACAAGTCCGGCCTATGGACCAGCGATGCGCGACTCGCACGCTTTCTACAGGAGGATGCCACTATCGCAGCCCTGCGCAAGCCTGACGGTAGTGTGGACATGGGCCGTTACCGCCAATTGGCCGCTGCACAGGGCATGACCCCTGAGGGCTTTGAGAACAATGTCCGCCGTCATCTGTCTGCACAACAAGTTGAATCTGGTTTGCGGCAGTCTGGATTTGCCGTGCCTGGGGTGGCCGATGTATCCCTAGGGGCCTTCAACGAGCAAAGAGAGATTCAGGTGGCTCGCTTTGTACCTGATGCCTACACTGCTGGGGTGCGCCCCACCGAGGCCGAACTATTGGCCTATTACAAAGACCATCAAGCCGAATTTCAAGCCGACGAACAAACGCAGATCGCGTACGTGGTGCTTGACCTGGATGCCGTCAAAAAATCCATCCAAATCCCTGAGACCGACTTGAAAGCGTACTACGACCAAAACGCAATTGCTTTGAGCGGCAAAGAAGAACGCCGCGCCAGCCATATCCTGATCACTGCTGCCAAAGATGCCCCCCCCACTGAACGGCAAAAGGCCAAAGCCAAGGCGATTGAACTGCTCTTGGCCGTTCGAGCAGCGCCTGGTAGCTTTGCAGACGTGGCCAAAAAAAACTCGCAGGACACAGGGTCTGCCGCCAAGTCGGGTGACCTGGGTTTTTTTGGGCGGGGCGTGATGGTCAAACCCTTTGAAGATGCGGTGTTTGCGATGCAACCAGGCGACATCAGTGACGTGGTGGAGTCTGACTTTGGTTACCACATCATCCGTCTGGCCGACATCAAAAAGCCCGTCCGAAGGAGTCTGGACGAGCTGCGATCCAGCTTGACGGCAGACCTTCAAACCCAGCAGGCCCAGCGTAAATTTGCCGAGGTTGCCGATCTTTTTTCTAACACCGTTTATGAACAATCGGACAGCTTGAAGCCCGTTGCCGACCGGCTGGGCCTAGAGATCAAAACCGCCAGCGTTACCCGCAAGCCTGCAACCGGTGTGACAGGCGTATTGGCCAATGACAAGTTTTTGACGGCGTTGTTCTCTGCTGATTCGATCGACAAGAAGCGCAATACCGAGGCCATTGAGACCGCCGCCAGCCAATTGGCGGCAGGGCGGGTGGTCTCGCACAGTCCGGCCCACGTTTTGCCGCAGGCGCAAGTGTTAGACCAGGTACGCAGCCGTGTTGTTCGCACCCATGCGCTTGCTTTGGCTAAAAAAGACGGGGAGGCCCAACTGTCTGCCTGGCCCAAAAACGCCGCTGCGGCCAAGCTGCTGGATGCCCCCACCGTGGTTTCACGCAACCAGCCACAAAATTTGCCCGCATCCATCGTCACGGCATCGCTGCGGGCAGATGCCAAGGCATTGCCTCAATGGCTAGGCGTGGACCTGGGCCAAGACGGTTACGCAGTGGTGCGTGTGAACAAGATCGCAGCACAGACCACAACCACCTCAGACCGCGATCCCTATGCACGGGCCTGGGACTCTGCCGAGGCTTTGGCCTATTACGATGTCCTGAAAGACCACGTGAAAGCCCGCATTTTGTGGACCAATACGCAGGGGACACCCTCCGTCGCGCCTTGATCTGTCCGTGCAAATCAGCTTTGAGCATGGGCCCCTAGTTCCCTATAATCAAAGCCGGTTTAGCGGTGGCTGTAGCTCAGTTGGTAGAGTCCAGGATTGTGATTCCTGTTGTCGTGGGTTCGATCCCCATCAGCCACCCCATCAAAATCAACAAATTAGCCCAGACTAACCCTCTGGGCTTTTTTGTTTGTGGCGCGTTTACAGACTTTTTACAGACTGCGGTACATGGTTATGACCGAATTTAGCGCCAGCAAGTGGACCTATTGGTCAATGGCTGTTTCAAAATTCTGGATGGTGGCCAACATGCACTTGGCTTTGTAAAGTCCTGCGTTACGGATGTGCAGCATGATCTGCCCGTTTTCGCACCATCCGGCTTTTGTGTTGGCCGTAATTCGCTTCTCCAGTTTGGCTGATTGCTTGCTGTCTGTTTTTGCGATGCCTGTCATTTGCGACATTTTTTTGAAAACTTGCTACCCTACGCCCCATGCAGCCCAGGTGTAAACTGCGTGGAATGAGCACCATCGTTTTTGATTCGCATACATTCGTCAAACGCTTGCGAACTACCGGATTTACCGAAGAGCAGGCAGAAACAATCGTTGATGCCAGCAGGGACGCGCTATCGCACTTGGTGACCAAAGAGGACTTGGACAATCGCCTGACGGAACTCGAACAAAGATTGACAATCCGGCTCGGAACTATCGTGGCCGTGGCTGTAGGCGTGATAGCTGCGCTCATTAAGGTTTTGTAGCCAAAGCGCCCCATGAGCACCATCACCTTTGACACATTCAGGTTTGTCGAAACGCTTGAAAAAGCCGGTATGCCGCGTGAGCAAGCGGCAGCTTTCTCCCAGGCGCAAAGGGACTCTTTGGCCGAAGCCCTTGACACCACATTGGCAACAAAAGCCGACATCGTTAAGCTAGAAAACAGAATTTCGCTTCTTGACGCAAAGGTTGATGCCAAATTTTCGCTTTTGCAATGGATGATCGGGTTCAATCTGGCCGTCACAATGGCTGTGCTGTGGAAGGTGTTTTCTTAGACCGCCGTCAAAACAAGCGTTTGCTGCGCCGTTATCCCCAGCGTGTTGATGCCGATTGAAAACTGATCCACTTTTAGGGGGTGTGCCGACCGAAAATTGATCCAGGTGTTTTACAAGCGCTGCCTTATTTTTAGGCAGGAGCAAACAAGGTGATCACCAT
>CAIJOK010000081.1 GCA_903822205.1 uncultured beta proteobacterium | reverse complement strand
TTGAATTTGATCTCACAATTTTAGGTCTATGATAAAGAACTTGTATGGTCTAACTTATCTGTTCATACCGGTTTTCTACCGACAATTTGTTGGGCGCTACGCCGCAATTTTTTCAGGTCAATTTTTTCAGGTCAATTTTTTCAGGTCAATTTTTTCAGGTTTTGCTTGATCATCATTTCCTGAACACAATCCTTTGTCATTGCCCCGTTGTGCTTCTGTTTCGCGTTCCCACAAAATATCACTTATGCGGCGTATGTTCATCGCTACCACTGCCCACCACACGTAACGCTTGAATGCATCAATACCGTGCTTCCAAGGCCTTGATCGCAGACTCAACCGCCGAGTGCGCTTTTCTGGCTTTGACAAATTCGTAACCGTTTAGACCCCCTCACCGTCATTCCCGCGAAGGCGGGAATCCAGACTTCATGTGCATCCTTTAACATCCAAAAACACTGGATTCCCGCCTTCGCGGGAATGACAAATGTTGTTTGCCTCCACTAGAGTGACTGCATTTGGCATGGGGGGTCTAAACGGTTACACAAATTCTGGTGTCGTTTCTATGGCTTTTGAGAATTCTGACGAGTGACATATCGGGACGACCGTTTGTATTGCTGAAATTTGGGGAAATGCGCCTTATCAGTGAAGCAAAAATGGCATCACGAAGTAATGTAGTCAATCAAATAAATTGCAATCCTTTTAGTATTTTTTGAATTTCATCCCGAGATTTTAGATTGAACGTCATTTTTGAAATATCGACTTCGCCAATCGTTATTTGTGATGGTTGGACAACGCGCATGGTAATAACTTTCTGAAAGAAAAAGAAAAGCTGTAGATTTTTAGCAGCTTCACAAATTGACTAACAAACTACAAAAACTGGGCAGAAGATGACGGCGACAAGCCGATGGCGGCATGTAGGCTGTAATTGCATCCAGTACTCAGGCATCGTCTCAGTTGGTTAATATTATTCCACCCATTCCACACATTCCACACATTCCACACATTTCAACAATTCGGCAGTTCCAGGAACCATTTCATGCTTGATGACATCAAAAAAACCCTCTGGGCCACTGCGGACAAGCTGCGTGCCAACATGGATGCTGCCGAATACAAGCACCTGGTGCTTGGCCTGATCTTCGTCAAATACATCTCTGACACCTTTGCAGCCCGTCGTGTCGAGCTGACGGTGCGCCTGACCGACCCGGCTGACGAGTATTTTTATCACGATGCACAGCCTGGCGACGTTGAGGCCGAACTGGAAGACCGTGACTATTACACAGAGGTCAACGCCTTCTGGGTGCCTGAGCCTGCGCGTTGGGAGGCTCTTCGTGCTACTGCCAAACAGCGCGATATTGGCCGGCGCATCGACGATGCCCTGACCCTGATTGAACAAGAAAACCCCAAGCTCAAAGGCATTCTGGACAAACGCTACGCTCGCGCCCAGTTGCCCGATGGCAAACTTGGCGAGTTGGTCGATTTGGTCTCAACCATCGGCTTTGGTGACAACCCAGGCACTGCCCGCGATGTGCTGGGGCAGGTTTATGAGTACTTTTTGGGCATGTTCGCCAGTGCCGAAGGCAAGCGCGGTGGGCAGTTTTACACGCCCGCTTCTATCGTTAAAACCCTGGTGGCCGTGCTGGCCCCGCACACCGGCAAGGTGTATGACCCCTGTTGTGGCAGTGGCGGCATGTTTGTGCAAAGTGAAAAATTCATAGCAGCCCACGGAGGCAGGACGGGCGATGTCGCCATTTTTGGCCAGGAAGCCAACCCCACGACCTGGCGGCTGGCGGCGATGAATCTGGCCATTCGTGGCATTTACTTTAACCTGGGGCGTGAACCCGCTGACACCTTCACCCGCAACCAGCACGCTGACCTGCGCTCAGACTTTATTCTGGCCAATCCGCCTTTCAATATCAGCGACTGGTGGCACGGCAGCCTGACGGGCGACCCCCGCTGGGTCTATGGCGACCCGCCGCCTGGCAACGCCAACTACGCCTGGTTGCAGCACATGCTCTACCACCTTAAACCATCAGGCCGCGCAGGCATTGTGCTGGCCAATGGCTCGATGAGTTCCAGCCAGAATTCTGAAGGCACAATTCGCGCAGCGATGGTCGAGGCCGATGTGGTCGAAGTCATGGTGGCGCTGCCCGGGCAATTGTTTTTCAACACCCAGATTCCGGCTTGTCTGTGGTTTCTGGTCAAGCAGAAAACCCACCGCAAAGGTGAAGTCCTGTTCATCGATGCCCGCAAACAAGCCACCATGATCAGTCGGGTGCAGTCTGAACTGACCGATGCCGTGATTGAACGACTGGCCAACACCGTGGCTACTTGGCGCGGCGAACCGGTATCGCACCCTCGCCCTGCGGGAGAGGGTGGGGGTGAGGGAATCTACCAGGACATCCCCGGCTTTTGCCGCAGCGTCAAACTGGCTGAAATTGCCCAGCACGGCCATGTTCTCACCCCCGGCCGCTATGTGGGGGCGGAAGAGGTCGAAGACAACGATGAAGACTTTGCCACCAAAATGCAGCAATTGACCGAAAAACTGGGCGAGCAAATGGCCAAAGGGGCCAAGCTTGACGCGTTGATTCGGCAAAAACTGGGAGGGTTGGGGTATGAATTCTGAAGCAAAGCGCAATATCTTTGATGCCACTTTCAGTGAACCCGCGCTGGCACGAGACTGGCTGCGCAAAGAGGAGGATGCAGCATGGGCACATCTGGTGGACTTAAAACCCCAGTCTGAAACATTGAAAAGCTCTCCCAATCAGAATGACTGCCCCTTGACCCTTCAACACGCCATAAAACCATGCAATACCTGAACATTGATCAATTGCAACGCTGTAGGCGCACCCTTGATTCGTCGCTGACTTTGTACCAACAGGCACCCGAGGGCAGCATTGACCAGGAGGTGTTTCGCAATGCCATCGTCAAAGGTTATGAACTTACCCAGGAAACCGCCTTCAAGCTGTTGAAAAAAGCGCTCAAGGCGTATGGACACGGAGGCAAAAAGCTGGAAGCCACGCCCATCAAGGATGTGTTGCGTCTGGCGGCAGTTCATGGTCTGATGACGCTTGAAGAAGTGCAACGCTGGTTTCAATACCGTGACAACCGCAACAGCACCGCCCACGACTACGGTGAGCATTTCGCCCACGAAACGCTGTCGCTGATTCCCCCCTTTTTGCAAGACATTGCCACTCTGGCCGAGGTTTTGCACCAAAAGCTGGGGGTAGATACCCAGGCGACCGATGTCTGAATTAACGCATTTGCACCTGCCTGAGCGCTATTTGCTGAGGGTGCAGGCGCTATTGCAGCAACACCTGCCACTGGCCGAGGTGTGGGCTTATGGCAGCCGCGTCAATGGCGATTATTTTGAAGCCAGTGATTTGGATTTGGTGGTACGAAACCCCGCAGACCTGGGTCATCGGCAAAGCCATTTGGGTGAACTCAAGGAAGCGTTTTCAGACAGTGACTTGCCGATTTTTGTACAGGTTGTGGATTGGGCTTTGATTCCCGCTTCATTTCAGCGTGAGATATTGGCTGGGTATGTGGTGGTGCAAAAAGGGGAAAGTCATCGTGATTTGGTGCAAGTTGGGAGGACGGAACCATGAGTTCTGAATGGCAACGGATTCAGTTAGCGGATGCACCATTGACCATCTTGGACGGTGATCGAGGTACAAATTATCCAAGCCAAGATGAATTTACGCCATCAGGTCATTGCTTGTTTCTGAATACGGGCAATGTAACCACAGAGGGTTTCAACTTTTCAAACTGTGCTTTTATTACCGCTGAGAAAGATGCTGCCTTGCGCAAGGGAAAACTTGTTTGTAACGATGTTGTTCTTACGACAAGAGGCACAGTAGGCAATGTAGGCTATTTTCATGAGGGTGTTCGATTCACTCATGTCAGGATCAATTCTGGCATGGTTATTCTTCGTTCAGACCAGTTCAAACTGTCCAGCTACTTTTTGTATCTATTTGTCAGGTCTACCTTATTCAAGGAGCAGGTTAAGTTATTGCAATCAGGAAGTGCGCAACCACAACTCCCGATACGCGATATGAAACGCATTGAGATTCCGCTTCCGCCGATTGACGATCAGGCCGCTATTTGCGACATCCTTGGCACCCTCGACGACCGCATCACCCTGCTGCGCGAAACCAATGCCACGCTGGAAGCCATTGCCCAAGCGCAGTTCAAGTCATGGTTTGTTGATTTTGACCCCGTGCGTGCCAAGATGGAAGGCCGCTTGCCCGTTGGCATGGATGAGGCTATGGCGGCATTATTTCCTGATAGCTTTGAGGAATCTGAGCTTGGTTTGGTGCCGAGGGGGTGGAGCTACGTGAGCTTGAAAGAGGTAGTTTCGATCTATGACTCAAAGCGCGTTCCCTTGTCAGGACAAGAACGTGAAAAGCGACAAGGTCTATATCCGTACTATGGTGCAGCAGCGTTGATGGATTTTGTTGATGACTACCTATTCGACGGTATCTATCTGTTGACAGGTGAAGACGGATCAGTTGCAAACGCCAGTGGATTTTCGATCATGCAATATGTGTGGGGGAAGTTCTGGGTTAACAACCATGCACACATTCTTCAAGGTAAGGCAGGTTTGGCAACCGAACATGTAATGCTTGCACTGCAAGGTATAAATATCACCCCGTACATCACAGGTGCAGTTCAGGCCAAGCTTAGTCAAACAAATATGTGGCGAATCAATATCCTGAAGCCAAGCCTACAGTTGTCTGAGTATTTTGGGTCGATATTAGAGCCATTGTTTGTTCGTTTTCGCCACAACGCAGAACAAGCCAAAACCCTCTCCACCCTACGCGACACCCTGCTCCCTCGCCTCATCTCCGGCCAATTGCGGCTTCCCCAAGCTGGGTCAGCGACCAGAGAGGCTCTGGCATGAACGAACGCATCTCCATTTATTGTGACGAATCTTGTCATCTGGAAAACGATCACATGCCATCCATGGTGTTGGGTGCGGTGTGGTGCCCCGCATCACATCGGCGCGCTTTGGCAGGCAAGGTCAAGGCGCTCAAGGCAGCTTTTGGCCTTCCGAGCCACTTTGAAATCAAATGGGTCAAGGTGTCGCCGAGCCAATTGCCGTTTTATTCAGCACTGCTTGATCTGTTCTTTGATGAATCCCTTCTACATTTTCGTGGTCTGGTTGTGCCGGACAAGCAGACACTGGATCATGGGCGATTTCTGCAAAGTCATGATGATTTTTACTACAAGCTGTGGTATATCCTGCTTAACCGGCTGATTGACCCCGACAAACGCTACCGCATTTTTTTGGACATCAAAGATACCCGGGGCCAGGCCAAGATCAATCATCTGCATGACATCCTGTGCAATGCAAACTATGACTTTGACCGCAGTGTGATTGAATCCATCGAACTTGTCCATTCTCACGATGTGTTGTTGTTGCAATTGGCTGATGTATTGATCGGCGCCTTGTCTTACCTGCACCGAGGCTTGCACAGCAGCCCGGCCAAATTGGCGCTGGTGGCACACATTCGCCATCGTTCGGGGTTGCGGCTGGAGCAAAGCGCTCTGCTGCGCGCTGACAAGTTCAACCTGCTGGTGTGGAGACCACAGGTTTGAGTCATCCGCCACCACTCATGCTCATGCGCGATTACAGCGACTGGGGCACCTATGAGGATGCCATTTACGCCGTGTACCTCGAAACAGTGGCCCAAGCAAGATTACAGTTTTGCGGTGAGTTGGTCAAAGTGCGCTTTATCCCCACCACCAGGCACAAGGCCTACGGCTTTTGGCATTTGATTTCGGAAGCACCAAGCCAAAATAACCACGATGAAGATGACCGCATTCCAGACCTGCAACGCTGCGAGCGGGTGCGATGGGTGGCTTGGTGCATCCAGAATGCAAGCGCCCCTGGCTTTTCCTGGTGGGAGAATCAGCGTGGCCGTGAAACGCACGTGGTCATTTGGGCTGAGCAACACGACTTTGCCGTGGTACTTGCCAAACGCCAAACACAAGACGGCCTGCGCTTTTACTTGTTGAAAACAGCCTACTGTCTGCGATCGCACACGATAGACAAGTTCATCAGGGAGCGAGATGCGTACCGAGCTGCCCAAAAGGCTGAAGCCCCGACACATTGCTGTGTAAGGGCTTCGGATACTCCTTCTACGCATGGCAGATGAGCTGGTGCAATTCTAGCGACAACTCTTGATGAAATCCATGGAACGACCATGACCGAAGACCAACTTGAACAAGAAACCCTGGCTTGGTTGCAGGACGTTGGCTACACCCATCGGTATGGCCCGGACATCGCCCATGACGGCACCAAGCCAGAACGTTCCCACTATCGCCAGGTGGTATTGACCGCTCGCCTGCGTGAGGCCATCCAGAGACTCAACCCCGATATTCCCACAGCAGCGCGTGAAGATGCCTTGCGCCAAGTCCTGGATTTGGGCATCCCTGCGCTGTTGTCAGCCAACCGGCAGTTTCACCGTCTGCTGGTCGGTGGTGTGCCAGTGCAATACCAAAAAGACGGCGAAACCCGTGGGGATTTTGTTCGTCTGATCGACTGGGGTCAGCCTGATCGCAACGACTGGCTGGTGGTCAACCAGTTTTCCATCAAGGGCCACCACCACACCCGCCGCCCCGACATCATCCTGTTTGTCAATGGCCTGCCCCTGGTGCTGATTGAGCTGAAAAACCCCGCTGACCTGAACGCTGATGTAGGCAAGGCGTTTGATCAGATTCAGACTTACAAAGCGCAAATCCCAGACGTGTTTCAGTACAACGAGGTGCTGGTGATCTCGGACGGCACCGCTGCCTTGTTGGGTTCACTGTCGGCCAATGCCGAACGTTTCATGGCCTGGCGCACCATTGACGGCATCACACTTGACCCGCTGGGTGAATTCAATGAACTACAAACCCTGGTGCGGGGCATCCTGGCACCTGCCTGGTTGCTGGACTTTTTGCGCTATTTTGTGCTGTTTGAAGACGATGGCGGCATCATCAAAAAGATAGCGGGCTACCACCAGTTCCATGCCGTTCGTGCCGCCATCGCTCAGGTCATTTTGGCATCTCGCCCAGGTGGATCCCAAAAGGGTGGCGTGGTCTGGCACACGCAAGGCAGCGGCAAAAGCATCACCATGACCTGCTTTGCAGCGCGTGTGATGCAGGAACCCGCCATGGACAACCCCACCATCGTCGTGATGACCGACCGCAACGACCTGGATGGCCAGTTGTTTGGGGTGTTCAGTCTGGCGCAAGACCTGTTGCGCGAACAACCGGTGCAGGCGCACTCGCGGCAGGAATTGCGCGACTTGCTGGTCAACCGACCTTCAGGTGGCATTGTGTTTGCCACCATCCAAAAGTTCATGCCGGATGAATACGAGGATATGTTTCCGGTGTTGTCAGAGCGGCGCAACATTGTTGTGATCGCCGATGAAGCCCACCGAACCCAATACGGTTTTGAGGCCAAACTGAAAGCACGAAAAGTGCCTCCAACGCCCGTGGATACTGCGTGTACAGCGATCAACGTCATAGCAACTGGCGATGGGTCGGTCACACCACATCGCGCTGAATTTGCACCGCCAGTGGGTACTGGTTGGACAGAACGCTACCAGGCGGGTTACGCCCAGCATCTGCGCGATGCCCTGCCCAACGCCACCTTTGTTGCCTTCACCGGCACACCTGTGAGCAGCACCGACCGCGATACGCGTGCCGTGTTTGGCGACTACATCTCCATTTATGACATGCAGCAGGCCCGGGAAGACGGTGCCACGGTGGCCATTTATTATGAAAGCCGACTGGCCAAGCTCAAGCTCAAGCCCAAGACCTGCCACAGATTGACGATGAAGTCGATGAACTGGCCGAAGACGAAGAAGACAGCCTGCAAGCCAAACTCAAAAGCCGATGGGCTGCGCTGGAGAAAGTGGTGGGAGCCCAGCCACGCATAGAGCGTGTGGCCGCCGATCTGGTGGTGCATTTTGAGGAACGTGGCAACGCGCAAACCGGCAAGGCCATGGTGGTGGCCATGAGCCGTGACATCTGCGTGCATCTGTACAACGAGATCGTCCGCCTGCGCCCGGCCTGGCACGATGCTGACCCTGAAAAGGGTGCCATCAAAATTGTGATGACCGGCTCTGCCAGCGACAAGCCCCTGTTGCGCCCTCACATTTACACCAGCTTGGTCAAAAAACGCCTGGAAAAACGCTTCAAAGACCCTGCCGACCCGCTGCACATGGTCATTGTGCGTGACATGTGGCTAACCGGCTTTGACGCGCCCTGCGTTCACACCCTGTATGTTGACAAACCCATGAAGGGGCATAACCTGATGCAGGCGATTGCGCGTGTCAATCGGGTGTTCAAAGACAAACAGGGCGGCCTGGTCGTTGATTACATCGGCATTGGCAATGAGCTAAAAGCCGCCATGCGCGAATACACCCAATCCAAAGGACGTGGCCGTCCCACTGTGGATGCGAACGAGGCTTTTGGTGTGCTGATGGAAAAGCTGGACATCTTGCGCGCCCTGCTGCACGGGTGTGACTACAGTGGATTTTTGACGGGAGGCCACAAAACCCTGGCCGGTGCTGCCAACCACGTCCTGGGCATCAAGGACGGTAAAAAGCGCTTTGCGGATGTGGCACTGTCCATGAGCAAGGCATTCTCCCTGTGCTGCACCCTGGACCTTGCCCGGGCTGTGCGTGAAGAAGTGGCCTTTATGCAGGGGGTCAAAGTCATCCTAACCAAAAAAGAACTGAGCACCCAGAAAAAAACCGACGAACAGCGAGAACTGGCCATCCGGCAAATCATCAACTCGGCGGTGGTATCCGACAGCGTGGTGGACATTTTTGATGCGGTGGGACTGGATAAACCCAACATCGGCCTGCTGTCTGACGAATTTTTGGCACAGGTTAAAAATCTGCCAGAGAAAAATCTGGCGGTGGAATTGCTTGAGCGTCTGCTCGAAGGCGAAATCAAAAGCCGCTTTGCCAGCAACGTGGTACAGAACAAAAGATTCTCGGAACTGCTGGCTAACGTCATCACCCGTTACCAAAACCGCTCCATCGAGACCGCTCAGGTGATGGAAGAACTGATGGAGATGGCAAAGAAATTTCAGGAGGCAGCCCATCGGGGTGAATCGCTGGGTCTGACAGAAGACGAGCTCAAGTTTTATGACGCGCTGGCCAACAACGAATCGGCAGTACGCGAACTGACCGATGAAACCCTGAAGAAAATTGCCCACGAACTGACAGCAAACCTGCGGCAAAACCTGAGTGTCGATTGGTCAGAGCGCGAGAGTGTGCGGGCCAAACTGCGCCTGATGGTCAAGCGCATATTGCGCAAATACAAATATCCGCCGGATATGCAGGATGGGGCAGTGGAGCTGGTGCTCGCACAGGCGCAGGTGATGGGGGAAAGTTGGGGGTGAAATTTGCCACAAATGGAAGACAAGCATTCATCATTGACCGATATGAAAAATTGGCTTCCCACTTAAAGCGGGACAGAGGTGAAGTCGCATGCCGATTCAGATGAATTCAGATGCCGGTGCTTGTTACTATTCCTTCTATGCAAAAAAACTCCAAGACCGAAGCCATACGACACGCAAGTCACGCACTACTG